>CAZZIF010000300.1:3733-5126 GCA_964654025.1 uncultured bacterium
CGGCGCGGCCCGGACGACCGCCTCTTCGGCCCGGGCTGCACGAAGGGATCAGGGGAGGGGTGCGTTATGAGCCTGGCCCATCCCTGGATGCTGTTGTTGCTCTTGGTGATCCCCGCCGCATGGTATGTTCGGCATCTCCTGCGCGAGCGGCTCGAGGGAGGGCTCGGATTCGCCACGCCGCCCGGGGCGGGTCGCTTCGTGAGCCCGCGTACGATCGCCTACCGAGCCCTGCCGTTGGTGCGTGCGATCGTCCTGGCGTTGCTGATACTGTCCCTGGCTGCCCCGCGGCTGGGGCGCACCAAGGTGACCTCCTATTCGGAAGGTATTGACATTGTTCTGGCGCTGGACATCTCGGGCAGCATGAAGGCGCTTGATTTTCAGCCTGGCAATCGACTGGACGCGGCGAAGGACGTGGCGCGCGAGTTCATCTCAGGGCGCACCGGCGATCGGATCGGACTCGTCGTCTTCGCATCAAACAGTTACACGCAGTGCCCGTTGACGACGGATTATCAGGTGCTCACGAGTCTCTTGGACGAGATCCAGATTGGGGATATCAAGGACGGCACCGCGGTGGGGATGGCCATCGGCAATGCCCTCAACCGCGTGAAGGAGATCCCGGGTGAGAGCCGTGTCGTCATTCTGCTCACCGATGGCATGAACAACACGGGGGTCTTGGATCCGTTGACCGCGGCCGGACTGGCTCGGGACATGGGGGTGCGCATCTACACCATCGGCGCAGGTACCAAGGGCAAGGCGCCCTATCCGGTGGAGCATCCTTTCTTCGGGCGCCAGACCCAGTATGTAGAAGTGGACCTGGATGAAGAGACGCTCCAGAAAATCGCCGATCTCACCGGCGGTCTCTACTTCCGCGCCCAAGACCGGGAGTCGTTGGCGCGGATCTACGAGCGGATCGACACGCTCGAACGAACCCGTGTAGAAACCGAGGAGTATGTGGAGTACCGGGACCTGGGCGCGGTCTTGCTGTGGCCGGCCCTGGGCCTGGTCATTCTCGAACTGCTGGCCAGGGTGACCTGGCTGCGACGCGTGCCTTAGGGGGCGCCGCAAGACGCCGAAGGTACCGCGCGAAGGTGCCGCGCGAAGGTGCCGTGCGAAGGTAGCGCTGGAAGGCGGCGCGCGAAACTGGCGCGTGAATGTGGCGCGCGTACCGATGCTTGCGTCACGACCGGGCCTGCTAGTGGACTTGCGCCTGGGCTTGCGATTGGGCTTGCTGGTGGACTTGCGAGAGGGCTTACGAGTGAGCGTGCTAGTGGGCTTGCTAGCGGGTTTGCACGTAGGCTTTCTAGTGGGTTCGCTAGTGGGTTTGCTAGTGGGTTTGCACCTAGATTTGCTGTAGGAGAAGGACTCGAAGCGACGATGCGATTCGCACATCCCG
>CAZZIF010000301.1:0-5117 GCA_964654025.1 uncultured bacterium
CCCCTGCTCCGCCCCAGCGATGATGCTCCGGGCATCCTCCAGGATCTCGGGTACGGTGGCCGCCGGAGGCGCCTGGTCGATGCTCTCGTAGGCCCGGGCCAGCACCTCGGCCGCCGCGAGTGTGCGCTTGGCCAGCGCCAGGTGATGGACGCGCTCCCGGCGGGGTCCCAGCACCGCGGCCAGGCGCGGCGTGCGTGGCAGGACACGCCTCACCGAACCTGTACGACCCGACCTTGTGCCGCCAGCTTGCCGTCGAGCAAGACGCGCGTGTGGTAGATGCCTGCGGCCACCGGCCGGCCGAAGCGGTCCAGGCCGTTCCACGACAGACCGACCTCGCTTCCCGCGGCGGCCCTGAAGCCGCCGAGTTCGGCCACGCGGCGGCCGTCGGCGCCGATGACCAGGACTTGCACAAAGCCGCCCTGCTGCGCACCCAGCTTCCAGGAGACCGCGCCGTGCGCGGGATTGGGGTATGCCGGCGACAGGCGCAGACCGTGGCCCTGATCGAGCACGAGTTCGGGGACCGACATCGGTTCGTTGTTGCCCTCGACGGCGTAGACCTTGCCGCCGGTCGGCGGGCTGTAGAGCAGCTGCGTGCCGCCCACGACGTCGGGCTGGCCGTTGCCGTTGAGGTCCGGGACGCCGCGGATCGTCATGATCTTATCGCCCGTGGGGTTGAGCCAGCTCCAGACAATCTCGCCGCTCGCCCCGTCGATCAGATACATGTAGCCGTCGAAGTCGCCGGCCACCGCATCGCCTATGCCATCCTGCGTGCAATCCTCCACCTGATCGACGGCCCATACCCAGTCGGGCGTGATCGCGGTCCACAGCAGGGTGCCGTCGGTGCCGTCGTAGGCGCGCACCCCGATCGACGTGTTGAATCCCACCACCACGTCATCGTAGCCGTCCCCGTTGACATCCGGCAGTGTGGCCACGCGCTGCTGGTAGGGCGCACTCACGTTCCATTCCACGGCGCCCGTGCGCCCGTTGATGCACATCAGGGCGCCTTCCCACAGGGCCGGGACGATCTCGCGGATGCCGTCGCCGTCCAGGTCACTGACGAAGGTGAGGTTCCACACCGAGCCGCCCGTGGGGCGCGACCACAGAAGCTGGCCGTCGGCGCCGCTGAGCGCGATCACCTGCTCGGGCACCGAGTTGTCCCCAAGGCCGGCGACGACGTCGCGGATGCCGTCATTGTTGATGTCCTGGCACGAACGAATGTCCAAGGACGCATCCTGCCCGTTGTAGACCCAGACCTGTTCGCCGGTCGCGCCGTTCAGGCAGTAGATGCGATCATTGTAGCTGCCGCAGCAGATGACGATCTCGGGGACGGCGTCCCCGGTGATGTCGCTGCCCAGATCATCCATCGCGTACACCCACCCTGACTGCGGCTGGAGATAGGTGTCGAAGCTCCAGAACGTCTCGCCGGTGAGGCCATTGAGCGCATAGGCGGTGCGCCCGCCCCAGGCGGTGGCGAGCAGAACCTCGGGGAAGCCGTCGCCGTTGAGGTCGGGTCCCATGCGCAGGCAATTGTCGCCGCTGCCGCCGCCGCTGCTCGCGCCGCCCAGAGGTCGTGCCGACCAGATCATCTCGCCCGTGCCGACCGATGCGCCGCGCACGGCGAAGACGTGGTCCACCTCCGATGGGCCGCTGCCGTAGCCTTCGAAGACGATGTCGGGTCCACCGTCCCCGTCGATGTCCGGGAAGGCGGCGATCGCCTCCAGGCTGCCGTTGCCGGCGAAGGACCAGAGGAGTTCCGTGTCGGCCCACGACGCTGAGGGCAACAGCACGGAGAAGCCCATCACGAGGGCTGCTGCCATGAGAATCATGAAGGTTGTTCCGGGGAAGGTGAGGGCCGAGTGGCGGTGAGAGCTGGCCATGACCGCTCCTCCTGTGTGCGGGTTCACGCGATGCGCTTGCGTCTTCAAGAGCGCATCCATGATAGCATGGACCGCCACAGGGTTGCCAACAGTCCCCAGTTCCCGGTCCCCCGTTCCCGTCCCCGTCCGCGTCCGCCGCCCCCGCCCCGATGGTGTCCGATCATCTTATTGTCGCTCAGCCGACCTTGTTCTATGATGCCAGGCGAGTTGCTCAGCGGCGGGGCTGGGCGAAGGACTCCCGGGAAAGCCGGGCGGACCTCATGGAGCAGACGCGCTCGGATCCAGGACCGCCGGGGAGATTCCGCGAGCCACCCCTCGAAGCTCACCCAGCGGACCTCGCAATGGGTGATGGGGTTCCCCCGCCGGGAGACGTCGACCGTGGTTCGTACGCTGGTTCCCAATGTCTTGATCGTCAGTCCACGCTTTACCGGGCAGTCATTCTGGAACTACCGGGAGACCTGCGCCATCGTCGGCGCGCGCTATGTCGCTGCCCCCCTCGGACTGATCACCGTTGCCGCACTCCTGCCGAAGAGCTGGCCGGTTCGGCTCATCGATCGCAATACCTCCAGTCTCACAGAGGAGGATCTGCGATGGGCGGACCTGGTCATGATCGGCGGCATGCTCTCCCAGCAGCCCGACGCCAAACGGGTGATCGCCATGGCCCACGACCACCACAAGCCGGTCGTGGTCGGTGGTCCCGATGTGACCCTGAGTCCCGGGGTGTACGAGGAGGCCGAGTTCCGCGTCCTCGGTGAGGCCGAGGGCATCATGGGCGATTTCGTGGCCGCCTGGCAGGCCGGTGAGCGCCGCGGCGTCTTCACCGCTAGCGGCTTCCCCGATCTCACCGCCTCTCCGGTACCCCGGTTCGACCTGCTGCGCCTTGGGGATTACATGCACGTGGGTGTCCAGTTCGGACGCGGCTGCCCTCATCATTGTGAGTTCTGTAGCGTCATCGAACTCAACGGACGGGTACCGCGGCAGAAATCACCCGCTCAGATCCTGGCCGAACTCGACACGCTCTATGAGCTCGGCTATCGAGGGCATGTAGATTTCGTCGACGACAACCTGATCGGCAATCGCAAGGCCGTCCGTGCGCTGCTCGCTGCCCTCACGACGTGGCGTGGCCGGCACGGCTACCCGTTCGAGTTCACGAGCGAGGCGTGCCTCGGGCTGGCGGATGATGAAGAACTGCTGATGCTGATGGCCCGGGCCGGCTTCTTCGCGGTCTTCGTGGGCATCGAGACGCCCGATCCCCGCGTGCTGCACCGGACCCAGAAAGCGCACAACACCAAGAAGGATATCGCCGCCAGCATCCGCAGGATCAATCAGGCCGGCATGTTCGTCAACGCGGGGTTCATCGTGGGCTTTGATGGTGAGAGCGGCTCGGTGGCGGACTCGATGATCGACTGTATCGAAGACGCGGCGATTCCCATCTGCATGGTGGGGTTGCTCTATGCGCTGCCACATACCCAGCTGTCCCGGCGTCTGCAACAGGAAGGCCGGCTCCACCCCGACATCGATCGCGATTTCTCCGATAGCGATGCCGATCAGTGCACCTCGGGCCTCAATTACCAAACGCAGCGTCCGCGCAATGAGATCCTGCGCGACTACCGTGCCGTCATTGAAGCGATCTACGCCCCGCATGCCTTCTTCGCGCGCGTTCGCCGTCTGAACCGTGCCCTCGATCTCTCCCAGCACCGGATCCGCACCCCACTGCGCCGTCAGTGGCGGGATCTGCGATCGCTCGCGAAGATCAGCTGGAGACTGGGCGTGCGGGACCGCGAAGCGCGCTCTGCCTACTGGCATACCTTCGGCGATTGCCTGACGCACAACCCCCGTTCACTTCGCAGCGCGGTTACCTTTGCCGCCCTCTATCTTCACATCAAACCCTACGCCCGCTTTCTCCAGGACCGCCTGGACCGCCAGATGACACTGCCGGAGCTGGAGCCTCTCCAGATGCCAAGTACGGCCTGCCCACCAGAGGGGCCCCGGGTGGAAGCCAAGCAGCCGGTGGGCGCGGCTGTGCGATAGCAGAGATCTTCGGAGCATCGCGAAAATGGGCTAGACATACATAGCAGCGCTATGTATAGTGCAGTCATGTATCGACCCGTGAGGCCCAGATGACCCTATCGAAGGAACTCGTCGCAGCGTCCACCATTCCGCTCGTGCTTTCCCTGCTCGAGCAGGGGGACGGCTACGGGTACGCCCTGATCAAGCGCATCCGGGAACTCTCAGGGGAACGCATCGCCTGGTCCGACGGCATGCTCTACCCGGTCTTGCGGCGCCTCGAGGCGCAGGGGCTGATCACCTCATTCTGGGACGGCGCCGCGGGGGGCAGGCGTAGGCGCTTCTACCGGATCGAAGCAGCCGGCCGTCAAGAGCTCGCCCGCCAGCTCGAGCAGTGGTCGCTGGTCAGCTCCGTGTTCGACCGCCTGCGGAAGGAGGCTAAGTCATGTTCGACCTGAACGCCGCCATCACGGCCTGGCGACGGCGTTTCGCCCAGCGCGCCGACCTGGGGGCTGATGATCTCGACGAGTTGGAAGACCACCTTCGCGAAGCCATTGCGGATATGCAGGCACGCGGGTTGCAGCCGGAGGAGGCCTTCTTGATCGCAGCCCGGCGGCTCGGAGACGCCGACGCCCTCGGCGCCGAGTTCGCGATTGCGGATCCGGATCGCAGGCGGGGTCTTCGCATGCGCTGGCTAACGATCGGGGGCGTGGTGACCCTTCTGCTCTTGGTCGCGGGCGGCCTGGCCGCCCAGCTGACCACCTTCGGGTCGGACCTGCCGGACTTCGAGCCGCCCATCTTCACCGCCACGCGTCTGCTGCATTTGATCATCCAGCTAACCGTCGTCGCGGTGGGAGGGCTCCTGATCTGGCGGGTTCTGGCTGGTGATCGGGCGGCGCGCCGGATTCAGCGCGGCGGGCTGCCGTGGGTCCTGCGCGTGGTGGCCGTCGTGGCACTGGGGGGTCCGGCGCTGTTCTTCCTGCTTGCGCTGCTGACACGCGGTGGGGCGTGGCTGCTATCCGGGCACGCGGCGGCTCACCTTCCCGTCGCCATGCACTTCATGCTTCTCTGGCCGGCACTGATCCTGCTCATGGTGCCGGTGGGGCTACTGCTGCTGGTCTGGTGGCTGACCGATCGGCGCTGACGCTGCCTGATCCAGGACCTCGCGGACCGCGCGCGACAAGTCGGCCCGCGTGACCGGCTTGAGCAGGACCCGTTGGGCGCCGATTGACC
>CAZZIF010000302.1:0-5108 GCA_964654025.1 uncultured bacterium
AGAACGAGATGGACAAGCGAAATCTGGCGCTGCTCCGGAGACTCTCCCGGATGCCTGGGAGGGCCGGCGCGTGAGGGCCCCCGATCGGCCCCGGCCGCAAACGCCTACCGAATCAGCACGACGGGGCGGCTGTACTGCAGGCCGGCTGCCCGCAAACGGAACAGGTACATCCCGGCCGGGCTTTCCTGGCCCAGGTCGTCGCGGCCGTCCCACTTGATCTCGTGCTGGCCGCCCTCGCGGATGCCCTGCACCAGGGTGCGCACCAGACGCCCTTGGGCGTCGAGCACCTGGACCTCGACCTCGTCGGCGAAGAGCAACTCGAAGCGAAGCGTCGTGCTGTGGCCGAAGGGGTTCGGGTAGCTGCCGCGCATCTGCACGCGCGCCTCCTCCGGCCGGCCTTCGACCGAACTGGCATCGGGCACGTGCGGGAAGCTGTAATGAGCGGCCGGCGCCACGCGGGGGGTGCCTTCCTCGCGCCCTGTGTAATCGCTGGCCAGGATGTAGTAGTCGGTCGTCGCCGGTGTCATCGGTTGCGGCAGGGTGGCCTCGTAGAGGTCGCCGCCGGCCGCGGTCATCGGTAGCACGCTCCAGTCGCCGCCGCCCTGGCGGTAGTGCAGGTCGGCCGCCTGCACGCCGGTCCCGCTGTGGGCGTGCACCAGCGCGCTCACCAGCACCGGCCCGGTCTGCTCGCCGGCGACCGGGATGTGCTCGATGCGCAGCATCTGAGCATCCATGGCGCCCTTCGTGCGGCAGTGCAGCGCATCGTCGCTCAGGAACCCGCTGTAGTAGTAGCCTTCGACCTCGTAGCCGGGCGCGGCCTGCTGGTAGGCGGCGACCGCATCGTTGTCGTAGCTCGAGTTGCCGAAGAAGGGCACGTAGATCTTATCGTTCAGGATGAGCGAGTTCGTATAGGAGGCCGGCGCGTTGTAGCCGATGTTGTAGCAGTAGACCCGGTGGACCTCGTAGGGACGCCCCGTCGAGGATTCGAGCGAGGCCAGCAGCGTGGCGCGCTGGTTGAGCGGGTTGTAGGTGTGATGGCTCGACCACACCTCCTTGACGAGCACCGTTTCCTCGTCCAAGAACTTCGCCCAGGTGTCGATGTGGTGGATGCCGCCGCTCTCGATGTAGTCGAGCACCTGGTAGGTCTCGACGCCGTAGTAGTCGGCCATGAGCTGATCGACCTCGGCCTGGCTCATGCCGTTGTAGGTCGCGGCCTCGTTGTAGACGAGCTGGGTGGAGGAGCTGATGTGCGCACCGTCGGTCATGTAGTTGCCGCCGGTGTGATACATGTCGTGGCTGTGCACGGGGATGCCCTGCTGCTGGGCGAAGTAGACCGGGATCATGTTGTCGTTGGGCCGGTAGGGGCGGTTGTAGGTGTGATCGATGACGGCGATCTCGCCGTTGCCGTCGAAGACGAACCAGGGGCCGTAGTCGCGCGTCCAGATCGAGTCGTTGTTGCGCACCAGGAACTGGACCTTCTCCATGTCCACGCCGTTGTTCTCGAGATTCGATTGGGCCTGGCTCTGATAGCTGCTCGAGACGATGACGTGGAGCGTGACGTCATCGTCCAGATCGCGCAGGAGGTTGTAGGGCAGTCCCAGCGGATAGCGGATCACGACGCCCGTGCAGGGTTCCCACTCGGCGCAGTTGCGCACCGGGGCCAGCGGCGGCGGGTCCTCGCGGGTGAGGCCAGCGCCCGGCATGAGGTGCTCGCGGCCCTGCCAGTAGAGCCGTTCGGCCTCGGTTTCGTGGCGGGGCAGGAGGGGCTCGAGCCCGTCGACGTCCCACTCGGCCGATTCGAGCAAGGCCGCCGGAGGCGTGGTCGCCGGAGGTGTGGTCGCCGCTGCCGCGGCAGGAGCCTCTGCCGCTGGGGCCGCTTCGGCCGGGGTGCCGAAGACGCCGTCCAGCGCGGTCAGCGCCGGCATCGCCGCCAGCATTGCCAGCGCCGCCAGAGTGGCCAGAGTCGCCAAGCGGAAAGAGCGTGCCGAAGTGCGAGTACGCCAGGCCATGATTCCTCCCTGCAAACGAAGAGAGCCAAAAGAGCGAGTTCACACAATTATAGCATGAATCCCCTCCCCTACATACGCCTGTACGCGCCAGGACGACCCAGGGGCTGCAACTCCATGTCGAAGAAGGGACTTGGGTCGC
Source organism: uncultured bacterium (assembly GCA_964654025.1). GTDB lineage: Bacteria > Eisenbacteria > RBG-16-71-46 > CAIMUX01 > WJJG01 > CAYQJL01. Next base: position 2,149 of record CAZZIF010000302.1, read on the forward strand.
CGGCGCATCGGTCTTGCGCGGATCGGGCGTGGAACCGAGGATAGGCGCGGCCGGTGTCACGACCGAAAGCCCAGTTACCCGAAACCGGACCACGTCCACGGAGGCCAGAGACTGCCCATGGACCCGATTCCCGGCACCGAGCTCACGAGCACCATCGGCCGGACTCCCCTGGTTCGCCTCGCCCGCATCGGGGCGGGTTTGCCGTGCCCGGTCTACGGCAAAGCCGAATTCTTCAACCCCGGCGCCAGCATCAAGGACCGCATCGCCCGCGCCATGATCGAGACGGCCGAGGCCGAGGGCAAGCTCGTCCCCGGCAAGAGCACGGTCGTGGAGGCCACCGCGGGCAATACCGGCGTGGGCCTGGCGATCATGGCCGCGCTGCGCGGCTACCGGTGCATCTTCGTCATGCCCGAGAAGATGAGCCGCGAGAAGATCCGTCTGCTGCGCGCCTACGGCGCCGAGGTGGTCATCACCCCCGCGGGTGCCCCGGCCGGTTCGCCCGATGACTACAACCAGGTGGCCAAGCGGATCGTCCGGGATACCGAGGGCGCCTGGTTGGCCAACCAGTTCCACAACGCGGTCAACCCCCGTACCCATGAGACTACGACCGGGCCCGAGATCTGGGAGCAGACCGAGGGAAAGGTCACCTGCTTCGTCGCCGGTGTGGGCACCGGCGGAACCCTGACCGGCGTGGGCCGCTTTCTCAAAGCCAAGAACCCGCGGGTTCGCATCGTGGGCGCTGATCCGGAGGGGTCGATCCTGGCCAAGGGGGGGCAGGCGGGCTCCTGGCTGGTCGAGGGCATCGGGGAAGACTACGTTCCCGACACCTTCGACCCCGACGTGGTCGATGAGTGGATCGTGGTCTCCGACGCCGAGGGATTTCAAACGGCCCGGCGGGTGGCGCGCACCGAAGGCCTGCTGGTGGGCGGTTCGAGCGGGGTGATCCTCTCGGCCGCCCTGCGATTCGCCCGGCAGCTGTCTCCGGAAGATCTCGTGGTGGCCGTCCTGCCCGATACGGGTCGCAACTACCTGAGCAAGATTTTCGACGATGACTGGATGCGTGCGAAGGGCCTGGTGCCCGAGGAAGGAGACTGCCGGTGAAATCGTCCGATCAAGCGCGTCTGGCGACCAAGGCGGTACACGTGGGGCAAGCCCCGGACCCGGCCACCGGCGCGACGGTGCCGCCCATTTACCTCAGCAGCACCTACACTCAGCGCGCCCCCGGCGAGCACCAGGGATACGAGTATGCGCGGACCGACAATCCGACCCGCCGCGGCTACGAGGCGGCCCTGGCCGCCTTGGAAGGCGGAGTCGGGGCGGCGGCCTTCGCGTCGGGGCTGGCCGCCGAGACGGCCGTCTTGATGGGGCTGCTGCGGCCCGGGGATTCGGTGGTGGCGTTCGCCGACCTCTACGGCGGCACCTACCGGCTATTTGAACAAGTGCTGCGGCCATGGGGCCTCGAGGTCCGCTACGCGCAGCGCCGCGAGCCCGAGGCCTTCGCGAAGCTCGCCGACCAGACCACACGCATGGTCTGGCTCGAGACCCCCACCAATCCCATGCTGCATCTATTGCCCATCGCCGAGATCGCCGGCGCGGTGAAGCCGGCGACGGTGGTGGTGGACAACACCTTCGCGACGCCCGTCCTGCAGCGCCCGCTCGAGCTGGGCGCCGATGTGGTCGTGCACAGCACCACCAAGTACATCGGGGGGCATTCGGATCTGGTCGGCGGCGCGGTGGTCTGCACGCGCGAGGCCCACCTGGATGCGATTCGCTTCCAGCAGAACGCCGCGGGGGCGATTCCCGGCGCCTTCGACTGCTACCTTGCCCACCGCGGCCTCAAGACCATCGAGCTTCGGATGCGCCGCCACTGCGAGAACGCCCTGGCCGTCGCGCGGTGGGCCGGCGAGCGGCCCGAATTCACGAGGGTGATCTACCCGGGGTTGCCGTCGCATCCCGATCACGCGCTGGCCGCGCTGCAGATGGACGGGTTCGGGGGCATGGTCAGCTGCGAGCTGCGCGGCGGCCTGGAGGCCGCGCGCCGGATGATGTCGGCCACCCGCCTCTTCGCGTGCGCCGAGAGCCTGGGGGGCGTCGAATCGCTCATCAACCACCCGGCCATCATGACCCACGCCTCGGTCCCTGAGCCGGTCCGCGAGCGGCTCGGCATCACCGGCGGTCTGGTTCGCTTGAGCGTCGGCATCGAGCATCCCGACGATCAGATCGCGGATTTGACCGCGGCCCTGGAGGCGATCGGCGGGGTGGGGGCCTGATCAGGAGAGTCGCCTGCGCTGCGCTGGGCGCTCTCGCTCGCCGCCGGGGAAGCAGACCTTCACGTCCACGTCGTTGATGCTGGTCTCTTCGTTCGTCCTGTCGATTGACATGTGGCCTCGCGCATCAAGCCCGACTCCTGAGCAAGGCCGACGATCCGAAGAATGAGCATGGTCCACCGCTTCCAGAGACAAACCGGCCCCACTCGAGAAGCGTCCATTGATCGACCCAGCAACTCCGATTCTGAGGTCTCGACAAGATCTTGCTCGGTCACGAAGGGGGGTGTGAGGAATGCGACATCGAGAACGCGAGGTGGGGGATTGTACAAAGAGATATCCAGCCACTGACGCTGGATCAGACATTGAGCACCAGACAATCAGCGGATGCCGTTGCTTGGAGGTACTTGGAGGATCGGGGGGGAGTTTGATGGCCGAAGGTAATGTGCTAGCCTTGGACTGAGCAAAGCTAAAGTGGTCGTGATCGTATCTGTATGACGATCGCGTTTGCTGGTGCTACGGTGGCGATGACGGGGGTGTCCCACGGCTTGGGTGCCGATTGGGGCAGCCGAGTCTCCGGCCGGTTCTTGCAACCTCAGATCCTCTGCGCTTTCCTTCTTCCTGGAGAGCCGGGGGCCGGTGAGTTTGGAGGTCTTCAACGTCGAGGGCCGCCTGGTCCGGCGCCTGCTGCACCGC
>CAZZIF010000303.1:0-767 GCA_964654025.1 uncultured bacterium
CGAACCCGATGGTCGTGGGCACGATCGGCGGTGCGCTTGCCGAGCGCCTCGACTTCGACCATGAAGCTCTCCTCGTCAGTGAACGGTTCGCCGAGCTTGATCGAGGTGTGGTACAGCGTCTCGACCTCGGCAGAGTAGCTCTCGCCGGTTCTCTGCATCCACTGCACCGTGGGCTCGACCTCGAGAGGCACGCGGATGTCCCCGAAAGCCCAGACATACGGGCTGAAGACGGGCGAGCCCTGCCAGCGGGCATCGACGATGAGACCACCACGCTCGCATCGGGCGATGTCTTCGAACACCTGGACTCGATATCGTGTCATCGTCCTCGCCTCCGTTTCCTCGTGGCGGGGAGGTCACTCCATCCAGTCCCGGCCGATCGTGGAGTACGGGATCCCATGCCGCTTCAGCCATTCGGTGATCGGACATGGTGCGTCCGAGCATCGGCTCCCTACGGTGCACGTCAGCAGGTACTCACCGAACAGCAGGAGCACCAGGTCGAGATGCTCCGGATTCACCATCACACTCCGCCAGCCGAGAGAATGCGTGGTACTCCACCCGAAGTACCCTGAGTCAAGCTCCACTGAAGCCGCAGCGGTGTCGTCGCCACGATCAGCGAGCCGGCATTGCGTCGCGCGGAACCAGGCCGCGAGGTCGCTCTCGTTCACCGGCCATCGGCTTTCGTCAGTCGGGGCGCTGACGTCGCCGAGAAACCGCCACCCGCCGAGCCCCCGGACAAGCCTCTCGAGATCGCGACCCCAGATCTCGCA
>CAZZIF010000303.1:777-5106 GCA_964654025.1 uncultured bacterium
ACAGGAGGCCCGTCGCCAACGCCCAGGCGGAACGTGAGCACGCTCGGCTCAGTCGACAGCTCCCACCACAGGCCGTTCAACCGGAGCTGCCGGCGGACCGCAGGGGGCGGCCCGGACGCCGGCCACTCGACGTCCTCCAGGCGGTCGCCGGAAATCCAGGATCGGCTCAGCAGGCCCTCGAAGATCTCGGGCCACCATCCCTCGTCGCCTGGCTTCGGCGCCGGCGTGACCTCCCCGAACCGCCGGTAGACCACGAAGAAGCCGTCCAGCCATGCCCTCATTCGCTCGATGGGGTGGCCGACGACGTCGGGACCGCCGAACCCCAGCACCACGTCGGCAACCAGGATCAGACCCACGTCGAGAGCCTCCGCGGGCTCGATCTCGATCCTGCCGCCCCCGACGCCGTCCGAGACCCGCATCCCGGTCAGGTCAACGTCCACCGCCGACGTCGCGGGCGCCGCGGCGAGCAACGGCGCCACATCTTCGGACCACCACGCCCTGATCGTCGGCTGCTCTCCCGAGGCCGGCATTGACGCCGGGAAACGCGTGCGGGCGAAGAACCTCCACCCCACCAGCTGACGGATCAGCGCCTCCGTCTCGTGGGCGGGCAACACCACGTCACATCTCGCCGGGTCACCGCTGAGCGCGAAATGCAACCCATCCGGCGTCGCCTCCAGCGAGATCCCGGTGTGCTTCAGGACGAGCCGACGGTGGGATCGACCGTCACCACGAATCTTACCCACGAAGGCCAGCGGCTTCTCGAGCCCGTCCGTATCGGACCATTCCCATGGGCCCCCACCCATCGATCGCGCGTCGCTCGCCTGTGGATCGGTGGAATCTGCGGCGGTCGGCCCCTCCGGCGACGCCGGCCGAATCGGCCTCGCACCCCTGACCAGCCGCCACACCCTCCTCAACATCCCCGTTGAGTGAGTCGCCCGGTGTCCTCCATCCATGCCCGCTCCCTTCCGCCTGATCGGATCACAGGTGAATGCCGCAACCATCCGAGTCCGTTCAACGAGTGGAGAGGAAGCTCCTTGTCGCCGCCGGCGGCATCCCGAGCATGGAAACGAGCATACACTCGGCCGAGGTCCTTCAGCCGAGCCGGGCACCAGCCCGAGGCCGCATACGCGCAGAGAATCTGCGATGATCGGCGAGCGAATGGACCGGTTTGTCCATCGCTCCCACAGCGAGGTCAGACCAACTCTGACCAGTTCCCCAGACCCACATGACGCGCTGGCTCGATCAGGAGGCCATCGCCGGGAGGTCGAGCTTCGCCGGCGGTCCGCGCGGCGCATTCCGGCCGCCGTGCTCGAGGTGGCGGATGATTGAGTCAACGGCGTGGTGGTCGAGGATGAACGCCACCGGCCACATTTCGCTGTCGCGGGACCGGCAGGCCAGCGCGTCGATCTCGTCAATTCGCTCGATGTACCCTGATCGCCGGCGCCGGAGCCGGCGTTTGTCCGACCCGCACGGGGGACACGTGGAGCGTCCTCCACCGGCGGCTTCGGTCGGTCCAACGACCACGGTCCCGCCGCGGGACGTGTTCAGCGGCCCCGCCAACGGCTGCGGCTACACGATCGCCGTGGGCGGCAGCCGCGGCGACCTCCCCACCGAGCCGCCGACGTGTCTCGATATGCGCTGACGGGATCGCCATCGCGGCCGCTCGGGGAAACTGGGCGACGGAAGGCGGTTGCGGCCGAGGGTTTCACGACGGAGTGGAGCTTCCGGGCCGCCCTTCAGAGATCGGCATGCCCGCCCAGTACGGTGGGCTCTCGATCGAGGCCTTCTCCGTCCCCTGTGCCGCCCTTCCCAAACCTGACCGTAAGACACCGGGATTCTCATTCGTCCTAACGGCAGAGATAGGGCTACGGACGAGGGAGCCAATGTCGAGCAACAGACGTACCACGAGAGGAGTGACCATGATCTCTGGCAAGATGGTGCGCGCTTGTTTCTTCACTCTTGTTTGCTGCATTCTGCTGCAGAGTTCAGAAACAATTGCTGGCGGGTTCAGCCAGATCAATGACGGTCGTTCTTCCGTCCACACGCTCGTCCACAAGCTGGATCCCCGTGACGTCGGACTCGCCGTGTTGTTTGCCGAGTTGTCTACTGTGAAGTGGAAAGGAGACCCCCACGAGGCCAACCCGCTCGTGGTGTCACTGGGTCTGGCGGCCGGAGAGTATGCGGGTGAAGCCATGTTTGGAGATCGAGATCGCGAGCCTCCAGAGCAGAACGGTGGCGACCGCGATACCGGCGGGAACCGCGACACGAACCCCGGCGATAACGGTGACGGCTGCGATTCCGATAACGGAGCCAGTCGCTGCGAGAGGGACGATCACGATTAGGAGAACTTCTTGCTGTGACCGATGCGTGCCGCAACTCGGCGGTCTACGATCCTCCGACGACCGCCGTTTCCTCTGGTGGGACGGCATGTTGATCGCGGAGGACCGGACCGCCCCATTTCCCCAAATCACCTCATGGGGCCGGTTGGAATCGGCGCCGAAGCGGGGGGCACGTTAGTGCAGGCTCTTCGACGGCGCAATCGACGACCCGCGAGTGTACGGCCGTGTCCTCTCTCTCAGAGATCCGGCGGGGCCTCCGCAGGGTGGGTTGCGCCAGCGCGTGTGGCTTCCTTCAGTCTCTCAAGACCGACAATGCACATTCCAGGAGAGGCCTGACGATGACGGGTTCGGTGCCGAGCGCGCGTTGAGACACCGCGAGTCCGATCTGGGCGTGCAGGTACTGGGCCGCGAAATCTGGGGGAATCCTGCCCGGCCACTCCCCACTCTCCTGGCTTTCCCGAAAAAAGCGCGTGTAAAGCTCCACCGTCCCCGCCTCGATCTGTGCGACCTTCGCCTGCGTCTTCGGCCCAAGGTGCCGGTGCGCAGCGCGCATCTTGACGAACAGGCACCCATGCTCGTGACGGGGATCTTCACTCGCGAATGCGATCAGCGCCTCCAGCTTGTCGGCAAAGCTCTGTCCGCTCAAGAGAAGGTCCAGTAGCTGGCTCTGGACAATGCCGGCGTAATGCTCGAGAGCAGCCAGGGTGAGCCCGTCCTCGCCGCCGAACTCGCGGTAGAGCGATGGCTTCGATACGGCCGCGCGCTCGCAGACGGCATTCACCGAGACCTCGGGCCCCTCGTGCCAGTAGGCCGTCACGGCGACCTGCAAGACATCCTCCGGGTTCATGGTCCGGGGTCTGCCTCTACGGCGTTTTGATACGCCCCCGGACTGTTTTATACCGGCCGGTACTTTTTCCTTGACAGCGCCCACAATCGAATCGTACCATGCGGTAGTTTAATCCGAAAGAAGGAGATGAGCAGATGAACGAGAATCTGAAGACGGTGGTCATTACCGGGGCTAGCAGCGGATTTGGCGAGGGCGCGGTCAAGGCTTTCGCCCACAAGGGGTACCGGGTCTGGGGCACGATGCGGGACGCCGAGGGACGCAACGCTGGCAAGAAGGCAGCGCTCGAAGCCCTTTCGAAGAACGTGTCGGTGATCGACATGGACGTGGCGAGCGATGAGTCCGTCGCGAGAGGCTTCGCCCGGATCTTGAACGACGGCCGGGTGGGACGTGTTGATCAACAACGCAGGCATCATGTACCTCGGCATCACCGAGGCCTTCAGCATCGCTCAAGCCAAAGAGCAGATGGAGACCAACTACTATGGTGCCGTGCGCACCATGCAGGCGGTGTTGCCCGCCATGCGCGCTGCCAAGTCAGGCCTCATCATCAACTGCTCCTCCCTGGTCGGCCAGATCTCCCCGCCGTTCTTCTCGACCTACAGCGCCACGAAACATGCTTTGGAAGGCTACACTCAAGGGTTGCGCTACGAGGTCTCGCCCTTCGGAATCGATGTCGCCATCGTAGAGCCGGGTCCGTTTGGTACCGGCCTTCTGGCATCAGGGCAGGCACCAGCGCACGCTGACGTGCTGGCCAGCTATGGCGAACTGGCGGGTGTCCCTGCGGCTATGGGCGCGCACTTTGCTGCGTTCCTGCAGAGTGAACAAGCGCCCAAACCACAACTGGTGGTGGATGCCTACGTGGCACTTGCGGCCATGCCCGCTGGCAAGCGACCCACGCGCACCGTGGTGGGCATCACGTGGGGAGTGGACGAGATGAATGCTGTCAAACAGCCCATCCAGGATCGCGTACTCAAGGAGATGCAACTCGAAGGCACCTTGAGCGGGGTGTCGGCATGAGCCCGGAGCTGATCTCCACTCTTGGCCTGCTCATCTGCGCCGCCCCCACCCTCGTCCACGCACCCGAGGTGATCGCGGATAGGAAGTTCGTTCCGCACTGAGGGTGGTCTACCAGGGGGTTCAGGCTCA
>CAZZIF010000304.1:0-2005 GCA_964654025.1 uncultured bacterium
GAATCCCGCGCGACTCCCGCACCGGTCGCACGTCTCCCGCGCGACTCCCGCACCGGTCGCACGTCTCCCGCGCGACTCCCGCGCCAGCCGCACGACTCCCGCGCGACTCCCGCGCCAGCTGCACGAATCCCGCACGACTCCCGCACCGGTCGCATGGACCGCACCGGCTGGGACGGACGGGCACGCGCGCCGTCAGCGGCCTCGGGACTCGCTGCTGGCGGCGGGATCGTCCCACAACAGCTCGGTGCGATCGATCAGCAACAGCCTTAGCATGTTGAGGGCCAAGGTCACGCACGCCTCCAGGATCATCTCGCGCGAGCCTCCCAGGCGGGTCGCCAGACTCCGCGTTTGCTGCGCATCACTCAGACCGAAATGAACAAGGCCCACCGGCTTTTGCGGGCTTCCGCCGCTGGGCCCCGCGATCCCGGTCGCCGAAAGCCCGATGTCGGCATGCAGGCGGCGGCGCGCACCGGAGGCCATTTCCTCGGCCGTCGACGCGCTGACCGCCCCGTAGGCATCGAGAGTGGCAGGGGCCACACCCAAGAGATCCACCTTCGCCCGGTTGCTATAGCTCACCACCCCGCCGTGGAAGACCTGCGAGCTGCCGGCCACCTGGGTCAGCGCCGCGCCGATCCGTCCTCCGGTGAGCGACTCGCCCAGCCCAATCGTCCGGCGCCGGCGACGCGCCAGTTCGACGACCGTCTCTTCCAGGGTGCTGTCCCCACGACCGTAGACGATCGGACCCAGCCGGCTGGCCACCGCCTCGACGGTCTCTCCCAGCACGCGGTCGTTGGCCTCTCCGGGCGGGGTCCAGAGCCGCAAGTCGACCCGCCGCGGGCCCGGCAGGTAAGCCACCTGCACCCCCTTACCGATGAGCGGCCGGATGGTTTGCGCCAGGGTCGTTTCCGAGACCCCGACCGTGCGCAGGACCTCTCGGGACGCGTGGGAGGTGATGCCCTCACGCTGCAACAGGGGGATGACCAGTTCGGTGAGCATGCACTCCATCTCGGCCGGCACCCCCGGCAGCGCAAAGAGCACGCTGCGGTCGGAGCGCAGCAGGAGTCCAGGGGCCATGCCGAGCCGGTTCTCCAAAGGCTGCGCCCCGGCCGGAACGAGCGCCATGGCCTCGTGCGCGGGGCTCATCGTGACGCCACGCGAGGCGTACTTCTCCCGCAACTGGCCCAGCAGCCCCTCGCGAAAGATCAGTTTGCGTCCCAGGGCCGAGGCCATGACGCGCCTGGTGAGATCGTCAGGCGTCGCACCCAGACCACCGGTGAGAATGACGATCGAGGCACGCTCCAGCGCTTGCGTCAACTCACGGCCCAGGGCTTCACGCTCGTCGGGCACGACCGTGTGCTGCGCAATCTGGACCCCTACATCGCCCAAACGGGCGGCGATCACAGCGAAGTTGGTGTCTCGGGTGTGGCCGGAGAGGATCTCATCGCCGATTGCGATCACTTCCGCGTTCATGGCACCATCCGTCTTTGGCTGTGTCATTGAGTTCGCGTGGCCCTCCGGCTAGAAGCCTGGAACAAGCCACCCCGCCAGCAGGAGCAGAATCACCGTGTAGGCGCCCGCGCCCAAGTCGTCGATCATGACGCCCCAGCCCTCCGGCAGGCTCTGCCACTGGTATACAGGGGGCGGTTTCAGAATGTCCATCACGCGAAACACGAAGAATGCCGCCGCCAGGTGAAGCGCGTCCCATGGGATCAAGAGCACGCTCAGGAGCATCCCGGCAATCTCGTCGATCACGATGACGCTAGCGTCGTGTCCGTAGCGGCGTTCGGTACGCGTGGCCGCCCATACACCCACCGCCGAAACGCCCACGAGCAGCGCGACGCGAACCGCCAGGGTGGCGTCGCCGACGGCGTAGAGCACCACCGCCAGAATCGCGGAGGCGAAGGTAGCCGGGGCAAACGGAAAGAAACCGGTTCCGAAGAAACTGGAGATGATGAGTGTCACCGCGTCGGGACGCGGCCGCCGGGTCATCGATTCGGACATGCTG
>CAZZIF010000304.1:2105-5094 GCA_964654025.1 uncultured bacterium
CGATCCGTCAGGGCTAGGGTGCCACGCCCACCGACTCCGTCTTCGGCTGGGCCGCCAGCTCACGCACGACGGCAGCCACCACCGCCTTGAGTGTAGGCACCACGCCCTCGCCCGAAGAGGCCACTGCCTCGAAGGTGGGCCACCCGCCACCGTTCAGAAGCGCCTCGAGTGACGATGTGGCCACCGCGTTCGGGAGATCGCGCTTGTTGTATTGGAGAATGAGGGGCACCGAGTCGAGCGTGCGCCCAAAAATGGCGAGGTTGCGCCGTAGATTCTCGAGGCTTTCGCGGTTATAGAACATCTGTCCTGGATGACTGTCGGCCACGAAGACGAGCCCGTCGACACCGCGCAAGACGAGCCGGCGGCTCGCGTTGTACTTCGGTTGGCCCGGCACGGTGTACAGATGAAGTCGGATACGGTAACCGAGAATCGTGCCCAGGTCGAGCGGTAGCAGGTCGAAATAGATTGTGCGGTCGCCGGTGGTTTGCAACCGGGTCAATGGCAGATCGTGCCGCTCGGCCAGACGGCGATGGATGAACTCCAGATTGGTGGTCTTACCCCCGCGGCCGGGTCCGTAATAGACGACCTTGCAGTGCAGTTCACCGTTGGACCGATTGTAGAATGCCATCTCTGTCTGACCTACCCATGCCCTAGAAAGCCATCATCGCTCGACCGACCTACGCCTGTCCCGGCGTACCGAAGAGCTGATCCATGCGGTCCATGGCTTCTTCCTGAAAACCATCCTCGATCGACGGCGCACCCTGGCTGTCCTCGTATCCCTGGCGAATCGTATCGCTCAGGCCCGGAAGGGATTGCCGGACGGCAAAGCGCACCAGCCCGAGTGTGGTTTCGTGATCGAACACCATCGCGAGGATCGTGCCCTCGGTCACCTGGGTAAGGTAGAGGGCGTACTCGTCACCCTGATGGAAGGCCGTGTGAAACGCTTCCTCCCCGAGTAGGCGGGCGAGCTCGCGCGTCGCGCAGAAATCGGCCGCCATGAGTGACACGAAGGTAGTCAGGTCGAACTTGGGAGGATCTCCCACCAGGGTGAGCAACCGGCCCGCCGAGTCCATCAAGAACACGGCCCGGCCCGACGCGCCCCTGAGTACCCTTTCGAGCTGGGACTGCAACTGGACGAGATTCCCGCCAAAACCTTCCCATCGGATCTGCACCATGGCCCCTCTCCTCTGATGCAGGTATTCCGATGAGGCCGCCGCCGCTCGTTGCCACATAACGTTCGTCGCTCTGGGCCGGCAGCCATGCATCGGTACGAAGCCGCCAGTCTTGCCCCGCGGTGAGTGGCCCGGTTTGGCTACCGTGCCCTCGCCATAATCGCCTTCTGCGCAGTGATGTTGCGTGGCGAAACCGACTGCTGGTTCATTCGTTTCAGCGGTTTACGCCGCCCATCTTCGGGGCTGGAGAGTGCCTGTCAAGGCAAAAGTGTGGCGAAATGGGCGGTTCGGACTCAAAACTCCTTCCGGCCCTCGAGTGCGCGCGAGAGGGTGACTTGATCGGCCAGCTCCAAGTCCGAGCCTACCGGCACGCCCCGCGCGATCCGCGTGACGCGGACGGGAACGTCGGCAAGCAGCTCGCGGATGGCATGCGCGGTGGCTTCGCCCTCGCTGGTGGGGTTGGTTGCCAAGATCACCTCGGCAAACTGGCTGTTGCGGATTCGATCGGTCAGGCGGTCGAGGCCAACCTCACCCGGCCCCTGACCCTCGAGAGGGGCCAGACCGCCCCGCAGCACATGATAGAGGCCCCGATAGTGGCCGGTGCGTTCAAGCACGATCACGTCACTGGGTTCCTCGACCACGCACAGGAGGGAACGATCGCGCCGTTCGTCGGCACAGAGGTAGCAGGGCTGCACTTCCGAGATGTTGCCGCATACCTCGCAGACACCCACCTCGGTGCGCACGCGCTCAATGGCCCGCGCCAAGTCCAGCGCTTCCTCACGCGGGATCCGCAGCAGATGAAATGCCAAACGTTGGGCCGTCTTGTGGCCGATCCCTGGAAGCCGGGCCACTTCCCGCACCAGCGCCTCGAGATGACGAGAGCTATATTGCACGGCACGCGCCCTACATCATGCCCGGCAATCCGAGTCCGCCGGCCAGCTTGCCCATCTCTTCCCGCGCCATCTCGTCGGCCCGTGTCTGCGCGTCGTTGACGGCGGCGGTCACCAGGTCTTCGAGCATCTCGACATCGTCCGGATCGACCACGGTGGGATCGATCTTGATCGAGAGCAGCTCGTGCCGTCCGTTGACGGCAACCTTGACCATGCCGCCACCGGCGGAACCCTCCACCGTCTTGTTCGCCAGCTCCTCCTGCACCTGCTGCATCTTCGACTGGGCCTGCTGGAGCTGTTTCATCATCTTCGAGATATCTTTCATCGTTGTCCTCTCGCTTGACGTCTATCCGGAAAAGCGCCGTTCGGCCGCTCACGAAAGACATGCCTTCGCGCGAGCCCGAACTCGCCCGCGCCCGAACTCGCCCGCGCCCGAACTCGCGCGAGGCCGAACTCACACGAGGCCGAACTCACACGAGGCCGAACTCACACGAAACTACATGGCCGGCCCAATGATGTCACCGTCCATCAGCTTGGCAATCCGCTCCGCCCCGCCCGGCGCTTGATCGCCGCGGCCTGGGGCTTGAGCGCCCCGGCCGGAAATCTGCGCGCCCTGGCCTGGAGCTTGAATACCTCGGCCGGAAGCTTGAGCGCCTCGGCCGGGGGTTCGCCTCCCCCCGCGCGACGCAGTGGTGGCAGAGGACGGATCGTACCCAGGCGCCATCGTCGGGGCAGAGGACGGATCGTACCCAGGCGCCATCTCCGAGGCGCGCGCCGAAGCGCTCTCGTGCGGTGCCTGTGGCGCAGAGGGACGCGCAGGTCCAGACGACATCTCCGGTGCGCGGGGTCCAGCGGACCCAGGTGGAGTCGCCGACCCAGGCAATGGGCCTGTCTGCGATGATGCCCCCGGGAAGGCTCCGCTGCCGG
>CAZZIF010000305.1:0-5089 GCA_964654025.1 uncultured bacterium
TCGTAGTAGAGGCCACCTGGTTCCAAGAGGGCCGGCAGGCGGCGGAGGCGATCATCGACGGCCTTCTTCTCCGGATGCCGTGCGTAGTAGGTACGATAAGCTTCACTGCCCGGCGCATACTCCTCGCGGGCGAAGACGATGTCGCGTTCGTCGACGCGGGCGGCTTCGCCCGTGGCGGGAGGCCCGATGCGAATCGGCGCCGGAGGGGAGAGGGGCAGGAAGAAGGCGAGCGCGGCTCCCCAGAACCCCGCGATGGCCACGTAGCGAAACCACGTCAACTCCGAGCCCAGCGTCCACGAGCCCAGCGCCCACGAGCCCAGCGTCCACGAGCCCACCAGCGTGAGCAGCAGGAGTGCGGAGACGAGGGCGGCCCGGCGCTCACGTTCGATCACGGCGCTGTGGAGGAGCAGGACCAAGAAGATGGCCCCGATCGCCCCGGTCCCCCAGTACAAGAATGCGCCGATTCGTCCTCCCCGCAGCGCGCGCGGCTCTTGGTGTTCTTCGATCACACCCGCATTTCCAATCTGCTACAATACCCGCCGCGTTGCGAAAGGCAAGCCTCGGGGAAACCCAACCCGCGTTCCGGGGTGCGCCTGATCATCCCCATGCGGGGCGGTGTGGAGAAGGACTCGGCAGGTGATCGTCGGGCTCGGCTTGGACTTGGCGGAGATTGATCGTTTCCGGCAGGCGCTGGTGCGATGCGGTGATCGCATCGAGCGACGGATTCTGACGTGCGCCGAGCGCGCGGCGGTGCGGGGCGATCGCGCGCGCTATCTGGCGTCGCGCTTCGCAGCCAAGGAAGCGGCTGCCAAGGCCTTGGGGACCGGCATCGGGGAGGCGGTCTCCTGGCACAGTCTGGAGGTGGTTTCCACCGAGAGCGGCCGGCCCGAACTGCGCCTGCGGGGCACCGCGGCGGCGCTCGCTCACGCCCGCGGGGTGGTGGCGGTTCACCTGTCCTTGACGCATACTAGGGAACATGCGGCGGCCGTTGTCGTTCTGGATAGAGACACGGACGGGCCCACGAGGGGGCCGAGCCCGTCCCAGGCATGAGAAACGGGGGAAGGATGATGCTGAAGCAGCAGGGAATCCTGCGCGTGGTGGCCGGTCTTGGGCTGATGGCCATGGCGTTGCTGGGGATGATTCGGACGACGGGGGCGATTGATCCGGGAGACCATCTGCCGCACGGGCAGTTCCTGGTCGAGGAAGCAACCCAAGAGATCGACCGGCGGGTGGATGCCTTGGCGGAGATCGGCTTCGTGCGCGAGCCGCTTTATGAGGGACTGGGCGATCTGTTCGACTGGGTCCAGGTCTTCGCTGACACGGTGGTCACGCAGCACTTCCCGCTCACGGATCCCCGCGGCATCTTGGTCACCGACGGCATCGCCGACACGCTGGCGACCCGCCTCCACGACGTGCTCTCACAGTATGTGGAACTCTACCCGGACGAACTCCTGGGCGATGGCCGCCAGGCCATCGAGATCGTCTACAGCGAGGTGCCGGTGCCGCCGGGCCGGTTCCTGGGCTTTCACTATCAGCGGATGGTGAACATCTACTACGCGCAGGCCGAAACGCTGCTGACCATGCCCGAGATCCCGGATCCCGATGGTGTTCGTGACGGCTTCCTGCGACACGCGTGGGACTTGGCGCAGCTCTACCAGCAGGTGCACCGTGACGCGGGGGAGAAGTACATGTGCAGGATCGCCCAGGAAGACTGGATCCTGCAGCGCATGGTGTGTCCCCACTGTGGCAATCTGGGCTATCGCTATCGCGACCAGCGTATGGGCATGAGCGAGGTGGCGACCGAGGAGTGCCGAGAGATCCTGGCGAAGCGGTCGGCCAAGACGCCTGAAGAGATCGAGGCGCGGATCAATTGCTATCACTGGGGTCACGTCTTCGAGGTTCAGTGTCCCCAGTGTGCGGACAGCCTGACCTTCTCGGTGCCGCTCCCGCACTACAAGATCCTTCAGAAGCAGCTGGCCACCGGCAAGGCTACGATCAACACCGAGGAATTGATCCAGGAGTATTGATACTGGCTGCCGACCCGCGGAGTGCGGCGCGAATGAAACGGGGGCAAGAACCGATGAGTTCTTGCCCCCTTCTGGCATGCGCCCAAAGCCTGAAGAAGCCGTAAGGCTCCCTGGATGATCGGTGAATCTAGCGCTTCTTCTTCGTGGCCTTCTTCTTGCCCTTGCCGGCGGGTGTGATCAGGTCCTTCAGGGCCTTGGCCACGGTGAATTTCACAACCTTCTTGGCAGCGATCTTGATCTTCTCGCCCGTCTGCGGATTGCGGCCCATGCGAGCCTTCCGCTTCTGGACCTTGAACTTCCCGAGGCCCGTGAGAGGCACCTCGCCACCCTTCTTGATCTCCTTGCTCACGATGGATGTCAGGGCCTCGAGCGCGGCCTTGGCTTGTTTCTTCTCAAGATCGGCTTCCTTGGCCAATGTGTTGACGAGTTCGGTCTTCGTCATGGTGGCTCCCCTCCTTCAGTCCTTTGGAATCTCGGGCTTTGGGTCTGTTTGAACCGTGCTCTGAATAGCAGCGCCTCAAAAACGTAGCAAGGGAAAAAACGGGTTCAGGCAAAAAAAGCTAGATCTGGCGCAGGTTTCCGCGCGTCAGCGGCCTGGTTACGTTGACCGGTCGGTCACGCTCTGGTAGCATTTCCAGGTGCAATTGAGCGGCGGTCCCATTGCCAGAAATGCCTATGCATCCTGGAACTTATGACCGATGGGGTGGTCAGAAGCGTTACCTTGAAACGCTTTGCAACGCTTCCCTGACACCGTTCAAGACTGGCAACGGTCCTGCAGGAGTTCTTGAGGGCTGTGGTAGGAGGTTTCCTATGAACGGCAAGAGTCTTCCCCTCGTGGGCCGCCTGGCGTGGCCTTTCATCGTTGTGCTCGGAACGGTCTTCACCGTCGGGGCACTGACCACGGCCGGTGCCGGAACGGCGACGCGCGAACTCACCGTTGAGGAACCGGAGCTCGCGAGAACCCCCGATGACCAGTGGACCGTGGTCACCTTGGGCAGCGCTCTGCCGGAAGTGCCGCTGGGCGCTCCGGCCGTGCCCTCGATCCGCTTGCGTATTCCTATCGAAGCGGGGGAGGTCTTGACCGATGTGTCGCTCGAGGTGCTCGCAGAGGAGTTGATCGAGCTGCGCCGCCCCGTCAAGCCCTACGCTGGCGAGATGAGCTCGCTCGACCTGGTCCCCCCGACCCATGAGGCTCTCGAGGCGTACTATCCGGCCGACACATTCTATCCCGCAGTGGGGGCGGAGGTCGTCGGCACAGTGACATTGTCGGGGAATAAGCGCGTCGGGATCGTGCGCGTCACACCGTTGCAGGCAACCGCGCAGGGGCGCCAGCTCCGCTGGTTGAAGCATGTGCGACTCACCCTCCGCACCGAACTCGAGCAAGCGGTGGAAGACCGGCTGCAACGAGAGCGCACGCTGCGCCTCACGGCGCCGGGTGACGGTGGCGGACGCGGCCGGCTGCTGATGGCCGAGCACGGCTTCTTGCCCGAGTCGATCCCCTCGGTCGAGGGCAGCCCGGTGCAGTATGTGATCATCTCGCCTCCCGACGAGGCCATGAAGCAGGAATGGCAACGCCTGGCCGACTGGAAGACGGCCACTGGTATCCCGGCGCTGGTCGTCGACACCGATTGGATCAACGAGCATTACCCGGCCGGGTCCGATCTGGCCGAGCGGATGCGGCACTTCATCCGTGACGGCTACGTGAACTGGGGCCTGAAGTGGGTGCTCTTCGGCGGGGATGTGACCCTGGTGCCCACCCGGTATGCCCGAAGCTGGTCGTACAACACCGGCTCGCCACTGGGAACCGATGTGGCTACCGATTACTACTTCGCCTGCCTGGACGGCACCTGGGATGCCGATCAAGACGGGATCTACGGTGAGTCGACACGTTACGACAACATCGGAGACGACGTCGATTTCGTGCCCGAGGTTCAAGTGGGGCGCGTGAGCGCCAAGAGCACCGAGGACGTCACGGCATTCCTGGAGAAGTACTTCATCTATGTCGGCAACGCGCCCAATTCGCCGACGACCGATGGATACTTGGACAAAATACTCTTCTTGGGAGAGGTGCTCTTCCACAAACGCTGGGACGTACACGGCAACAACGGGCAACCCGATTGCGGCTCGGGTTTGGAGTGCAACGAGGACGATTGTCGCATGCACCGGGAGACGAACGCCTCCGGGCAATCGTACGAAATCCTGGTGTGCGCCAACTACGACGGCGCCGATGACGTCTGGCGCCTTGAAAACGTGCTGAACAATGAACTGCAATCGCCCTTCGAGCTGCACTACCTTCTGGAGCGCGACTACCACTGGGAGGTGGAGCGGCCGGACGCCGCCCCAACGATGGGCCCCCAGAACTACGAGACGACGATCGAGGCGATGTCGGGTGGCTACGGTTGCGTCCATCACATCGGCCACGGTGACCGCGATCGCTGGGCGATCGGTGACGGCCGTCTCCTGATCTCGGATCTGGCCCAGATCACGAACGGGAACGCCGGCGGGGCCGGGCATTTTTACTGGGTCTATGGCACCAACTGCAACTCGGCCGCGATCGATTACGACAGCTTTGGTGAGCACTTCTTGATGATGCCGGGTCACGGCGTGATCGCCTATATCGGGTGCACGAACGTCGACTTCCCGACCACGGCACGGGCGTTCTCTGAGGATTTCTACCGCTTCGTGCTCGAGACCCCGAGCGGCACCATCGGCGACGGCTTCTTCGGGTCCTCGGCCACGAACGCATTGACCGGCGCCAGTATCAACACCGAGAGCACCCGGCGTTTCTTGCTCTACGCGCTCACGTTGCTGGGTGATCCGGGCATGATCATCTGGCCGGGGACGCCGGGCGATATGACCGCTTCCTTCGATACCGCCCCGCAGGTGGGCGCGGGCACCCTGACGGTCACCGTCAGTGACGGCGCACCGGTCGAGGGCGCGAAGGTCTGCGTCTGGAAGGAAGGGGAGGTCTACTCGGTGGCTCAGACCGAAGCCGATGGCGTCGCCGACCTGCCTTTCTGGGCGGCGACCGAGGGCGAATTCCAGGTCACCGTGATCTCGCC
>CAZZIF010000306.1:0-5089 GCA_964654025.1 uncultured bacterium
CGGCCCATACCTGCTCTTTGTTCTTTCTGTGCGCTCTAAGTGATTGTATTCAAGGAAATTAAAACATTCGCACACCGAAGGAGATTTCCCGTTTGCGTTCCCGGTAGGGGTTAGCTAGGATGCGCCGTGGAGCAGAGTGGGGCAATGGGGGGCGAAAGGGCACGGTTTGGTATCGGTGGCGTCAATTGCCCTTTCCCAAGCCACGGGAGATCTGAGATCCGATGCGCTTGCCGTTTCTGGGAAGATGGACCTGCACGGTCGACGCAAAGCGCCGGCTGACTCTTCCCGCTCGGATTCGGGAGATCCTCGCCACCGAGCCAGTACCCTACCTGGTGACGACCGTCGGACACAAAGGGAGCCTCCTGGTCGTCCCGCACGCCCGTTGGGAAGAGCTCACCCCCGACCTGCTCAATGACACCTTCCAGGGAGACCAGGGTGCGCTCCAGCTCCGGGCCGCCTTCGCCCGCTACGGCAATCTTGGCCAGCTCGACGGAAGCGGTCGGATCACCCTGACCGAGGATCAGATGCAAATCGCCCAGCTGGAGAAGCAGGCGGTGGTCTTTGGGAATTTCACCCGCATCGAGATCTGGGAGCCGGCTCGGTTCGAAGCCGAGAATCCGCCCATCACCGATCCGGCGGCACACGACCGCCTGGCGGCCCAGTATCTCGGTCGCGCGGAAACACGTGAGGTGAAGCGATGAGAGATGTGCTGCGTCTGCGCGGTGTGGGAAAGGCTCTCTTCTGGGGACGGATGCGCGGCGATTGGGGCAAGCGTGAACTCGGGGCCCTGCTGGTCGTGATCGACAGCCTCGGTCTGGCCCCGGGCAGCCAAGTGGTGCTCGACTTCGCCGACGCCCGCCATGTGGACTATCGCGCCGTGGAGATGCTCATCCGACTGGGGCGGCGTCTGGAGCGGAAGCGCTCCGCCTTCCGCCTGGCGGGACTGAATCCGTATCTGCGGCAGATCTTCGAGCTGGGCGGCGCGGTGGAAGGACGCGATTTCGTCGAGCAACACCTTTGGGACGGTCCGCACGAACCGACGTCCAGGAGGGCGCCGCGTTCGATGCGTCCTGGGCTGCTCCGCCGCCTCGACGCTGACGAGTTGGCCGTTCCGAATCCTAACTGAGCCCGATGCGGCTGGCGGGTCGAAGCGGGGGGATGCAGGACACAAGGCAAACGAGCTCCCTGCCTCAAGTCCTCCTCGGGAAACCACCCGCTTCCCCGCCGCCGCAGTCGGCTGAGCTGGTAGACCATTGAACCACGAACCCGTGATGCTGCCCGAGGTGCTCTCGGTCCTGACCTGGGACCGCAGCGGCTATTACCTCGATGGAACGTTGGGAGAGGGGGGACATGCCCGCGCCATACTTGCCGAACTGGAGCCCCCCGGCTGCCTTTTCGGCGTGGATCGCGATCCGGATGCCCTCGAGATCGCCCGCCGCAACCTGGCCCCGTTTGGGGACCGCGTCCAGCTCGCCCACGGCAACTTCCGGGACTTGCCCGCCCTGTGTCCGGAGCCATGGCGCGGCCGGGTCAGCGGAATCCTCCTCGACCTGGGCTTGCGCAGCAGCGCGCTGGACGAGGCGCGACGGGGATTCTCGTTTCAGCAGGACGGTCCACTCGACATGCGCTTCGATTCCACCGCCGGCCCCGCCGCCGGCCCCAGCGCAGCCGACTTGCTCGCGCGGATCGATGCGCGCGAACTCGAGCGGATCCTGGAAGCCGGGACGACCCGGGCCCGTCCGCGGCGGATCGCTCGGGCCATTCTCGACTGGCGGACCGCGCGCCGACCGCTCACCACGACGGGCGAGTTGGTCGAGTGCTTGAGGCAAGGATTGGGGAGAAGAGCTGATCGGAAGCTCCTCTCCAGCGTGTTCTCCGCGCTGCGGATGGAGGTCAATCACGAGACCGACGACCTCGACGAGGCTTTGGCGACCTTGCCGGGTCTTCTCAGAATCGGAGGGGTGCTGTGCGTGCTATCCTATCAGTCTCAGGAGGATCGGAGAGTCAAACTCGCCGGACGAGCCACGGCCGAGGATCCGCGCAGCGGGGTGGGTATCGTGCTCGAGCCGGTTACGAAGAAACCGATCCGTCCCTCCGCGGACGAACAGCGCCGGAACCGGCGTTCCCGCAGTGCGATGCTGCGGGTCCTGCGTCGTATAGCGACGCCCAGCCCTTCCTGAGGCCGGCCCGACTCGCGCGCAGCGAGCGCAAGCCTTTCCGCTCCTATCGCCTGATCTGGCTCCTGCCGGTCATTCTGGCGGTGCTCTTCGCTTCGATCCGGTTGCACGTCATGGTCGAACGCCTCGAGAAGCGCATCGATCAGTTGCACGCCCGCCGGGAAGCCCTGCAGTGCGATGTGCAGGAGACACGCCACGCGATCGCGTTGTGCACCGACTACCGCACGATTGAGCCGCAAGCTCGCGCACTGGGCCTGCACCCCCCGGAGGTGGGCCAGGTTCGAGTGGCCAGCTGGAAGGCGGTGAAGCCATGAGGGGGCCGTTGCGTGGACGTGCGCTGTTCGTGCTGTCGGTCGCCCTCCTGGGGTGGCTTTTGCTGCTCGGCCGGGGGGCGTACCTGACACTGCTTCAGCACGACCACTACGAGGTGCTGGCGGCCCAACAGCAGGCAAAGATCGATACGATCCCGGGCGTGCGCGGGCCGATCTACGACCGTCAAGGCCGTGTTCTGGCCTGCACGATGGAGAACGCCTCCCTCGCCGTTCGTCTGGGCGAGAGTCCCGACGCGCGCGAGTTGATCGGCCAACTCCGCGCGACCGGGGTCTGCAGCGATGCCGTGGCCGAGCGCCTGCTCCGGACCGCCGGCGACCGCCCGGGATTTCAGTGGGTCCAGCGGCGGTGGCTCACGACCGATCAGGTGCGAGTGCTCGAGGCGACCGGCCCGGGCGTGATCCTGCGGCCCGAGATGAAGCGCTTCTACCCCGAGGGACCTCTGAGCCCGCAGCTGTTGGGCCTGACCTGCCGGGAGGGGATCGGCCGCAGCGGGCTCGAGGCGGTCTATGACGGGCTGCTGCGCGGCCGCGAAGGCCGGGTCATGCGGTTCCAGACCGGTGGTGGACTGAGCCACAACGCACGCCCCGAGAAAGTGATCGAGGAGCCCGATCATGGGCACGGTCTCGTGCTGACCTTGGACGCCCACCTGCAAGGGATCGTGAAGCACCGCTTGCGTGAAGGCATGGCTAGCAGCGGCGCCACGCAGGGCTCGGTCCTGTTGATGGATCCGGCGACCGGCGAAATCCTGGCGCTGTGCCAGGAACCGAGTTTCGACCCCTTGCACGAAGGCGTTCACTCGGTCGACCAGTTGAAACTGCGCGTCCTGCAGGACCAGTACGAGCCGGGCAGCACGTTCAAGATCGTCACCTTCGCGGCGGCGTTCGAACACGGCGTCGTCTCACCCCACGACAGCGTGGATTGCGGAAACGGGGTGCGCCCACTGACGCGTGGGAAGATTCGCGATCACCGCCCCTTCGGCACGGTCACGGTGGCTGAGGCCTTCACGCATTCTTCGAACATCGGTGCCGGACGCATCGCGGAGCAGGTGGGCTGGGAGCGCCTGTACGAGACGACGCAAGCGATGGGCTTCGGGTTGACGACTGGTCTGGGGTGGCCCGGCGAGGCGGCCGGCCGCGTGCCGCACCCGTTTGACGATCAATGGTCGGAGCGGTCGCTCATCACAATCGCCTACGGGCAGGAGATTGCCTGCACGGCGCTGCAGATGGCCATGGCCACCGCCACCATCGCCAACGACGGCCTGCTCATGAAGCCACGAATCGTGCGCGCCTTGCTGGGCCCCGACGGCGCTGTTCGCCAGAGCACCGTCCCCCAGGTGGTCCGCCGCGCCATGACCGTCGAGACCGCGCAAACCATGCGGCATCTCCTGCGGGCGGTCGTGGCGTCCGGGACCGGCACGGCGGCGGAGGTGGCGGGGTTTTCTCCGGCGGGCAAGACCGGCACGGCGCAGATTTACGACGCCGAGGCCGGGGCGTACACCGACGATGAGCACATTCTCAGTTTCAGCGGATTCGCGCCCTACGATGCTCCGCAGGTGCTGTGCCAGGTCGTGCTGCGCTGTCCCGGAGAACTGCACGCCTCGGAGGCGGCGGTGCCGGTCTTCGGCGCGATCATAGAAGACATCGCCTGGATGCTGACGACGACCTCGCATCCGGTGGCCCTCGCCGAGCCCGCCACGGACCGGATCTCCATACCCGATGTCGGGGGGCTCGATCCCCTCGCGGCGCGGCGAATGCTGCACCGGCTCGGCCTGCTGCCCGTGCTCGACGGTCTTGGGGATCGCGTGATCGAGATGCACCCGCCCGCCCATCGCAGTGTGGTTCGGGGCACGCCGATCGTGCTGGCCCTCGCCGAGGAGGGCACCGACGGCCTGCTGGCTACTCCGGACGTGCGCGGCCTGTCGCTGCGGCGGGCGGCGGCGGTGCTCGCCGAGGCCGGACTGCAGATCGGCGTGCACGGTGCCGGGTGGGTTGCCCGCCAGGAACCGGCGCCGGGTAGCGAGGTCGCGCCCGGCACCTTGTGCACGGCCTGGGCCACAGGGGATGCTTCGTTGGCCCGCCGGGATGCCGTACGACGGGAGGACGTGGCCTGTGAGACTCGCTGAGCTGACCAGCGCGCTTCCTGGCTCGATGTGGGTGGTCGTGCCGTCGCTGCCGCCGGACCTGACGGTCCAGCGCATCACGTGGGATAGCCGCGCGGTCAGGTCCGGCGATCTATTTTTCGCGCTGCCCGGTGGACAGGTTCACGGGCGGCAGTTTCTGCCCGATGCCTATCGCCGGGGTGCGGTGGCTGCCGTGGTCGAAGGAGAGCGGCACCCCGAGGGTCCCCCGATTCAGCTGCAAGCCCGAGACGCGCGAGCGGTGATGGGCCTGTTCGCGGCCCTGGTCCATGGGCAGCCGTCGAAGCGAGTGCGCCTGGTGGGAATCACCGGCACCGACGGCAAGACCAGCTGCACCTGGATCGTCCGCCGCCTGCTCTCCAGCGCCGGCCGCAAGGCCGTGGCCGCCGGCACGCTCGGGATCAAGGGTGACGGCGAGCAGGTGCGTTCCTGGGAACAGGTG
>CAZZIF010000307.1:0-5079 GCA_964654025.1 uncultured bacterium
C
This sequence comes from uncultured bacterium, assembly GCA_964654025.1. Classification (GTDB taxonomy): domain Bacteria; phylum Eisenbacteria; class RBG-16-71-46; order CAIMUX01; family WJJG01; genus CAYQJL01. The sequence goes on from CAZZIF010000307.1 coordinate 2, forward strand.
GCCCTGGGTGCAGAGACCGCGGTGGCCGACCCGGTGACGCGGCGCATCATCTTGGTGGATCGCTAGAGAACGGGCAGAGGTCTGCCCGCCCTGCAGCCGCCGATGGCGGCGACCTCTCTCCATGAAATCCTCCGAAATCGGCGTCCTCGCTGCGTTGACATGAGTAGAGGGGGCCGTCTGCCTTGGCGGTTCTGCCCGACTCATCCACCCAATTGGGCCAGCTGTCACAGCGAGAGGAGGATTGCCATGCGTTGGATTGTCGTCTTGGTCAGCTTGATGGTCGTCATCATGTTTCCCGGGTGCAGCGAGGAAGTTGCCGTTGCTCCCGAGCCCCAATCATCCCACCAAGAGGGGCCGGATCTCCATGCCACGGCGCAGGCGATCATCGCGGCCTACTCCTGGGAACTCGAAGACGCGGAGGAACTGGCTCGCGAGCTGGGAGAGGTAGGCGGCGAAGGGGCTGCCTCGGTTGGAGAAGGTCTCCGCTGCTGGTCATTCGAGCGAGAGATCATCACGGGCGACATCGCTCATTACTCGCTCGAAATCCAGATCGGCCCGGGACCCTATGATGTGATCGGGCTTCATCGCGTGGTCCGGGAGAGGCGGCCTTACAGACCGATCCGCGCTCGGGACGTGGTTTTCATGCTGCACGGGGACAAGGTGGGATTCGAGACGGTCTTCGTCCCCGGCCTGTATTCGTCGGGCACGCCGGAAGAGTACGGCATCGCGACGTTCCTGGCCCAGCGTGACATCGATGTGTGGGGCATCGACCAGCCTTGGTATCTGGTCCCCGAGCTGGTCCCCGAGGGGGAGACCGATTTCACCTTCATGCAGGATTGGGGCTTGCAGCACCAGGTGGATTGCCTGGACATCGGGGTCCGCCTTGCTCGCCTGATGCGGCGGCTCACCGGGAACGGATACGATCGCCTGCTCCTGCTCGGTTACAGCAGCGGATCTTTCACGGGCTATGCCTACCTGAACCAGGAAACGCAGCTTCCGCCGGGGCGGCGGCAGATCAAAGGGTTCATTCCCGTGGATTCGGAGATGAAGACAAACTGGGAGGAACTCATCGAAGAGGACACCGCCTTTGCAGCCTACCTCCAGGGTCTCTATGACGACGGGCAGTACCAGGACGACGTCCCGTTCCCTCTCCTGGCGCACTTGGCCCAGACCGATCCCGGTGGGGACTCCCCTGTATTTGAAGGTTTCACCAACTGGGAAGCGGCCCTGGGGTACGCCGCGTTCCCCTTGTCGGAGTCTGTGACCGCCCACTACCTCGCCGGTGAGTGGGAGGAAGAGATGCCGACCGACTTCCGGTTCACGCCGATCGAGCGGTGGCTCGACTTCATGGCGCATGGGGCGCACTATGAGCCACTGCTGTTCATCATCGAGTATCTCAGCGTGGAGTGCGCGATCGGCGATCTGCCATTCGACGACCATCTGGGTGAGATCACGGTGCCGATCCTCACTGTCGGCGCCGGCGGCGGCTTCACCAGATCGGCGTACATGGGCGGGATCGTCGCCAGCACCGACTTCAGCGAGCACATCGTCTCTCTTGAGGATCCGGAGGACGCGGTGATCGACTTCGGCCACGTTGACATCTTCACGGCCGACAACGCGCCCGAACTCTGCTGGGAGGCGATTTCGGAGTGGGTCTTGGATCACGGGGGCCACTAGGCCGCTTCGTCAGGAGGAACCGAACACCCGCCGCAGAAGCTCCGAGGTGCGTGCGGCGGGGTTCTCACGGATCTTCTTCTCCTCCGACGCCAGGGTGATGAAGAGTCCGTCGAGGGCCTTGCGTGTTACATAGGCTTCCAGATTGATGAGCGGCTTGCTGATGAAGGGGAGCGACTCGTAGTAGGCTTGCAGCTCGGTGTAGGCCTGATAGAGACCCACCTCGCGCATCTTCGCCGTGACGATCGGGGTGAATCGCTCCTCGAGCTGATTCTCGGTCCGGCTACGGAAGTAGCGCGTGGCGGCGTCGTCGGGGCCGCGCAAGATCGAGAAGGCTTCCTCGATCGACATCGAGAGAACGGCCCGGTGGAAGATGCTCCAGGCTTCGCCGGACGCTTCCTCGGCGGCCCGGTTCATCGCGATCTCGAGATCCTCGACCTGCCGGTCCAGGCCGGCCGAGCGCAGCGTGTTCGCCACGGTCTGTAGGCGTTGCGGCAGGGGGATGTGGATCACCGGGTCATCCAGGAAACCGTCACGGGCCGAGGTCGTCTCGATGGCCCGCTGCGTGCCCAGCGCCAGTGCCTCCTTGAGCCCGGCCGCGACGGTGGGTTCATCGAGCGGAGCGCGGCCGGTGAAGACGCCTTCGAGGCCGGTGCCCCGCAGGCCGCCGCAGCCGGCGATGAGGACCGCGCCGCTGAACACCGCTCCCAGTAGGGCCAGGCAGATCGTCGTGCGCAGAACGGAAAGGCCGATCCTGCGGGAATCGATCTTGCGAGAATCCATCCTGCGGGAATCGATCTTGCGAGAATCCGTCCTGCGAGAATCGATCTCACGTGACCGGGCCTTCTTGGCTGGGGAATGCATCATCCACCGCCTTGGTAGTACTCGTCGCCCATGGGTGCCAGCGTCTCGAATCGGGTGAACTCATTCAGGAAAGCCAGGCGCACGGTGCCGGTGGGGCCGTTGCGGTGCTTGCCGATGATGACCTCGGCCAGACCCTTGGCCTCTTCCTTGTCCGGCTTGTACATCTCTTCGCGGTAGATGAAGCCGACGATGTCGGCGTCCTGCTCGATGGCACCCGATTCGCGCAGATCGGAGAGAATGGGGCGCTTGTTCTCGCGGGCTTCGACGGCGCGCGAGAGCTGCGAGCCGGCCAGGACCGGAATGTTGAGCTCCTTGGCCAGGGCCTTCAGGCCCTGGGAGATTTGCGAGATCTCCTGCTGGCGGCTTTCGACACCGGTCAGACCGTGGGCGAGCTGCAGGTAGTCGACGCAGATCAGGCCCAAACCGTGCCGGGACTTCAAACGGCGGGCCTTGGCCCTCATCTCTGTGAGTCCCATGGCCGGGGTATCATCGACGAAGATCGGCGCTTCGCTCAGGCGGGCGGCCGATTGGGTGAGCAGTGGCCACTCGCTCTCTTTCAGGTACCCGGTGCGCAAGCGTTGCGCGGGGACCCGGGCGCGCGAGCATAGGAAGCGCTGGACGATCTGCTCCTTCGACATCTCGAGGCTGAACACGCCCACGGGGATCTTGTAGTCGATCGCCACGTTCTCGGCGATGTTGAGCATGAAGCTGGTCTTGCCCATCGAGGGCCGGCCGGCGATGATGATCAAATCCGACTTCTGAAGTCCCGAGGTCATACGATCCAGGTCGGTGAAGCCGGTCGGCACGCCGGTGACGGATCGCTTGTTCTCGTACAGCTCTTCGAGGATCTCGAAGGTGCTCTTGAGGATCGTCTTGATCGGCGTGAACTCGCGTTTCATGCTGCTCTGGCCGACGCCGAAGAGCAGCTGCTCGGCCCGGTCGAGCACCTCGGTCCACGATTCGGACGCCTCGTAGCTGCTCTCGATGATCGCGTTCGCCACCTCGATCAACCGGCGCAGAACCGCCTTCTCCAGTACCAAACGGGCATGGAAGGTCACATTGGCCGAGGAGGGGACCGAGTCGAGCAGGCTCTGTAAGAATGTCGCGCCGCCCACGCTTTCCAGCGCCCCTTGCTTGCGCAGCTCCTCGGTCACCGTGATCAGGTCGGCCGACTCATTCCGGGAGCTGAGGGCGGAGATGGCATGGTAGACCGCCCGGTGGGCGTTGCGATAGAAGTGCTCTTCTTCCAGCAGCTCCTCGACCTTGTCGATAGCGCCCGAGTCGAGCAGCATCGAGGCCAGGACGGCCTGTTCGGCATCGAGGTTCTGGGGCGGGATGCGTCCTCCCACGCCCGCCTTGGCGGCGGAGGATCCGAAGCGCGACTGGCCCTGGTGGGCCGGGCGGGCCTCAGCCTGGTCGGGATGCCCCTGCTGGGCTTGCGCCTGCTGTGTGTCCTGCGGATTCACGATGAGCGCCTACTTCTCCTTGTCGGTGATTGCGCATAGGCCGGCTGGTTGCCCGCCTCCCCTGCATCGTTGCGCGAGGGCGCGGCTGCGCGAGGGCGCGACAGCACGGTAGAGCGTCAGAGCGTCAGAGGCGAACCTCTCGGCATTCTGACAGACGGGGCCGTCCCCTGACTACGGATTCATTTCCGGTAGCGTAAGCGCCAGCGGCGATTGCAGATCAAATCCCCCAGCCGGCGGGGCTAGCGACCGGAGAAGAGATCGCCCGCACGCGGGCCCTTCGGCGTCTCCCGTTTGGTCGTCAGCTCCACGGCCGGCGCGATGTCGGCGGTTCCCTCGTCCAGGACTTTGCGCAAGAGCTGGACGTCTTCCCACACGGTGCGCTTCAGATTCGGGTTCCGCAGCAACGCGGCCGGGTGATAGGTCGGGATCAGCGGAATGCCCTGGTAGTGGAACAGCCGCCCGCGAAGTTTGCCGATCGGCGCTTTCGAATCCAGCAGGAGCTGGGTGGCGAACAGACCCAGGGTGCAGATGACCCGCGGCTTCAGGATCTCCAGCTGCCGTCGCAGGAACGGTGAGCAGGTCTCGATTTCCGAGGGGTTCGGATTCCGGTTACCCGGGGGACGGCACTTGATCACATTGCAGATGTAGATCTCGCGGCGATCCAATCCGATGGCCTCGATGATCTTCGTCAAGAGCTTGCCCGCCCGGCCCACGAAAGCATCGCCCTGGGCATCCTCGTCGGCCCCGGGCGCCTCGCCCACGAAGACGAGCGGCACCTTGCCGCTGCCGGAGTCGACCACCACATTGGTGCGGGTTTCGTGTAGCGGACAGGCCGTGCAGGCCCGCGCCTCGCGCCGCAGATCCTCGAGCTGGCGGTCCCAATCGGGATCGCGCCCTTCGGCCGCCGGCGGCGGGCCGAAGGTGGGTAGCTTCTTCTTGCCGGCCGGCGCCGCAGCGCGGTTTGCGGGGGGTGTCGACCCCGACACAGGGGGGCGAGCTCCGCGTGATGACTCTGTCGCGGTCTGGGCCTGGTTGCCGGTTGCCCCCGCGGCTCCGCTGGCCAAAAACTCGAGC
>CAZZIF010000308.1:0-5021 GCA_964654025.1 uncultured bacterium
GGGCACCTCTCTGGGAGAGGTGGAGACCTCCCGCTTTGCCGACGGTGAGATCAACGTTCAGATCCAGGAGAACATCCGCGGTTGTGACGTCTTCATGGTCCAGCCCACGTTCCCGCCGGCGGAAAATCTGCTCGAGCTGCTGATCATGATCGACGCGGCCCGGCGCGCCTCGGCCGATCGCGTTACGGCGGTAGTTCCTTATTTCGGATACGCGCGCCAGGATCGCAAGGACCGGCCACGGGCGCCGATTTCGGCCAAGCTGGTCGCGAACCTGATTACCACTGCCGGGGCCGACCGGGTGTTGACGATGGACTTGCATTCGGCACAGATCCAGGGGTTCTTCGATATCCCCTTCGACCACCTCTACGCCGGACCGGTCATTACGCGCCATTTCCAGATGAAGCGCATTCCTGATCTGGTGGTGGCCTGTCCCGATGTGGGTGGGGCCAAGATGGCGCGCGGGTACGCCACCCGGCTCGACACCTCGCTCGTGGTGGTCAACAAGCGCCGGACGAGCGCCGATGTGTCCGAAGCCATGGAGATCATCGGCGATGTCGAGGATAAGAATGTGCTCCTGGTCGATGACCTGATCTCGACGGCGGGCACGCTGAAAAACGCGGCCCTGGCCCTGCGAGCCCAAGGGGCGCGCGGCGTCTATGCTGCTGCGACGCATGCCTGTTTCTCCGGCAAGGCACTCGAGAACCTCGCTGAAGGTGGATTCGAGGAGGTGGTCTTCACCGATACCGTGCCGCAGGATCAGGAGAAGCTGGGTAACGGATACAAGACTCTCTCGGTCGGGGATCTGATCGGGGAAGCCGTACTGCGGATACATGAAGAGCGTTCCCTCTCGAGTCTCTTTGCCTAGAGTGGGAGCATGCAGCGATAGGATCGATTCCGAAACCAACAATCCCACTGCCGCGCGACGAGTCCCTGCTACGGACGAGCCGGATGGGCGGGTGCGTCCGGGCGGAGACGGTCCACGGACGAAGTGACGGAGGTTCCAGACATGGCAATGGTCGAACTGACGGCCCAGGTTCGCCGCGAGACCGGCAAGGGTGCGGCACACAGGATTCGCCGGGACGGCTATCTGCCGGCGATCGTCTACGGCCCGGGGCAAGATAATGTGATGATCGCGGTCGAGGCGCGCGAGGTCGATCGGCTCCTGCGTCAGACCGCTGGCCGCAGCTTCCTCATCGATCTCAAATTGAGCGGGGAAGGGGCTACGGACATGAAGGTTCTGATGAAGGAGATGCAGCGGGACCCGGTGACATCGGCTCCGATGCACCTGGACTTGCTGAGCATCTCGATGGACCGTCCGATCCAGCTCACCGTACCGTTGCACTTCGTCGGCGTGCCGGTTGGGGTGCGCCTTAGCGGAGGTTTCCTCGACCACGTCCTGCGCGATGTTGAGGTCGAGTGCCTGCCCGATCAGATTCCCGACTACGTTGAGGTCGACGTCTCCGAGATGGACATCGGCGACTCGCTGCATGCCTCGGATCTGGTCAAGGAGGGGCTCACGATCGTGACTCCTGGTGACCGGGTGGTCGCGGCCGTTCATGGCAAGAGCGCGGCGACGGTAGCTGCGGAGGCGGCTGAGGACGCGGCGGCTGCGGAAGGCGCTGCGGCTGAGAGCGCTGAAGCCGCCGAGGCGAAAGCCGAGGGTACCGATGGCGCGGGCGCCGAGGCGAAGTCGAAGTAGCCTCAGAAACCGCCCCGGGCTTGAACGGCCGGCGCGTGAGAAGCCGGCCGTTCCACGCGAAGCCCGGGGTGGTGCTTTGTCCGGGATCGAGTTCATCGGTAGCGGGAGAACCACCGACAGGAGGCCGGCACCATGATCATCGTGGGGTTGGGCAATCCGGGTGAGGAGTACCGCCGCACACGTCACAACGCGGGATTCTTGTTGCTGGAGGCGGCGTGTCGCCGCTGGCGCTGCGGGGAGTGGTCCCGGCAACGCCTTTTTCGGGAGAATCAACTGCGCGTTGCCGGCGGCGGCCATCGCCTGGTTCAGCCGCTCACCTACATGAACTGTAGTGGGGAGGCGGTCGACGCTCTCCTACGTGAAGGTGCTGGCCCCGAAGACCTCGTCATCGTGCTCGACGATGTCGAGTTGCCCCTGGGCCGTCTGCGCATCCGTCCGCGAGGGGGAGCCGGAGGGCACAATGGCCTGCAGTCAATCCTGGATGTTGTTGCAAATCAAAGAGTTGCGAGAATGCGTCTGGGTGTGGGCCGACCCGAGGGCTCCGGCCGCATGACCGAGCATGTCTTGGGTCCCTTCGAAGACGAGGACTGGGAACGCTTCACGCAGATTCTAGCCCGGGCGCTTGATGCCTTGCACGTAATCCTCAAGCAAGGTATCACTGCCGCAATGAATCGGTTCAACGGCCTGCCCGCCCCCTGGGACGAAGCGGATGCAGCGGCGGATGCGGAGGTGGATGCAGCGGCGGATGCGAAGGTGGATGCAGCGGCGGATGCGAAGGTGGATGCAGCGGCGGATGCGGATGCGGTGATTGAGGGAGAGTAGCGTGCTGCGGCCGGACTGGCTTTCAGGCCGGGTGTCAGGCCAGGTCTCAGGCCGGGTGTCAGGCCAGGTCTCAGGCCAGGTCTCAGGCCAGGTCTCAAGCCAGGTCTCAGGCCAGGTCTCAGGCCGGGTGTCACGGCGGAGTTGCACGTCGCCGTGGAACCGGCCGTGACGGCGGAACTGCCCGGTGCGGTGGCGGCGGCCGTGACGACGGAATCGCACGACGCGGTGGAGGCGGCCGTGACGACGATTCCGCCCGCGGTCAGGGATGCCGCGACGCAGCGCCCCGAGAATCGGAGACACCCGGCGGCCACACGCCGCCCGTGATAGAGACACCCGGCGGTCGCAAGCCGCCCGTGATAGAGACAGCCGGCGGCCACACGCCGCCCGTAATGGAGAATCGACACGCGGTTTCGAACAGAGGGGTAATGAAGGATGGATGGTCCTCTGACGTCATTGGTCCTGCTGGCGGTCGTGGCCGGAGCGTTGTCGCTGGTTACGGCTCTGGTAGTGGCGCTCGTGAAGGTCATGCGGAAGGATCCGGGCTCGGAAGAGATGGTGCGCATTTCCGACGCTGTACATGAGGGGGCGATGGCCTTTCTGCGTCGGGAGTACCGGACCCTGTTTGTGTTCATTGCCGTCTTGGTAGTGCTGATCTCGGTCGGCATCAGCGATCCTGATATCCAGGGGTTGGGTTGGAAGACCGCGATCGCCTACCTTGTTGGCGCGATCAGCTCGATGGCCTGCGGGTATGCGGGCATGAAGATCGCCACGCGTGCGAACACGCGCACGGCCCAGGCCGCGCGCACCAGCTTCAACGCCGCGCTCAACGTGGCCTTCCCCGGTGGGGCCGTGATGGGGTTCACCGTGGCGGGGCTGGGACTGTTCGGCCTCACGCTGGTTTTTTTCCTGTTCAGCAAGTTCACGAGCCTCACCGATGCGGTCGTGATCGTGGCCGGCTTCAGCATGGGAGCCTCTTCGATCGCGCTTTTCGCGCGTGTCGGCGGCGGCATCTACACGAAGGCCGCCGATGTGGGCGCTGACCTCGTGGGCAAGGTCGAGGCGGGGATTCCGGAGGATGATCCGCGCAACCCGGCCACGATCGCCGATAACGTCGGCGACAACGTGGGCGATGTGGCCGGCATGGGGGCCGACCTGTTTGAGTCCTACGTGGGCTCGATCGTCTCCTCCCTGGTCATAGCCATTGCCGTCTTCGGCAAAGAGGCCGCCGGCGGCTTGCCGTCCTACAGCGAGGCCATCGGCTATGTGATGGGTCTTCTGGCCATCGGCACCGGCGCCTCGATCCTCTCGATGTTCACGGTGCGCACGAAGGAGGGTGGCGATCCACAGATCGCCCTGCGGATGGGCACGATCTCGGCCGCTTCGTTGTTCACGATCGGTGGCCTCCTCATGACGTTGCTTGCCTTCCCCAACATGGGATTGAGCTACTTCTTCGCCACCCTCGTGGGCCTGATCGCGGGCATGGTGGTTGGCTTCGTTGCGGAGTACTACACCACCGGTAAGTCGATCATCCACATCGCCGAGAACTCGCGTACGGGCTCGGCGACGAACATCATTGCCGGGTTCGCCATCGGCCTGCGCAGTGCCGTGTTGCCGCTGATCGTGATCGCCATCGCCATCCTGATCAGCTACAACCTGGTCGGGATCTTTGGCATCGCCCTGGCCGCGGTGGGGATGCTGGCGATCACGGGCATGACCGTCAGCGTGGACGCCTACGGCCCAATTGCCGACAATGCCGGCGGTATCGCCGAGATGGCCCACCTGGGCCCCGAGGTTCGCAAGCGCACCGACGCGCTCGATGCGGCGGGCAATACCACGGCTGCTATCGCCAAGGGGTTTGCCATCGGATCCGCGGCGCTCACTGCCCTGGCCCTGTTCACGGCCTTCATCCAGGCCGTGGGCAAGATCACCGGGGAGGAGCTGGTCCTGGATATCATGAATCCGCGCGTCCTGGTGGGTCTGCTCGTAGGTGGTGTCATACCGTTCATCTTTGCTTCGGATACGATGCGTGCCGTGGGCAAGGCCGCCTTCGGGGTGGTCAATGAGGTCCGCCGGCAGTTCAAAGAGATTCCCGGCCTCATGGAAGGCAAGGCGCAGCCCGATTATGCCCGGTGTGTAGACATCACGACGGCCGGCGCGCTGCGTGAGATGGTGTTGCCCGGATTGCTGGCAGTGTTGATCCCGCTCGTGATCGGCGCAGTGTTCGGGCCGGAAACATTGGGTGGACTCCTGGCTGGTTCACTGATTACCGGCGTGCCAATGGCTCTCATGCTGGCCAATGCCGGCGGTGCCTGGGACAACGCCAAGAAATACATCGAGTCGGATCACCTGGGCGGCAAGGGTTCGGACACCCATAAGGCGGCCGTGGTGGGTGACACCGTGGGCGATCCGTTCAAGGACACATCGGGCCCGGCGATCAACATTCTGCTCAAGCTGATGGCGATCGTTTCGCTGGTCTTCACGCCCCTTATCCTGATGCTCT
>CAZZIF010000309.1:0-5019 GCA_964654025.1 uncultured bacterium
CGGGCCGGCCCTATGCCGCTAGCTGCTGCGACCGCAGCATTTTTTGTACTTCTTCCCGCTGCCGCATGGGCACGGGTCGTTGCGCCCGACCTTATCGTCCCCGCGCCGGACCGTCCCTGGCCGTGGGGGCCCCTGCGGTGCCCCGGCCCGGCCTCCGGGACCAGCCATCGGTGCTCCCACCGGGCCGGCCATGGGCGCGCCGGTGGGTCCCGCCACCGGTCCGCCGGTCGGACCCTGGCGCGCCGCGCCGCGACCGGCACCCGAAGCGGCTCCACCCGCGCCCGCCGCGCCGGCAACTACTCCGCCGCCACCTCCCGCAGCGCCGGGGCCCGCTGCGCCCTGCGCCCCCGTCGGGGCCAACGACTGCATGCCCCCGGGGGCCGCGTGGACGGCCTGGCCGGCGGGACTCTGGCGCTGAGGCTCGGGTGGGGCCTGGCCCTGAAGCTGTACCCGGAAGAGCATGCGCAAAGTTCCCTCGGAAATCTGCCCCATCAAGCCTTCGAACAGCTTGAAGGCCTCTCCCTTGTACTCTTGCAGTGGGTCCTTCTGGCCATATGCACGTAGCCCGATGCCGCCTCGCAGCAAGTCGATCTCGTAGAGATGGTCCTTCCACTTGTCGTCGATCATGCGCAGGTAGACGTGGCGCTCCACCTCGCGCATGATCGGTTCTCCCCAGAGGGTCTCGCGATCGGCGTGGACCTGCCGCGCGATCTCGATTCCTCGTTCGACCGGATCCGTGCCTTCCTCGAGCTGATCCGGCATGAGGGGGAACGGAGTCAGGAAGATCCGCTCCAACTCGTCGAGAGCTTCCCGCAACGCGCGTGAATCCTCCTCGGTGAGTTCCAGATCCTTATCGTCTTTGCCGGCCGCCACCAGCGGTGCCAGGCGGGATTCGACGGCCTCGTCGATCAGCGAGAGGATCTCCTCTTTCAAGTCGTCGCCCTGCAGGATCTGATTGCGAATCCCGTAGATGACCTCGCGCTGTTGATTCATCACGTTATCGTATTCAAGCAAGTGCTTGCGAATCTCGAAGTTGCGCTCTTCGACCTTCTTCTGGGCGCGCTCAATGGCCTTGGTGACCATGCCGTGCTCGATCACCTCGCCATCTTCGACGCCCATGCGCTCCATCAAGCCACTCATGCGCTCGGGCATGAACAGACGCATCAAGTCGTCCTCGAGCGAGAGGAAGAAGCGGCTCGACCCCGGATCGCCCTGGCGGCCGGCGCGACCGCGGAGCTGGCGATCGATGCGCCGGCTGTCGTGGCGCTCGGTCCCGACAATGTGCAGGCCGCACGGCATGTCGGCGATGCACTCCTGGGCCGAGTCCGGGAAATCGCAGTCCCCCTGCCCCTGCGGCGTGTCGATCAAACACTGCCGTCCTTTGACCACGCCCGGGCCGAGCTTGATGTCGGTCCCGCGGCCGGCCATGTTGGTGGCAATCGTCACCGCACCGGCCCGGCCCGCCTCGCGCACGATCTCGGCCTCGCTCTGGTGGAATTTGGCGTTGAGGACCGATTGGTTGATCTTGCGGCGCCTCAGCATCCGGCTGATCGTCTCGGAGACCTCCACCGACACCGTACCGACCAGCACGGGCCGGCCCGCCTGGTGCACACGCTCGATCTCGTCGACGATCGCGTTGTATTTCTCTCGCCGGGTTCGAAAGACCTGGTCGTTGTAGTCCTGTCGCCGGATCGGCTCGTTGGTGGGAATGACGACCACATCGAGCTTGTAGATCTGGAAGAACTCCCCGGCCTCGGTCTCGGCCGTGCCGGTCATGCCCGAGAGCTTGTCATAGAGCCGGAAGTAGTTCTGCAGGGTGATCGTGGCCCAGGTCTGTGTCTCGCCCTCGACACGCACCTTCTCCTTGGCTTCGAGCGCCTGGTGCAGCCCCTCGCTGAAGCGTCGGCCGGGCATCAGGCGGCCGGTGAACTCGTCGACGATCATCACCTTGCCGTCCTGCACCACGTACTCGTTGTCGCGCTCGTAGAGGCAGAAGGCGCGCAACAGCTGGTTGATCGTGTGGAGTTCGTCGGACTTCTTGGCGTAGCCGAGGTGGATCTCTTCCTTCTTGGCCGCCTTCTGTTTCGGATCGAGCGACTCGTCCTCGTCGATCCCGCCCATGGCCGAGGCCAGGTCGGGCAGCGTGAAGTAATCGGGGTCTTTCGGGGAAAGCTGCGCGCGGCCCTTGTCGGAGAGGTTGATCGAGTGCTCTTTTTCGTCGATCGCGTAGTAGAGATCCTCGTCCAAGACGTGCAGCCGCTTATCGCGCATGTAGTCGGACTCGATCCGGTGCAGCAGGGGCTTCAGATTCCGGTCGGCCAGGAGCTTCAGAAACCGCTTGTTCTTCGGCGCGCCGCGCTGGACCTGCAGCAGGCGCGTCCCGCCCTGGTACTCGAGGTCGGCCGCCTTGCGCTGGTCGGTCTCCTCGGCCGCCTGATCGAGGAGTTCGGTGGCCTCAGCGATCATCCGGCCGGCCAGTACATTCTGCGCACGGACCAGCCCGTCGACCGGGTTGCGCAGGGCATCGTAGTTCTGGTGCGAGCTGGCCACCGGACCGGAGATAATGAGTGGCGTCCGCGCCTCGTCGATCAGAACCGAGTCGACCTCGTCGACGATGGTGTAGTGATGGCCCCGCTGCACCTGGTCGGCGCTGCGGACGGCCATGTTGTCGCGCAGGTAATCGAAACCAAACTCATTGTTCGTCCCGTAGGTGACATCGCAGCCGTAGGCCTGGCGCCGGGCGGCGCTGTCCATGTCGTGGTGGATACAGCCCACCGTGAGGCCCAGATAGCGCAGAATCCCACCCATCCACTCGCTGTCGCGCTTGGCGAGGTAGTCGTTGACGGTGACCAGGTGGCAGCCTTTGCCTGGAAGGGCGTTCAGATAGAGCGGCAAGACGGCGACCAGGGTCTTCCCTTCGCCGGTGGCCATCTCGGCGATCTTGCCCTCGTGGAGGACGATCGCGCCCATGATCTGCACGTCGTAGGGCACCATGTCCCAGTGCATCTCGTGGCCGGCAACGGTCCAGGAACGCCCCACGTTGCGCCGGCAGGCCTCCTTGACCACGGCGTAGGCTTCGACCAGCAGGTCGTCGACGGTCTCACCCGCGGCCAGACGCTGGCGAAAGAGTTCGGTGTGGGCCACCAGGTCCTCTTCCGACAGCTTCGTCAGGCGCTCGCAAACCTCGTTGATCTGCTCAACCAGGGGGCGGAGCGACTTGACGTTGCGCTCGTACTGCGTGCCGAAGACCGAGGTCAGGGCCTTGTTGGCAACCGATCTGAGCTTTCCAATCATAGTGCTTTCTCTGCGTTGTGAAGACAGACGCCCGCCCACCTCTCGGAGCAGGGCGCCGGAGACGCTAGCAAAGCCGCGCTGTGCGATTCAAGATCTTTGCACCGGCGGCGCTACCCTATCAGGGTCATCGTGAAGCCGGCCGCGAGGGGAATCCTCAGGTTGTCGTCCAGGGGCACCGGCAGCAACTCGACCAGCGTGGCCATCGCCGCGCCCGCGAGTGCCTGTGTGAGCGTCAGTTCCGGAATCAGCCAGCCCGCCGCCAAACAGACGGCGAAGCACGCCAGGCTGCCCTCGAGTGTCTTACCAAAAATGCGCACCCGCCCAATCCACCTGCCGATCAGAGCGGCGACCGTGTCCCCCGCGATCAGGAACGTGAGCGCGGCGACGGCGACCGGTTTCGAGAAGGCGTACGCGCAGATCAGGCTGGAGAGCAACAGGTAGGTCGACCCCAGCAGGTTGAACCGTTCATGGTCGCGTATCAGTCGACCAAAGAAAATGTAGAAGAACGTCCGCACGCGCGGCTCATTGAGCCGCACCAGGTCGATGGCGAAGCTCGTGACCGTCAGCACCAGCAGAATGTGCCGTCCCACTGAGAGAGGCAGCACATAGAGCCCGAAAGGGATCGCGATGGCAGCCAGATGCACTGCCTTGCGTCCCATCTCTCCCGACCATCTCATGGAGTGTCTTTCCATCCCGGGCGCCTGTCACCAACCAACCGTCGACGACAGTGCCCAAACCTCGGCAGCAGGTCAACCCAGGTGATGCCAGGGAGTAGGATGGACCCACTCGGCCGTCGGCTCCAATCAATTCGCCACGGCCCACGCGCAGCCCACGCTCGGCCCACGCGCAGCCCTCGCGCAGCCTTTGCGCGGCCCTCGCTCGACCTACGGGCTCGCTAGGGTCCGGGCCGGGCCGTGATGACCTCCCGGTCCTCCTCTACCCCGGTCGGGAGAGAAAGTCCCCAGGGGTAGCCCCGCAGATAGCTCCAGTAATGCATCAGCACGCTCTTGACGAACCGCCGGGTCTCGCCGTAGGTGATACGCTCGATGTAACCGTCCCAGCCAGAGAGTTCAGGGGACGCTCCCTCTGGCGGCAACCACCGCAACGCGTTCTCCCAGCCGGCGTTGTAGGCCGCCAGGGCCATCGGCACCGCGCCGTCTGCCCGGTCGAGGAGCTCGCGCAGATGGGCGGCGCCCAGCATCAGGTTATCTCTCGGGCGTTCGAGTTCATAGTCGGACAGGCCCCGCGCGTCGGCCAATCGCCGGGCGGTGCCCGGCATCAACTGCATCAAGCCCCGCGCCCCGGCGGAGGACCGGCCCGTCGGGTCGAGCATCGATTCCTGGCGCATGACGGCCATTAAGAACACCGGCGTCAGCCCAGCGCTCCGGCCGGCCTCGTAGACATCTGCCAGGAAGCCCATGGGATACCGTTCGGGCAGTTCGTCACCCAGCCGCAGCCCCATCAGGATCGAACGCGGGAAATCCCCCAATGCGCGATACAGCGCGGCGCGCCCCCGGTGATCGAGCGCTCCGTAGCCAGGCAAACCGCGCCATAGATCGCGAGCCCAGGTGCGGTATCCGAAGGCCCGCATCAATATGCCGGCCTCCGCGATCGGGTGGCCGTCGATCATCTCGACGATCCGCCGCGCCTCGGCCTCGCTGCGCAGCGCCGGACCGGAGGGCGGAGGCCAGGCGAACTCTCGGCAGGAGGGTTGTGGCCACGCCG
>CAZZIF010000310.1:0-5018 GCA_964654025.1 uncultured bacterium
GTCGAGGCCATGGAGGCTGTCGAGGCCATGGACACCATCGAGGCCGTGGAGGCCACAGAGTCCGTCGGGACCACGAAGGGTTCTTGGGCTGGTCCGGCTAATCTACTCCCACGAAAGATGATCCCGGGACGGGAGGAAGAAGCAAGGGCATCGACGACGGGTCCAATGGCGCCGAGCATGCCCTGGCCATCGCAGCAAAAACCGCCGCGGAGGAGCCACCGTGGATTGCTCGCCGGCCAGCCGCCCGCTCGCCAGCCGGCCTCCCCGCTCGCCAGCCGGCCTCCCCGCTCGCCAGCCGGCCCACCCGCCAGCTTGCCTGCCCCTCGAATCCGGCCATCAACCCAGCCAACGAGTGCCGATCGCCCGCCAGCCGGCCCGCCGGGCGCTCCACATCCAGAGCCCCTCGTGGATGTGGTGGTGCGGAAAGCCGTGGGATACGGCTCCGGCATACCCGTGGCGCTCGAGCACCAGACCGAGGCGGCGATCGCGCGGCAGGCCGGGAACCCAGACATAGCGGGGCGGAGTCCCGGCATGTTCTTCGAACAACCGCGCCGCGCGGGCCAGATGCTCGTCGAAGTCCCGGCTTCCCTTCGGGGGTGTTTCACCGAGGTCGAGCTCGAAGCATACGTTGTCGTCGTGGATCCAGCTTCGCAGGTCGTCGAGCATCCAACCATCAAGGGCGCCGAGCCGCTCGAGCGACAAGAACAGGTGCACGGGCAGATCGAGGGTGGTGAGCATGGGCAGGGAGAAGCGCAGGTGCGAGCCTTCGTCGCCTCGCAGAGCAATCGCGGTGCCGGCCGCTTGCAGGTTGAAGCACTCCCCGGGCTCTGGGGGGCGATCGTCAGGCAGGTGGCGTGCCCCGCGCTCCTCCAAGACGCGCGCGCAGAACTCACGCAGGGCGCGCAAAGGCAAAACTCCCGAAGGTCGCGGTACGGAGGCGCCGGGCGAGACCCGTTCGATCCAGATCACCTCCGGACCCGGCACGGGACCTGATGCAACGGCCGGCGACCCGTCCGATGCGCTCAGGGCATCACCGCTCACTGGCTACCTCGCCGCCCGCGGGCCCATCCGCGATGGCCTTCGAATCGCCCCTCGCCGCTCGCAGGGGGTCAGGGTTCACGGGAGGGGCTTCCAGGCTCGTCATGAGTTCTTCGCGGAACAGACTGGTAGCCTCCTCCCCCGGGTAGCTGGCTTGCCACATGCTGAAGAGGTGCGCCAGCTCGTCGGCGTGCTCTCGGAAGATATGCCGGCCCGTCAGCGGTGCCTCGTGGTCGCGCTGCAGCTCGCGAAGCCACCTCTGCAGAAGCTGCCGCGCTTCGCCCTTGATGACCGGCGTCTCTTCGGCCGAAGCCGCCGCAGCCGGGGAGGCGTCCACACTCGCGGCACTGGCCCCGTCTCGAGGGACGGCATTGCCGGCGTGCCGGCCCGCGCGCGAACCACGCGAACCAACCGCCTCGTCAACAAGCTTCCCCGCGGCCGCAGCAAGCGCTTCGCTCGTCCTGTCTCGTTCCGGTGTCATCAGAGCGGTTGGCTGAGGCGGCACCGTCTGCAACCCCCCGCACTCGGGACACCGGATCCGCGCGCCATAGCGCGGAATGCGCAAGCGCGGAATCTCGATCTCCCAACCGCATTGGCGGCAGCGCAGTCGTATGATCATGGCCGACTCCCAGGAGATTGATCCTCGAGGCCGATCCGTCCAAAGCCCCCGTGCGGATCTAGCCCACGCTCATCCACTGCATGCGATCCCCAAACCTCTCCTTCAGTCTACGGGCCAGCGCCGTTCGCGCAAGCTTCTCCACACCCGTCTCGCGGAGCAAATCGAATGCCTCGCGGCGGGCCCGTTCCAGCAACTCGGGAGCGCCCACCGGATCGGCCAGCTTCAGGGGCGGCAGTCCGCTCTGTTGGGTCCCGAAAAAATCGCCGGGGCCGCGCAATCGCAGATCCTCTTCCGCGATCCGGAAACCATCCGGCTCCCTCACCAGCACCCGCAACCGCTCGAGCGATTCGTCCGCGAGCCTTGCCCGGCGGATGAGGAAGAAGTGGGCCGGTTGCCGGCCGCGCCCGACCCGGCCCCGCAGCTGGTGCAGCTGGCTGAGACCGAAACGCTCCGGATGCTCGATGACCATGAGGTTGGCGTTGCCCACGTCGACCCCCACCTCGATCACCGTCGTCGAAACCAGGTATTGCGTCTTGCCGGCGCTGAAGGCCTCCATCACGGCGCTCTTCTCCTCCGACCGCATCCGTCCGTGGAGCAGTGCGCCGGCGTGTCCCTCGAGTGCCGGATGCGCCTGCAAGCGCGCGAACAGATCGGTGGCGGCCTTCAGATCGCTCGTTTCGCTCGCGGCGATGACCGGACAGACGAAGTAGGCCTGCGCCCCGGCGGCCAACTCGCGCCCGATGTATGCGAGCATCTCTTCGTAGCGCTCCTCGGGCATCAGATGGGTCTTCGGCGGAGTGCGCCCGGGGGGCTTCTCGTCGATCACCGACAGATCCAGATCGCCGAAGAGGGTGAGCGCCAGCGTCCGTGGAATCGGCGTTGCCGACATGACGAGCGCGTGAGGCAGGCGTCCCTTGCCCAGCAAGCGCGCCCGTTGGAGCACACCGAAGCGGTGCTGCTCATCGACGATCACCAGTCCCAAGCCGGCGAACTGCACCGATTCCTGGATCAGCGCGTGCGTCCCAAGAACGATGTCGACCTCTCCGGCGGCGACCCGCTCCCGCACCTCACGGGCCTCACGGGCCGGCAGGCCCCCAACGAGCGAGGCGACCCGGACGCCCAGGGATCCGCCCAGAGCCGTCATCGTACGCGCGTGCTGATGGGCCAGGATCTCGGTGGGTACCATGAACTCCACCTGTGCGCCGCCTTCCACCGCCAGCAGAGCAGCCGCCATCGCCACGAACGTCTTGCCACAACCCACATCGCCCTCGAGGAGACGGTGCATCGGGCTGTCGCCGGCGAGATCGGCGCGAATCTCCTCGATGACCCGCTCCTGCGCCCGGGTGGGACGGAAGGGCACGGCCGCCAGCAGACCCTCCAACAGGCGGCCCGGGACGGTCAGCGCCCAGCCGGTCCGCGGGCGCCGGGCCTGACGGCGGGCCACCGCGAGCATCAGCTGCAGATCGAACAGCTCCTGAAAGGCGATGCGACGCCGGGCGTCTTCGATGGCGGCGGAGGTGTCAGGCCGGTGGATCCGTTCGTGCGCCTCCCGCCACCCGATCAGGCGCTGGCGCTGGAGAATCCGCGGGGGCATGAACTCTTCGAGTCCCGGTAGAAGCTGATCCAGCGCGCTCGCGACGAGACGCCGCAACAGTCGCTGGGAGATCCCGGCTGTCAAAGGGTAGACCGGCACGATCCCCGGGGCCGAGGCGTCGGTCTCGTCGATCTCATCAAGCAGTTCGAACTCGGGGTTGCGGAACTGGAGCCGGCGGAAGTAATCCACGGTCCCCGAAACCAGCAGCCGCCGGCCCGGACGGAGCAGTTTCGTCAGATAGGGCTGATTGAACCAGACGACCTCCACCGCCCCGCTGTCGTCTTCGAGGATCACGTGGAGGTTCCGCATACGGCCCCGGGTCTGCCGGGCCGAGGTCGATCGGATCGTGCCCACGCTGGTAGCTTCCTTCCCGGGCTGAAGCCGCGACAGGGGCGACAGGCGGGTCCGGTCCAGATAGGCTCGCGGAAAGTGTGAAACAAGGTCTCCAACAGTATGCAGGTCAAGCTTTTCGAGCTTTTCGCTCTTGGCCGGCCCGGCCCCTTTCAGGAACTGGATCGGGGTATTCGGATCCATGACTTGGCTTTCCACGCTGAAATCGGCTCCCCGCTGGAGAGACAACACCAGCGGCGGGCAAGCACCCACCGCATGACGACCCTTAGCCGATCGGGTGCCTTCGGCCGCAGCCGACCCCCGCGACCGAGAGGGACCACGACGACCGGCGGTTGCGGGCCGCCCATCCGCGTAACGGACAGGGACCACGGCGGCGGCCGGTCGCGAACCTTGCCCCACAACTCGAAGAGTACCTCAGAATCCGTAAACTGTCCCTCTGACCTTTCTTGGATGCATGTTGACACGCCGTCTGCCGAGAGAGTAGACTGAGGTTTCTTTTTGAACCAGGAAGATTTCCGGAGGAATCCAATGTCTCGCCGTTGCGATATCTGTGGTAAGGGCCTGCTCCGTGGCAACCGCGTCAGTCATGCTCACAACACCAGCAAGCGTGTCTGGCAACCCAATCTTCAGCGCGTCCGTGCCATCGTGGACGGGCGGCCCAAGCGCGTGAAAGTCTGCACCTCCTGTCTCAAGAAGGGCCTGGTGGTGAAGAACGTGCGGATGCCGTCACGCCCGACCGAAACACCGCAGCCCTAGACCGAGAAGGCCCCCACTGGGGAGCCGTACCCCAGCCCGGGGAGCCGCCACTCGGATGGCCCCAGGCCGACTGGATCTTGGCGCTCAGCGGGGTCCCGGTCACGCCTCCTCGGCGGACCGGGCCTTGTTCCATTCATCCCGCAACACTGCCGTTTCTTCATCTCTCAGCAAGTACGACCACGGTAGCCGGCTCTCCTCGTCGACCGGTCCGGTAAGCGTGTCGGCCGAGAGCCCATCGCGGCGAAGCATGGCTGTGGGGGTAAGCCGTGCCCGGGAGGCACGCAAGAGCCGTTCGCCCCAGGTAACATCCCCCCGCGCCAGAAGCGCCTGGACGCGAGCTTCACGCAGGCTCTTCACCCGCACCTCGACCCCACGCGGTGCAGCGGCGCGCAACCGGCGCGCCACCGGTTTCAGTTCTTCCAGCGACGCCATCGGAGCCCACTGGAAGACGGTGCGTGGCTTGGGCACAAAGGCGTTGACCGTGGCCGATAGGCGGCAACGCCCGGCCAGCTCGGTCCGCATGGCTGCCAGCAGCGTCAGGATCGCCTCCCGGTCGTCGGTGGTCTCACCCGGCAGGCCGATGAGGAAGTACGTGTTGAGCCGCTCCAGGCCCGCCTCCCCCATCGCGCGGACGGCGCGGAGAATGCCGTCGTTCGTCAT
>CAZZIF010000311.1:0-2105 GCA_964654025.1 uncultured bacterium
TCAATAGATCTTCGGTGCGCTCGCGCTGTTCGGCGAAGGCGTCCTCGTCGAAGGCTGAGACAGTCTCGACATCCACAACAACAGCATGCGTCCCGGTCGTGACGACGAACGGTACGAGGCCTTCGCCTTGAGCGAAGGCGGCACCGGTGACCTGAGGCGCGGTGCCCAGCCCGGAGACGAAACCGGTCAGCTTGACGCTATCGGCCCTGGCAAACACGGCCAGGGTGTCGGCAGCGGCCGCTTCTTCCAGCGGAGTGCCGGCCTGTGCCTGCTCGAGGATCGCCCGGGCCAGCGCCTCTGCCTGCTCCTTGCGCTGCTCAGCAAGGTAGCGAGTGCGTACCTGGGAGCGCACCTCCTCGAACGGAGGCACCTGGGCTGGGATGACCTCGACCACATGAAGCAGATACCATGAGTCGGTTGTCTCGATGGGTTTCGAGATCTCGCCGGCTTCAGCCGTCTTGGCGAACTCCGCCGCGGCCGAAACGCGCATCAGGCCCGGCACGAACGCATCGCGCTCGAAAGGCGAGGTGCGGTCGACCGAGAGACCGGCCGCTTCCGCCGCATCCACGAAACTCGTCACTGCAGCGCTATCGGCCAGATCGGTCATGCGGTCGCGGTAGCCGATGTTGGTGTCCATTGACATCGTCAGTGGTACAAACACCTCTGACAGCTTGACCTTCTCTTGGCCGTCTTGGGTCTCGCGCGCATCCACCCGTACAATGTGGAATCCGTCCCGTGAGGTCAGCAAGGGACCGGGTTCGCCCACCGGTTGAGAGAGGGCGGCTTCGGCCACTTCGGGTTGACTGATTTGCCCGCGGGTCAGGAAGGTCGCGGCTTCCCCGCCGCGGCGGTTCGGTGGTGCCTCGGAATACATCAGCACGATCGTGTCAAAATCCTCGCCGCGCTGCAGCTCCCCAAGGGCCTCCTCGATCTCCACCCGCGCTTCGAGACTGTCGGTTTGCGATAGCCGCTTGGGCAAGCGCACATACTCAAGCGTCAGCTGCTCATCCTTGCGGAACTCGTCGGGATGGGCCTTGAGATAAGCCTGGAGATCCGCGTCGGCGACCTCCTGCGAACCGCGCAGCAACTGCGAAAAGGGCACGGCCGCGTACTCGAAGCTGCAGGTCTGGTTCTCTTGCCGCCAGGTCTCGCGCACCTCTTCATCCGACACCTTGATCTGGGCAAACAGCAGCAGTCGCAGCTTCTCGGTGGTTACGAGATCCCGCAACTCCCGCTCGAGAGGGAGGGTGTTGGTGCGCGGGTCGGCGATCCAGGCCTGGTACTTCTGGATGTCGAACTGGCCGTCAGTGATGAAAGCCGGGTTCGCCTGGAGATGCATGGGCGGATTATTGGCCAGCGCGATAGCCACCTCTCGGTCGCTGGCGGTTATGTTGTGGCGCTGCGTTTCCTGCCGGATCAGCGCCTGGGTGACAAGGTTGTCCCAAACCTGTGCCTGGATACGCACTTCGGCGGCCTGGTCGGGGCGCTTCCCGGTCTGTTGCTCGTAGGTCATCCAGGCCTGCTGCGTGGCATTCTGGTACTCATTCCAGGAAATGCGCTGACCGTTCACCTTGCCGATCACGCCGGCTTCGCCGGGGCCGCCCCCGCGGCCGCGGCTACTGAAGTCTGCGCCCCACGCCAAGAAGATCAAGCCCACGAAGGCGATGACCGTGATCCAGAGAACGACCTTCGTGTTCTCGCGCATGGTCTCGAAAAGCGCCATACCATCTTCTCCTCACCCGCCCTCGAGGGGCGGGCTCCTTGTTCAGCGAAGTATTCGATGTCGATCGACGTGCTCGATGTGAATCGACGTCGAAACATTCTAGGATACCCTGACCTACAGGGGCAAGCTTTCGCTTCCCCCTGGGCACAAGAGCCTGAGCGCGAGGCGCTTCGGCGGACGCATCCGGCAGGGCCCTCCTACCACTATCGGCGGCTGCTGTCCATCTTTGATCGCTACCCGCCCGCGGGGCTCCGGCCGTCCGGTGGTTTCCGGCCGCCTGCGGGTCGCTCTATCCGCCCGCGGGGCTCCGGCCGTCCGGGGGGCACCGCTCTGGCTCTAGCTTGACCCCGGACGGGACGGTCCCTAGACTGCGTCACGGGCT
>CAZZIF010000311.1:2205-4999 GCA_964654025.1 uncultured bacterium
GCTCTGGCTCTAGCTTGACCCCGGACGGGACGGTCCCTAGACTGCGTCACGGGCTTTGGTGTGGCGATTCGCGTAACTATAGTCCACACCACATCCTGGGAGGACGATTGCATCCGCTGGTTCTGATCGGCATGGTCGTGCTGCTCTTCGGCTCGGCTTACTTCTCGGGGTCGGAGGCGGCCCTGTTCTCTCTGTCGCGCCTGCAGATCCACCGTTTGGCCTCCCGGCGCGATCGCGCCTCGCGACGGATTCGGGATCTGTTGCACGATCCATCCGAGACCTTGACCACGTTGCTGGTGGGCAACAACCTGGTCAACATCGCTCTGTCCTCGATCGCCACATACTTCTTCCTGGCGCTCTTCCGGGACGGGCATCAAGGAGAAGCGGTCGAGGTTGCCACCGTCGTCGTGACCCTGGCCGTGCTCATCTTCGGCGAAATCACCCCCAAGACGCTGGCGGTTACCCACAATCTGGCCATGGCGCGCCTCGTGTCCGGATCCCTTCTGGCGACTGCACATATCCTGACCCCCCTGAGCAAGGCCATGCACTGGCTCGCCCTCCGGGTCCTACGCCTGATCCGAATCGAGGATCGGGAACGCGCCGGGTCGGGCACCTTGATTTCGCGCGCTGAGCTGCACGCCTTGCTCGAGGACGTCGACAGCGATTCCTCGATCATCACGCGGAACGAGAGCCGCATGGTGCAGAACATCCTGGGCTTCTCGAAGCGCACGGCCGAACAGATCATGACGCCACGAGTGGACGTGATCGATCTCGACCTGGAAGCCCCGCGCGAGGAACTCATCGCCATGATGCGGGAGACGCGCCACTCGCGCTACCCGGCGTACCGCCACGATCCGGACGACGTGCTCGGGTTCGTACAGGCTAAGGACTACCTACTCAATCCCGAACGCGACCTCACCGAAATGCTGCGCCCGATCGCCTTCATGCCCGAGTCGGCCACGGTGAGCCGTGTCTTCTCAGAGATGCAGCGGGCCCAGACCGCCATGGTGGTCGTGGTTAACGAGTATGGAGAGATGGTCGGGATCATCACCCGTGAGGACGTGATCGAGGAGATCGTCGGTGACATTTATGACGAGTTCGATCTCGAGGAGGCGCCCATTCGCAAGCGGGGCGAAGGGATCTTCATCGTCAGCGGCCGCACGGACCTGGCGGACTTGAACGCCGATCTGGATCTCCATCTCCCCGACGAATCAGCCGTGACGCTCAACGGTTTCCTCTGCGAGGTTCATGGACGCATCCCCCCCGTGGGAGCCGTGATCGAGTGGGAGGGATTGCGCTTCCACGTTCTCGAGGTTGCGCGCCATCAGATTCGGAAGGTCTTGGTCGAGACGCAGGCTTCCTCATCACCCGGAGGGGAAGTATGAGTCTGTTGACCTTCATCATGGTGCAGATCCTGATCTTGCTCATTGCGCTCACCGGGTCGGCCTTCTTCTCGGCCACCGAGATGGCGCTGATTTCATCGAACCGCCTAAGGGTGCGCCAGCGCGCGAAGAGTGGTGTGCCGGAAGCGATGCGGGCCAAACGGTTGCTGGATCGGCGCGAACACATTCTGGTCATGTTCCTGATTGGTCAGGCGGCATTCAATGTGCTCTCGGCTGCCGTGGCGACCGAACTCTTTGACCGCATTCTCGACCATGGTCTGGGCTACAGCTGGTTGGCACCAGTGCTCTCGACCGCCTGTATCACGGTCATCGTGGTCGTGACCGCCGAGATCGTTCCCAAGGTGATCGGCAAGCGCGAAGGTGAGCAGTTGCTCATGCGGCACTCCCGCTTGCTCGAGTTCCTGCACTACCTGCTGCTTCCCCTGACGCATGCCTTTGAACTCTACATGCAGTGGCTACTGCGTGGCCATCCGCGCGGGGGGCGATCACTGCTCGTGACCCGCGAGGAACTCAAAGTACTCGTGCGCGAAGCCGAGAGCGCCGACGAGGCGGGTCACCGCGAGAAACGCATGCTGGAGTCGCTGCTCCAGTTCCGCGAGACCGTGGCGCGTGAGATCATGATTCCGATGAACCAGGTCATCGTCATGAAGAAGGACACCACCGTCGAGGTCTTGCGCGCGATGGTCCGTCGCCATGGCTACACGCGTTTGCCGGTCTACGAGAAGCGCGACGACCGCGTCATCGGCGTGGTGAACGTGTTCGATTTGCTCTACGATCCCGATCTCGAGGCCACCGAGAGCATCGCCAAGTACGTGCGCGAGGTGCCGATCGTGCCCGACACGAAGCGAATCGACCACCTTTTGGTCGAACTGCAGAAGACCCGCAATCCGATTGCTGTGGTGGTCGACGAGTTCGGCTCGTGTATCGGCATCGTGACCGTGGAGGACATCGTCGAGGAGATCATGGGCGAGATGGCCGACGAGCACGACCGGGAGCGCAGCTACCGCAAGATCCGCAAGTTGGCTCCGGGCGTCTTTATCGCTGAGGGCCTCGCCGATATCGACGATGTTAACCAGGAGCTGGGCATCCAGCTTCCCAAGACCCGCTGTGACACGGTCGGCGGTTTGGTGATGAACCGGGCCGGCCGAGTTCCGCGCAAGGGCGAGCGTTTCTCGTTCCATGGCGCGACCTTCGAGGTGATCGATGCCGACGCCTACGGCGTGCAGGTCGTCAAGATCACGTTGAACTCGGAACGGTCATGAGCGCAGCCTGGGACTCAGACCTATGACCCGGGATGGGGTTCAGGCCGCTGCGCCGCGATGGGGCCGGAGCCGCCGATCCGCGACGGGGCCGGAGTCGCTGATCCGCGATGGGGCCGGAGCCGCCGATCC
>CAZZIF010000312.1:0-4995 GCA_964654025.1 uncultured bacterium
TGTCAACCTGTTCTTCCCATCCGGCATGACTTCGTCTGGAAGCCGCAGAACACGCTCGTTCTTACGAACCAGACCGTAGCGTTCGCGCGCAACACGCTCGAGCGCGAATGGGTCGCCTCGGTCAAAGGCCTGTAGAAAGACGTCCAACGAATCGCGCACGTCTTCGAGGTGCACCAGGTCCTGTTCGAGATCGTGCAGGTCGTGCTGAAGACGCATCCAGCGAACTGCGCCGTCGGGGCTGAGGATGAGCGAATAGACTGCCCACAACGCCAGTCCCAACAGCGCCACGCGGCGCCACTGCTCACGGCTGGACTGCCACAGGCGTCGCAGGAAGTCGCCCTGTTCAGCCCGATAGGTCATCCGCGTTCGCAGGCTCGTCTGTCCCGGACCGAGACCAGCTCGTCCCTCGCGCGGCCGGTGACTGCGTGTTCGTTTTTCGCGCGGGGAGCGCCAACCCTGCGGAATTACCCGTAGGAAAACCTCCCGGGCCTGACCTGCCGGGCGCCTGCTTTTCGGTTCCCCTCTGGCCATGAGCCCCCCGCTTCCGCGTTCTCCGAGTCGCGACTATTCCTACGCGCTCCGGCGGGCGAACGCCACTCGCTGTGATGCCCTGCGAGCGGCGTCTGCCAAGCGGCGCGGGCTTCGCGCCGACTTGCGCACACCGTCTCAGGGCTTACGTTCTACTCCCGTCCCCAGCGCGCGAATGCCGACGCGCCCGGGTAGTAGGCTTCGTCTCCAAGCTCTTCCTCGATGCGGAGCAGCCGGTTGTACTTGGCGATCCGTTCCGATCGTGACAGCGATCCGGTTTTGATGAAACCGGTGTTCAGCGCCACCGCCAGGTCGGCGATCGTGGTGTCCTCGGTTTCTCCCGACCGATGCGAGACCACACTCGTGTACCCATTGCGCGTTGCCAGATCGATGGCCTCGAGCGTCTCGGTAACCGAGCCGATCTGGTTGAGCTTGATCAGGATCGAGTTGCAGACGCCCTGGTCGATGCCCTGGCGCAAGCGCTTCGTGTTGGTGACGAAGAGGTCGTCGCCCACCAGCATGACCTTCGGTCCCAGCTCGGCCGTCAGCTTCTGCCATCCGCTCCAGTCGTCCTCGGCCAGGCCGTCTTCGATCGAGAGAATGGGATACTCCTCGAGCAGCTTGCCGTAGAAAGCGATCAGATCCTCAGCGCTGAACTCGGTCTGCTCTTCGGCCTTGAGCACGTAGTTGCCACCGGCGTAGAACTCGCTGGCCGCCACATCCAGCGCCAGGCCCACCTGGCGGCCCGGTTCGTAGCCGGCCTTCTCGATGGCCTCGACGATGACCTCGAGAGCCTCCGCGTTCGATTTCAGATTGGGAGCAAAGCCGCCTTCATCGCCGACGCTGGTTGCGTAGCCTCGTCCCACGAGAACCTTCTTCAGGTTGTGGAATACCTCCGCGCCAATGCGCAGCGCATCCCCGAAGGTCTTGCCGCCCACCGGCACCAGCATGAATTCCTGAATGTCGACGTTGTTGTCGGCGTGCGAGCCGCCGTTCAAGACATTCATCATCGGCACCGGCAGCGTACGGGCACCCACGCCGCCGAGGTAGCGGTAGAGCGGGAGGCCCACGATCTCCGCGGCGGCGTGCGCCACGGCCATGGACACGCCCAGGATGGCGTTGGCGCCCAGGTTCGACTTGTTCTCGGTGCCGTCGAGTTCGAGCATCACCCGATCGATCAGAACCTGGTCGGTGGCGTCCTCGCCCAGGATCTCGGGAGCGATCTTCTCTCGGATGTTCTCGATGGCGCGCAGGACGCCCTTGCCCAAGTAGCGGTCCGGGTCCCCGTCGCGCAGCTCGATGGCTTCATGCTCGCCGGTAGAAGCGCCCGAAGGGACGATTGCGCGGCCGACCGCCCCGCCCGACAGGTGGATCTCCACTTCCACAGTGGGGTTGCCTCTCGAGTCCAGAACCTCGCGCGCGAGCACCATCTCAATCGTCGTCATGTAGGCCTCCCTGCCGATGTGTGGTTTCGGTAACCGCCGAATCGGAGCATCCAATTGGCTGGGAAACCGTAGATTTGGAAGAGCTGTCTGTCAAGCGGCACCACCGCGATGAGCCGGAGGGGGGAATCACGGTGGTGTCCCGGGGTCTATCTGGCATCCCGGGGTCTATCTGGTGTCCCGGGGGGCTATCTGGTGTCCCGGGGTCTATCTGGTGCCCGGGGGTCTATCTGGTGTCTCGGGGCTTTTCTGCGGTATCTCCTCAACATCGCCTCGGCGCAACAGGGTGTTGACCTACGCGCTGCGGGCGCCTAGGCTCGCCGCATCATTCTGTCTAATTCTTTGTGATGCAAGCAGATGGATGAGCATCCCGGTGCCGGTCCCAAGGGACGTGCTTGCGGGGCCGGTCCGGTCTGCCAGGGGGAGGGGGGCAGTGTCGAAATACCCTGATGATCTGCCCCTCATCCGCCGCTGCCTGGCCGGGGATGACCGCGCGTTCGCGGGTCTCGTGGAGCAGTACAACGGGGTGCTCTATCGCCTGGCCTGGCGCATGCTTCGCAGCGAGGAAGAAGCCCGTGACGTGACGCAGGAGGCGTTCCTGCGCGTCTACCGTGCGCTGCACACCTTCGATCAGAATCGGAAGTTCTCCACCTGGATCCTGCGCATCACGACCAACCTCTGCATCGACCGGCTGCGTCGCCGCAAGATGAAGACGCTGTCGATCAACATAGATGCCAACGACGAGGAGCGGGTGCCCCTGGTCCTCGTCGATGACGGCCCCACCCCCGAGATGCGCTATGATCGCACGGCGGTCGGAGAGGTGCTCGACACGCTCATCAAGGAGCTTCCTCCGATCTACCGCGCGGTGATCGAGTTGCGTCACAAGCGTCAGCTGGCGTATGAAGAAATCGCCGATGTGCTGGAGATTCCGCTCGGCACCGTCAAGGCGCGGCTCCATCGGGCCCACCGCCTGCTCAAGGACCGCCTCCAGGCGGCCGGAATCGGGCCGGATGAGCTGGAATCCTGAAACATTGCGCCAGCTGGAAGCGTTAGGGTACTCGGCAGAGGGGTCTTTGCCGATATACGGATATCGGGAAGGTAAGTGGGGGAAACCCAATACCTTATGATGAAGAGGTTTTCAGGGATGTCTTGTCACGAACGCCAAACGCAGCTCCAGGAGTTCCTGAGCGGCGAGCTTGCACCCAATCTGCGTCAGGAATTAAAGGCGCATTTGGAGCAATGTGCAAGCTGTCGGCGGGACCTGGAGTACTATCGCTTGTTGATGGCGAAGATCCCCGACTTGCCGGATCCGTCCGTCCCCGCCGATCTGACCGACTCGGTGATGACCTCGATCCGCCCTCAATGGGCCGTTCTCCGGCGCCAGCGGGAGACGACGACGGCGACCTGGGTGCGGCGCTCTCTGCTGTTGCTCTTCTCCTTTGGCTTCGTCGGTACGTTGGGCGCGGCCTTGTGGGGTTGGATTGTTCGCATCGCCGGTGTTTCGGCTCACAGTCTTGCCCGGGATGTGACCACCGTGTGGGAAGCCGCCAAGGATCTCTGGTCGCTGCTCTCCTTGCTCGGTGAGGTGGCCACAGTGCTGCAGCCGACCGCCAGCTCGCTCTTGACCATGCTGGAACGAGTGGGTGCACCGCTCGCCGGGTTCGGTCCCCTCATCGTCGTGGTCTACGCCACGGCCCTCGTGCTGGGGACCTTGCTCTGCTGGCGCGCTTTCCGACAGGCGGGTGAAAGGGGGCTCTACCATGCGGCCTAGGGTTCGCAACGGCATGTTTCTCTCGGTGGACTCGTCTGATTTGATCGGCTGCTTTCGTTCGATCGGCTTGATTGCTCTGATCGGCCTGATCGGCGCATGCGCCGCCATCGGTGGGATGGTCACCTTCGCTTCGACGGCCAGTGCCCAGCGTATCGAGGTGCACGGGCAGGACGAGCCGGCCTCGCCAGCGGACGAGCACCGCGGCGAGAGTGGTTCGATCACCGTTGGCATTGATGCCGATGAGCGTGGCGCGCGCATTATCGTTCACGGCGAACAGGGCGACAGCGCGAGTTTCCGGTTCGACGCCCGGTTCGATTCGGATTCGTTGGCTCGCGACGGGGACGATCGCTACGTGGAGCGGGGCGCTTCGGATCGCGAGCAGCGCGATCCCTTCCGTGGCGGCCGTTCGCGGGCCGATGAGCGCGTGGCCTTCGGTAGTGACATCGTGATCCCGCGTGACATGGTCGTCGACGGCGATGTCGTCGCCATCTTGGGCTCGGTCGTCGTGGAAGGCGGCGTTCGCGGCCAGGTCGTCTCGATCGGGGGCAAGCTCGACATCGGGCCCGAGGCCCGGATCGGTGGTGAGGCGGTCTGCATCGGTGGTGGCCACATCCATCTCGAATCGGGTGCCGTCGTGCGTGGCGAGGTGGTCGCGGTCGGGGGAGCCATTCACAAAGAGGAAGGTGCCCTGATCGGCGAGCGGATCGAGGTCAACATCATCCCGACCCTGGGCATGGGCACCGGCTTTGCCGGGCTCAGCCTTCTGCTGCAACTCGGCCAGTTGATCCTCGTGGCCGCGGTCGGACTCATCCTGCTTCAGGTGAGCCTGCGGCGCTGGCAGCTCTCGGCGCTGACCCTCATGAGCCGAGGTTGGGAGTCGCTTCTGGCAGGAGTGGGGGGTGGCATCGTCTACCTGATTCTGATTCTGCCTTTGCTGGTGGTGACCATCATCGCCCTTGCGGCGGTCGTCATCGGCATCCCACTGATTCCCGTCGTCGCTCTGCTGATGCTGATGTTCCCGCTGCCGGGTTACGTCATTGCCGGCCTCCTCCTTGGCCTCACCGTCATGGGCCGCCATCGTGAACTCGAGGGCGCCGCCGAGGGGCTCATTCAGGTGCCACCGGCCCCGCCGCTGCAAGGGTTGGGACGGTCGTTCATCTTGGGCCATCTGCTCCTTAGCTTGCCCGGGATCGTGGGCGCCATTCTGGGAATGCTCGGCGTATCAAGCCTAGTCACGGGACTGTTCCTGCTGAT
>CAZZIF010000313.1:0-4993 GCA_964654025.1 uncultured bacterium
GGTGGGAGGCAAGAGGAGGCCTGCAGCCGTCTGCGCGAGGAATGTATGAGCAAGTGCCCGTCAGACATGCAGATAGCAATGCTGATCGCCGGTCGAGCGAGCGTGGCCCTACGCCGCCGCCTCGGTGAGCACCTGCTTGTTTGCGACCGTTGCCGCCGGCTCTTTGCGGAAGCGGTCAAGGACGAGCGGGAGACCTCCTTGGCTCCCCACGCTGGGGAGGGCCCGTCCGAAGCGAGCGTGGCACCGCGCGATCGCGCGCTGATCGAGGGAGTCCTCGAGGGGATCAGCGGGACCCTGGGAGCGACCGTGGGATGCGGTCCCCCTCGGCGAATCGTGCCGCTCCAGTTCCGGGGTGGCGCCGGCGAACCTGCCGTCTGGGCTGCCAAAGAGGCAACCAGGAGGGCAACCGGTGAGACATCCGGAGGGGTAACCGGAGAGAAATTTGGAGAGGCAGCCGGAGGTGCAATCGGAGAGACATCCGGAGGGCCAGGCGAAGAGACGATCGAAGAGGTGGATCAGGCCTTCGAGACGCCGGTGGCCGATTGTGCCAGTGCCGATGAGCGCTACCAGGTGTCCTTCTACCGCGTCCGCGCTGGGGGAGGCTTCAGAGCCGTGGTCAGGCGTCCGTCCGGACATGGGCCGATGCCCGCCCGATTGGCCTTTCCTACCTTGGACCTCTCCTTTCCGGTGGACGCAAAGGGCAGGACGCCGGTCATGACCTTAGAGGGCATCCTGCTCGAAAGCTGCCGGGTGGATGTGGAGGTTCACGATCCGAAAACCCCGGCCGATACGCCTGACGATACCGCGGCTGATACGCCGGCCGATACGCCGGACGACTAGAGTACCTGCAGCCACTCGACCAGCAAGAACTCGACCCGTCCCACCAGGAGAGCGATGCGCCCCATCACCGTGTAACCGAACCCGGCCCCGAACGTGACCATCAAGACCCAGATGCCGACCCGGGAGAACTTGCCGAAGAGCCCGGTGTGCGCTTTCGAGAAGTAGAAGTACGAGAGCGCCGCCAGGATGGCTATCACCGACACCACATCCCAAAACATGGTTTCGAAGCTGAAGGTGGGATTCTGCCCGGGCAGGATCGCTGGGGTCATACCGGCGACCGATTTCAGCGTGGCGTTGATCTGGCCCATGAAGTCGGCGGTCAAGAACGCGATGAGCCGCAGGCCCGCGGTCGTGCCGAGGATGAAAGCCAGCGCCCAGCGGGACAGGTGCCCGCCCTTGGGCGACAGGCGCAGAAGCAGCAAGATGCCGAAGATGAGCGGGATGAAATACATGAACCACATGGGATCCCGCTCGCCTCCCTCCAGTCCGGGGAGAAACCACTTGGCGGTCAGGCCGGGGGCGAGCTTGCCGAAAAGGTTCGGTACCAGCGTTGACCAGAACCCCATCACCATCCAGTAGGCCGCCGAGACCCCCACGAAGAGGTGCTCGGCGAACTTGTACAGGGGGTTGTCGTTGTAGAGAAAGCTCATGATCGCGAGTGTCAGGGCGGCGGCGAGCCACACACCGAAGTTCGTCGTGGACCCGAAGGGGTTGGGCATGTCGCCGCTGACCGCCCGCACGACGAGCAACAGAATCGCGATTCCCAGGATGACCAGCCAAATGGTCCGCTTCATATCAAGCTCCCCATGCTAGCGTGACCGCATGCGTGTACTTCGTTCCTATTTGAGCGACTGCACCTTGTTCCTGCGGCGCAGGATCTGATAGGTAACATTGCCGACGATGATGAAGAAGATGATCGCCAGGTGGGTGACCGTTTGCGGTCCCATCCGAATCAAGGCCGTCGTGTAACGCCGCTTGTCGGCGGCGAACCTCGGGTACTTTTCGATCAGGAGCTGCTCGTACTCGGCGCCGGCTTTGATGCCACCCATCAACCCCACCATCTGATCGGGATAGTAGGGATACATGAGCGGGGCCTGGACCGCCGTGCACCCGCCCGCTACGGGAATGTTGCCCGGGGTCCCGGCATACTGGATCCACTCCTTCATTCCCGGATAGCCGGCCGAGACATTCAGGATCAGATCGAAGCCGCGGATGTTCTTGATGCCGGCCATCATCGGAACGTTGCTGATCGAAGTCCCGTGAGCATCGGTCGTGTAGAGCTTGCGCAGGTCGGTCAGGATGACGGCGATCACACCCTCGTTGCCGCTCTTGTATCCGAAATCCATGTAATCCTGCCCGTACTCGAGCTCGGGGTACTCGACCTCGATCACGCGGTTCGTCACCCCTTCGACCATCTGCTGTCCGAGCGGCCAGAGGGCGATGAAATACATCTTGAGGCCGCGCTCGGCGCAGTGCCGGACGAATGCCTCGGCCATCGGTTGTAGCTCTGGCTCGCTGCCGGGATCGTAGTCGAACGGCAACAAGACGCGTGAGCCGGCCGGCAGGCTCTCGACCTTCTCGAAAATGGCCCTGACCATGGGGGTGGGGATCTCCGGGAACGTGAGGCCGAAGGCCGTGGAGAGCACCACCGCCAAGCCGATGGCGAGGAACACCCAGCGCTTGTCGAGCGTGTTGAGTTTTTCGACGAAGTGCGTGTCGTTCACTCGTGGTTCCTCCTTAGTCCGAGCCCAGGTACGAACGATCGATGCCGATGATGACCTTGAGCGAGGTGGAGATGATGCCCAGTGCGATACCGATCATGATGGCCCGGTTGCCGGCGAAGTTGATGACGACCATGATCTTGTCGGCCAGATATGGGATTGTCAGGAAGTGAAGTGAGTCCGGTAGCCAGCTCGTGGCGAGGGCGCCGACGAAGGTGCGCCCGAGCAGGATCGTGAAGGCTACCAGCAGAAGGATCGTGGCCTCGGCGTTCTTGGCGCGGAAGGCGCGGAAGGAGGCCGAGGCGACGTAGAAGGCCAGCAGCGCAAACATCGTGGCCGCGCAGGGCCGGAAGATGTACTGGTAGACGTAGTGGAACGCCGAGCCCGCGCTGACCACCGAGGTGCCGCCACCAAAGCCGCCCGGATTGCCGAGCTTCAAGAGACCCACGACCAGGACAACCACGAAGCCGACCACGGTGACCAGGCTGTACCACGCGCCATTCTCCCGGCGGCTGATCCGATTGCCGTGCATCTTGATCAGGTTGCCACCGCCCAGGATGAAGGCCACCGCAGCGATGATGTCGAAGTAGATGCTGAAATCCTCCCGCAGGCCGTCGAACGGGGGGTGCGGGATGAAATAGGCGATCACCAGCACGGAGCCGACGATGGCGGTGA
Organism: uncultured bacterium; assembly: GCA_964654025.1. Taxonomy (GTDB): domain Bacteria; phylum Eisenbacteria; class RBG-16-71-46; order CAIMUX01; family WJJG01; genus CAYQJL01. Next base: position 3,237 of record CAZZIF010000313.1, read on the forward strand.
TCATCAACGGAATGGTTCGCTTCATGATCTAGCTCCTCTAGGCCAGGGCGGTGGACCAGAACGTACGGATCCAGTCCCCGAGCGTCTGCAGGAACTCGACCTGGGTCATCGATGCCAGGGTGAGAATGATGACGCCGGCGACGATCGAGATCATCCCGAGCGCCTTGCCGACGTCCTGACCCTTGATGCTGCCGAGCTGCTTCGGCTCGCCCGACAGGTAGGCGCTCGCGGCGAAGAGTTCCTCGCCGATCAAGGTGTAGTCGCAAGCCGCCACGAAGAAGGGCAACTGCGCCGGCATCGCTGTCCCCGCAACCTGGATAGCGCCGATCGAGTTGCCCGTCTCCGAGAGGATCAGACTCTCGGCGAAGAAGGCGCCCATGTAGAAACAGGTCGCCGGTTTCTCGCGCACCATGTAGCCGTTGACGCCGGCCACGTAGCCGAACTGCTCATCGGTAACGTAGTAGATCGAGTTTTCATCGAATGAATCGGGCCGGCCGGCGGAGAGGTACGCCTCCTTGACCGTCTCGCGGGCGGTCGTCATCACCAGGGCGCGGCTGGTCGGGACCGTGAGCCGCGAATCGTACTCGGCCACCGTCCGCGCGATGTGGCCCAGGATCGTCAGGCCGGCCACGGTCTGGATGTCGTTCATATCTTGGATGCCGGGGACGAACAGGATCGGGCGCCCCATTTCGGTCGCGCGTCCCACCGCTTCGGAGACGGCCTCGAGCCCGGCGATCTTGCGGATGAACGGCGTGCCGCCGGCCTTGATATGCTCGATGTAGTAGAGGTTGAACCCCAGCAGCAGGACCAGAATGATGAACACGTTCCACTGGTTCGTGTTGATCCACTGCGGTTTGGCGATGGCCGGGCCGACCGGCGGTGCGGCGGCCTCGCCCGTGGTCGCCAGCGTGGTGACCTGGTACCAGTATTCGGTCTTGTTGTGGGCACCCACGTCCTCATACCGGCCTCTCAGCGGCGATGCCTGGCCTACCGGCTCGAACGGCCCCGTGGGCGATGTGGACCGGGCGATGCGGTAGCCCAGCACCGGACCACCAGGGCCGATATCGATCTCGGGCACGGTCCATTCGATTGTGATGCTCTCTCCGCGATCGCTCCGGGTGTCGCGTGCGACGACATCACCCGGTGGCGGAACGGGGGCGCTTCCCACGATCCCCTCTTCCTGGGCAACGGCGACGCCCAGGCAGATCGCCGACAAGGACACTGCCGACAAGAACACTGCCGACAAGAACATCGCCGACAAGGACACAGCCGCAGGGCTCAGGAGGAACCGGAATCGGCGACTGTGGCGGGATCGGGACCAGACGGGGAGGGGAGCGCGGCCGGCTGGCGGCCGTATGGCTGACCTCATTCCGTGTCTCCCTTTCGATTGGCGAGAGTGGGTTGGCAACCGTGAGCCATCCCGCGGGGGATTGCCATCAGGCAATCGAGCGCTATCCGCGAGATGCGGCTGCCATCGAGCAAACGAGCGAATTGCAGGTAGCCTAGTCGATCCGCTTCGCAAGGGCAATGCCGCAGGTGGATCTGTGCTGCAGGTGGATCTGTGCTGCAGGTGGATCTGTGCTGCAGGTGGATCTGTGCTGCACGTGGATCTGTGCTGCAGGTGGACCTGCGTCGCAGGTGGATCTGGGGTCGGCCCCGGCCTCGGTCGGGATATGGACCAAACTCGAGCCGGATCCGGAGTTCGCGGGGACTGGGCTGGACCGGGACTGGGCTGGACCGGGACTGGGCTGGACCGG
>CAZZIF010000314.1:0-2598 GCA_964654025.1 uncultured bacterium
GTCTTACGCCCGCCGGGACTCACTGGTTCACCCGCGAGTCCCGGCCGGCCCGATCACAACTCGACGTCGATCTCGAAGTACACGCCGGCGGCGCCGTCTCGGGAACGGCGGTCCTGAGGCTCGCCGGACACATCTTCGATCCCGATCCGTGGCGGGACGTGAAGGCGATCGCCGACCGCATGGCCGCCGCGCTCCTGCCCCGGGGCCGCTCGGCCGGGTATGAGCTGCTCTGGCACACGGCCGATAGCTGCGGCCTGCGCGTTCAGGTCGAGGCCGATGCCTTGGGCGACTGGCATGGGGATCGGGGCTACCTGCCGCTGACGGCCGGGCCGGTCGAAGTGGCGGCGATCGTATCTCCGGAAGCGCTACGCCGGGCGGACCGCGCGACGCCGCTCTTCCTTTCGGGAACCGCGGTGGAGCGGGTCGTCTGGTCGGTGCGGCTGCCGGCATCGATCCATCCGGTGTATGTCCCGGCGCCCGCGGCAGAGGACCACGATGCCGGGCGCTTCATCTGCACGACCACCGTCACCGATCGTCCGAAGGGGGACTGGGGCGCAAAGCGAGACGGGGGCGCGGCGACCGATGAAGCGCGAGGAAAGCGCGTGCTGGTCGAATGGTCGCTGGCGCTACCGATGAGCCGGATTCCACCGGCCCGCATCGAGGAGCTGCGAGCGGTCATCGGTCGCTACCGGTCCGAGAATCAGCGCCTTCTCATTTTGGGTTCTGCGGAGGCTTCCCGAGAGCCGCTCTAGAAGGCATCCCCGATGGTGACCCACGGGTTCGGGGCCGCGTCGTCGTCGTCGAGAGACTTGGCCACCATGATGCGGATCGCACCGCCCAGCTGCAATCCGAGACCGATCGACGAACGGAACGCGCCATCATCGAAGAGGCCCTCGTCGTGGCCGGCCGTCTTGCCCACATCGTAGAAGAGATACGGTCGGAAGACTGCCGTCACCATGTCCGGCACGTACTCCAGATTGCCGAGGATCATCTGTTCGCCCATCAGGCCCTTCTCATCCAGGCTACGGATCGTCCGTGAACCTCCCAGGTAGAACTTGCGGAACAACGGCAGATTCCCCCCGCTGCCACCGTAGCGAACACGCAGATCGAGGTGGCCGATCCGGGCCAGCGGTTGCCGCCGCCGCAGCTCGGCGACATAGCGTTCGTAATCGAGGTCGCCCTCGAGGTCCCCACCAGCCGTCTGGTACTCGGCGAGCAGATACAGCCACTCGCGCGACTCGTGGCGCGGGGCGCGCCAGCCGCCGGCGAGGCCGCTGCGCCAGTCGCCGCGCAGGGCACCGCGCCCGGCGCCACGCGCGGCACCGCGCAGGCGGCCCCGCCAGTGGAACTCGTACCAAATCCTGAGTTCGCCCAGCTTGGCCTCGAACGCCGCCATCCCCGCCGCCAGACTCTCCGGCGGCACGGAAGAGAAGTTGGGCCGGAACTGCTTGTGGGCGTCGAAGAGGTGCCAAAGGTTGGGATAGTGATCCAGGAAGGTCAGTTCGGTGTATCGGTAGCTGACGCCGGCGAAGTGATCGCGCAGCGGACTCAGGGTCAGGAATGCCGCTCCACCCTTCTCGAGATAGTAGTCGCCGTAGTCCTCCGCGGCCAACAGCGCCAGGATCGAGGTCTCCGCGCGTGGGGCAAACCAGTCGTCGTCGGTGGCCAGCTTGCGAAAGAAGCGCCCCCCGAACGTCACCGGAAGCGCCTCGAAGAACCGCTGGCGAAGGCCCACATCGAAATCCCAGCGCTTGCGCAAGAGAGCGCGACCGGCCCACATGTGAAAGGTGGGCAACACGGAGTCGGCACTGGCGATCGTCAGCTGCAGCCCCAGCCAGCCGCCATCGACCCGGTTGTAGTAGCCCTTCAGGTCCAGGAGATCCGCCCGGTTCCAGTCGAGATCGTACCCTGCCCGCGGGCTGCGGTGGCGTGCCTGGTGGGTGCTGAGGACGTCTCCGCGGATGCGGGCATCCCGGTCGATCGAGGCCCGGCCGGCGATCGCCGCCACCGACCCGTGAACTCGCCCCGTCGACGAGACCTGGGCGTCGCCGCCGATGACGATGACGTTGCGGCGCACCTCGCCGTCGACGTGGATGCTCCCTCCCCAGCTGATCACGTCCCCGAGAACGAGGCCCTTCGCCTCGACACGAAGGTCGCCGCCTACCTCGATCCAGGTGCGTCGAGCCCGCCGGTCCGGCGCATTGGAGCGCGCGCGGTTGACCAGCCGGATTCTGATGCGGTTTCCGTGTTCAGAGACCGTCTCGACGCTCAGCTCTCCCAGGACGAAGCGCTCGCCCGCGAACTCCAGACGGTCCGCACGAAGGCGTAGCTGGCCGGCTTGATTCTCCTGGTCGCCTTCGATCAGGATGATGAGTTCACCCTCGCCGCCGTGGATGGCATCGAGATCGAATCGCGCCTCGCGGATGCCCTCGGCCGTCTCGATCCTCAAAAGCCCCTTCTCGTCTCCCGCCTCGATCACGATGGCGCCGGCCTCGTTCCAGGCAGCCGGCAGGGCGTCTGCTGGGGGCACGCCAGCGGCCAGGAGGCCGGCCGCCAGCAAGGTGGCTATCCTCAGGCTTGTCGCCAGCCGGGCAGCTG
>CAZZIF010000314.1:2698-4992 GCA_964654025.1 uncultured bacterium
TGCTCGCGGGGCCGTCGGACTGCTCGATGGGATTTTCAACCTTACCCCTTCCTCTGCCGGGCCGGCCCCTCCCACCGTCACGGGCCGCTCGTTACGGCCCACGCGAGGATCGCCCCGCCGTGCCACGCATAATGGAGAAAAACCTATACTGGGAGCTGATTGCCAGGAGGGGAGGCTTGGCGGCGCAGGGACTCGAACCCCGGACACGCGGATTATGATTCCGCTGCTCTAACCAACTGAGCTACGCCGCCGGTAGCAGAGGAATGTAGCGAAACCTCACCCGCCGGGGCAACTCCATTTTTGTTTTGGAGGCCGCCGTTGCCGATGCCGCCGCCGATGCCACCGACGTCGTCGCTGATGCGCCCACGCCGTCGCCAAGGCGGGGGCGATGCCCGCCCAGGGGGGCACTCAGTTGCCCACCCAGGGGCCCGCCCAGGGGCCCACCCAGGGGACGCCCCCCGGGGTCAGGCGGGGCAGGGCGTCGGCTTGACATGGGTTCGGCCTGGCAGATATAGTGCAGCAATTGAGTATCTAGACGGGGGTTCCGGCGCAGGCGTACTCGCGGATTGCACGCGTGGGAGGCCTCCCGATGCCGGCGAGCCGAGAAGAAGAGGTCACGGAATGAAGAGGCTATGTCTTCTGGTTGGATGTGTGTTGGCCTTGGGACTACCAACCTCCAGCCAGGCCGGCGTGAGTGCAGAGCTTCATGGGTTGGGTAGCTTCGGCATCAGCCTGGGCGCCATGCGCTGGTTTGCCGATTCGGACGCCGCCGAGTGGAAGGGCAACGCCGCTCAGATCCGGCCGATCGGCAAGATGGTCTTCCGCTATCGCTTCAGCGACCAGTGGGCCGCCACGTTCGAGTCCGGATTCGGCTGGAACAGCTATGCCGATAGCGACAACCTCGTTCACTGGGTCATCCCGGCGACGGTGGGGCTGGAGCGACGCCTGGGTCAGTACTGGGACATGACGACGTCGCTCAACTTCGGCGGGGGAATCTACGTCTGGGGGCGCCGCCGTGATGGCGAGTTCATCCGCGACGCGATCACCCAGCAGAAGTACCACGCCACCGATCCCGGCGTCTTCCTGGGGCTGGTCGGTGAGCATCACATCGGCGAACACGTCACGCTGACCCATCAGCTGACGACGACCTACATCTATTCCGCGCACAGCGACGATTTCAAGGCCGCCTTGGGCGGTGACGACCTCTTCGTGGATGTGCGCGTGGGGGTGAACTACTACTTCTCCACGCGCAAGGGACTGATCATCCAGGAGCAAGGGGAAGGGGCCGAGGGGCGATGATCGGCTCCGCTTCGTGAGCCTGGGGCCGGCGAGCGGAAGACGTCGGCCCATTTTTGTATCCGCCGGCGCATGGAGGAGTCACAGGGATGGACGACCGCATCATCAAGGCGGGTCTCACGTTCGATGACGTACTGCTGATCCCGCAGAAGTCCGAGATCTTGCCCAGTGATACCGACACCGCGGTCGAGATCTGTCCGGGCATCTACCTCAACACACCCATCATCAGCGCCGCGATGGACACGGTGACCGAGTCCCGCATGGCCATCGCCATGGCCCGTGAAGGGGGCCTCGGCATCATCCACCGCAACCTCTCGATCGAGGACCAGGCGAACGAGGTGGACAAGGTCAAGCGCTCCGAGAGTGGCATGATCACCAACCCGATCACCCTCCCACCGGATCTGCCGGTCGGGCGCGCCTTGGAGATCATGGAGAAGTATCGTGTCTCGGGCGTGCCGATCACCGAGGGCGAACGCCTGGTGGGGATCCTGACGAATCGGGACCTGCGGTTCATCGACGATCGCACCGTCTTGATCCGCGACGTCATGACAACCAAGAACCTGATCACGGTTCCCGAAGGCACGAACCTCGAGACCGCCCGCCGCCTGCTGCACGAACACCGGATCGAGAAGCTGCCGGTCGTCGACGACGAGTACCGCCTGCGCGGTCTGATCACGGTGAAGGACATCATGAAGCGGATCGCTTATCCCCAGGCCGCCAAGGACGGACTCGGCCGGCTCCTCGCCGGCGCGGCGGTGGGAGTTGGGAAGGCGGCGCTCGAACGGGCCGAGGCGCTGGTCGCCAGGGGAGCCGACGTTCTGGCGATCGACAGCGCGCACGGCCACACGCAGAATGTCATCGATACGCTCAAGGGCCTGCGCGAGACCTTCCCCAAGGTGCCCGTCTTGGCCGGCAACGTGGCCACACCCGAGGCAACGCGCGATCTGATTGCTGCCGGGGCGAGCGCGATCAAGGTCGGCATCGGCCCGGGCGCGATC
>CAZZIF010000315.1:0-4971 GCA_964654025.1 uncultured bacterium
CTGGGCGCCGGACTGCTCGTCCACGTCGGGTTCCAGACGGCGATCGGCGTTGGGGGGGATTTTTCAGAGGCGCTGGCCCTGGGGTTGCTGCTGCTCTGCTTCGCCTTCCTGGGACATCTCGACGACCGCTATGATCTCTCGGCCCGGTTTCGCTTCCTCTCCGAATCGCTGCTTGCAACAGGTCTTGCCGGCTGGTGGCTACTGGGCTCCGGCTCGAATCTCAGCGCGGGCCTCGCGGGCCAGGCCGCCGGCCTCCTCGTGGCCTGGGCCGCAGTGGCCTTCGTGCTGGTCGCCGGCGCCAACGCGTTCAACATGTGCGACAACTCCGACGGGCTGGCGGCCGGCACCGGCACGATCGCGCTTCTGGGTGTCTTTTGTCTGCGGAGCGCGGCGGGCGGTCCCGACGGCGTGGCCTGGTTGAGCCTGACGGCCGCCGGAGCCCTGATCGGGTTCTTGTATTGGAATCGCCCCCCCGCGCGTGTCTATCTGGGTGATGCCGGCACGCTGCCGATGGGCGCGCTCGTTGCGTGGGGACTCATCACCATGCCGGGGGGCGCGCGCTGGGAAGTGTTCGTGGCCCTGCCGCTCACAGCCGGCTACCTGCTGTTCGATCCCCTCCTCGCGGTTCAGGGCCGTCTGGCGCGGCGCCGAGCTCCCTGGCGTGGGGGAGTGGATCATCCGGCTCACGATTTGCGTCCGGTGTTGGGCGGTTGGCCGGCGGCCTGGGCGGTGATTCTGGCGGCGCAGCTCTTCTCGGCGGCCCTGGCCGTCACCGTTGCCCTGCGTTTGGTCTCCCCAGTTTGGGCGCTCCTGGGGCTGGCGCCGTGGGGGGCGCTGGCCGGAGCGGTGGTGGCAGGCCGTCGTCTGCGAACGGACCGCTGAGATCAGAGGCACCGGCCGACTACGATCACCCTCACCGCGTGGCCGAATTCGCCGCGTCGACCACCCCGCCGGCCAGCTGGCGACGACCCGCCGGCCAGCATGCGACCACCCCCGCCGGCCAGCAGTCCCCCATCCGCCTGCAATTGACCCCCCCGACCCCCTATGCTAGGCTGCAACGCGCGCGATCGCTAGGAGGGGCGGGGAGTTCTAACCAATGCTTTTTCCTTGTCTTGTGCGAATTGTTGTCTTGGGTGAGTTGTTGGCTTGGCAAGAGGACGGAGGCGAACCATGGCAGTCGACCGATTGCGGATCGGCGTGCTCGACGTCGAATCGGGTCAGATCCACGGCACCTGGATCCAGGAGCAGGTGCAGGAGAAGCATCCTGATCTCAAGGTGGTGATCCGCGCGCTCGGTGCGAAGCCCCGTCACAAGCGTGCAGCCAAATCGGGACACACCGTGCCGATCCGCGCGTTCTATTCCGAGCCCATCTACGAGGCGCTCATTGCCAGCAAGGTGGACGTGGGCGTGCATCGCATGAAGGACCTGCCTTCCACCCTCCCCGAGGGCGTTGCCCTCGAGGCGGTTTGTGAGCGCAAGACGCCGCTCGACGTGCTCGTCACCACCGACGGGTCGATCATCGATGAGCTGCCCAGAGGCGCCCACGTCGGGGTCAGCAGCCTGCGTCGCCAGGCTCAGCTCGCACGCTACCGCCCGGATCTCGAGCTGGTCTTTGTCGTGGGCACCCTCAGCGAGCGCCTGCACATGGTCGACTCCGGCAAGCTTCAGGGGATCGTGGTGGCCGCATCGGGCATCGAGTGGCGTGGTTGGCAGGAACGGGTCTCGGAGGTCTTCACCGCCCAGGTCTGCACACCTGCCGTGGGGCAGGCCGCTCTCGGTTTGCTCGTCCGCGAAGGTAACGAGGAGATCGGCGAGCTGGTGCGCTTCCTGAACCACACCCTCTCGCAGCGCGAGGTGACTGCCGAGCGCTCCTTCCACCATTCGGTCGGGGCCTGGGAGGGTGCCCCGATCGGGGCCCTGGCGCGCGTGAAAGGCGACATCCTGAAGATCGAAGGATGTGTATGCTCTCTGGACGGACAGGTCGTCCTGCGGGACCGGGCCGAAGGCTTCCCGGATGATCCCATTCGAACGGGTGAGCGTCTGGCCAAGAGCCTGCTCGAACAGGGCGCGGCGGCGATCCTGGAAGAACAGGGCGTGGAAATCGTCGAATAACCATAGGCAAGGTGGGCATGTACGACCTGCGATTCATCCGGGACAACGAGGCTCTTCTGCGCGAGGCCGTCCGCAAGAAGGGCGAGAAGGCCGACATCGACCGGTTGATGGAACTCGACCAGCGGCGCCGGGAGTTGTTGGGACAAGTCGAGGAGCTGAAGGCCGAGCGTAATCGGCAGTCCCAGGAGATCGGGAAGAAGAAGGCCGCCGGGGAGAACGCCGAGGAGGCGATCGTCGCCATGCGCGAGGTGGGCGAGCGCATCAAGGCGTTCGACCAGGAACTGGCCGATCTGTTGCCCCAGATGGACGAGCTGATCAGCTGGATCCCCAATGTGCCCCACGAGACCGTGCCCGAGGGTGATGAGTCGAACAATCGCCTGGTCCGGGAGTGGGGAACCCCGCGCCGCGACGAGGGGCTGCTCAACCACGTGGACTTGGGCACCGCCCTGGGTGTGCTCGACCTGACGGCCGCCTCGGCGATGAGCGGCCATGGGTTCGTGATCCTCTCCGGGGAGGCGGCACGTCTGCAGCGGGCCCTGATCAATTTCATGGTCGACCGCCATGTCGCCAGCGGCTACCGCGAAGTGCGCATCCCTTACGCGACGCGCGCTGAAGCATTGTTCGGCTGTGGGCAGTTGCCCAAGCTGGAAGAAGACATGTACCGGATCCCCCTCGACGAACTCTTCCTGATCCCGACAGCCGAGGTGCCGTTGACCAACCTCATGCGGGGACAGGATCTACGGGCCGAGGACCTGCCCCTTCAGTTTGTGGCCTACTCGCCGTGCTTTCGCCGCGAGGCCGGGACCTATGGGAAGGACACTCGCGGCCTGATCCGGGTACATCAGTTTGACAAAGTGGAGATGGTCAAGATCGTCGCGCCCGATCAGTCGTATCAGGCGCTCGAGGATCTGACGGCCGACGCCGAAGCCATTCTGAAGGCGCTCGAGTTGCCATATCGTGTGCTGGAGCTGGCCACTGGTGATCTCAGCTTCGCCGCGGCGAAGTGCTACGACCTGGAGCTGTGGGCACCCGGCGAGCAGCGCTGGCTGGAAGTCTCCTCCTGTAGCAATTTCGAGGCTTTTCAGGCGCGACGGATTGGACTGCGCTGCCGCACCGCGCAGGGCAAGAAGGAGTTCGTGCACACGCTCAACGGGTCCGGGGTGGCCCTTCCGCGCCTGATCGTCGCCATCTTCGAGCACTACCAGACAGGCGAGGGCACGGTGCGCGTGCCGGAGGTGTTACGGCCCTACATGGGTGGGGCCGACCAAATTCGGGGGGCCGAGACCGGCCGGTAGCCGTTGACGTAACCTACGAAGCTAGGGGGGGTGCATGTCGGTCTCCAGATCGAACCTATCGACCCTGCTGAGAGCCTATCTGTTCCTCGGAAGCTTCGTGCTGGTCGCGGTGGCCTTCGTCTACAGTTATAGCTGGGTGCGCAAGGTCAATCAGGAGTCCCAGGCAGTCGGCCAATTGCTGGCGCGCTTCGTGGCCTCGGTGGCGCTTGAGGCTACCGCCAACCCCGAGATCCAGGAACTCTTCGATGAAATCATCAAGCCCAGCGACCTGCCGCTCATCCTCACCGACCGCATAGGGCGGCCCTTCGTGTGGCGCAACATCGGCATCCCGAAGGATGCCGTCGACATCGAGACGATCTCCCAATGGGATCCGCATTCGAGTGGCCCCCCATCGCCGGTGGTCCAGCGCCTGGTCGAGAAGGTGAACGAGTTCGACCGTCTGCACGATCCGGTGCCGATCTACTCACCCGACCGCAAGCGCGAGTTCGGGTTCGTGCACTACGGGGAGCGGCGTCTGGCGCGCGAGCTGCGCTATATTCCCCTCGTCCAGGTCGGGATCATCTTCGTCTTCATCGCACTCGGCTACGTGGGGTACCGATCGATCAAGACCAGCGAGCAGCGGGCGATCTGGATCGGCCTGGCGAAGGAGACTGCCCACCAGCTCGGCTCGCCGATCTCCTCGCTCCTGGGCTGGGTGGAACTCTTGCGCATGAAGCAGACCGAAGCCGAGGAGGCCGCGATCGGGGCTGGCGAGGGCGCGGCTGGTAGCGCGGCCGAGGAGGGCGCCCCGGAGGAGTCGGTCAAGGTGTCGCTGCCGCGGCCCTTCCTGACCGAGGTGCTCAACGAGATGGAGGATGACGCCGAACGCCTGAACAAGATCGCCAAGCGGTTCGGCCAGGTGGGATCGACACCGCGGCTCAACACGGTCGATGTGGTGCCGATCGTCAGCTCGGCCACGCGCTACTTCAAGCGGCGCCTGCCGCACCTCAAGAAGGAAATCGAGATCCAGGAAATGTACGACCTGGTGCCACCCGCGAACGTCAACGAGGAGCTGATCGAGTGGGTGGTCGAGAACATTCTGAAGAACGCGATCGACGCTACCGGTGAGCGGGGGCGGATCCAGATCGAGGTCCTGCACCGGCATGAAACCGAGTGCGTGGAGGTGCGGATCACCGACGAGGGCCGCGGCATGACGGCCGCGGAGATGAAGCAGGTCTTTTCGCCCGGGTACTCGACGAAGGCGCGAGGGTGGGGCCTGGGGCTGACGCTGGCGAAGCGGATCGTCGAGGACTATCACGGCGGACACATCTACATAGAACGTTCCGAACCGGGCAAGGGCTCGACTTTCGTGGTGGCGTTTCCGGTGTAGGGTTCGCTGCCTGCGTCTGCACCGGTGGCATCCGTACCGCCTGCGTTTGCGCCGCCTCCGTTTGCGTCGCAGGGGCCGTCTCCGTTCGCGCCGCCTCCGTTTGTGTCGCAGGGGCCGTCCCCGTTCGCGCCGCCTTCGTTTGTGTCGCAGGGGCCGTCTCCGTTTGCGCCGTCTGGCCGCCGTAGCGGTCTATGC
>CAZZIF010000316.1:0-4941 GCA_964654025.1 uncultured bacterium
TCGCCAGATGGAGCCCGGTGGCGAAGGGGATCGCGCGGCCGTGGGTGGTGTGGAAGGAGTCGAGCTTGACGTAGCCCGCCACCCGTCCGGTACACCCGATCCCCGAGACGATCGCGAACTGATCCTCGGGCGTGTCGCACTCGTGCACCGCCTCGATGAAGCTGTTGACGCAGGTGCCGATGCCGCACGTGGGACACCAGATGTGGGGCAGGCGGTCGTCCCGCAGCATCCAGTCGCGCGGATGGTGCAGAATCTGCGCCAGGTCGGCCTTCGAGGAGGGCGTCGTTGTCGTTGTCGTTGTCGTGGTCGTGGTCGTGGTCTTGGTCGTGGAATCACTCATCGCAACGTCTCCTCAATGGCATCCAGGATGGTGTCAGGCGAATGGACCGAGCCGCCGGCGTTGGCCACCAGACGGGTCGGCGTGCCGGCGGCGCAGCGTTCGACCTCCAGGCACATCTGACCCAGATTGATCTCGGGCACGACGAATCCGCGCACGCGCTTCGCCAGGTCGCGGATCAGCGGCTCGGGGAAGGGCCAGGCCACGATGAGCCGGATGAAGCCGACCTTGTGGCCCGTTGCGCGGGCCTGCTCGACCGCCATCAGCGCCACGCGCGAGGTGATCCCGTAGCAGAGGACCACCACCTCGGCGTCTTCGAGCCCGCTCTCCTCGTAGCGCACGATCTGATCGGCGTTCTTGCGGATCTTGTCCACCAGCCGCGGAATCACCCGTTGCTGCATGCCGGCGGTCACATCCGGGTAGCCGCGTTCATCGTGGGTCAGACCGGTGACGTGGATGCGGTAGCCCTTGCCGAACTCGCACATCGGCGGGACCAGGTCCTCGTCGGGCTCGAACGGCCGGTACTCCTCGGGCGGCAGCGTCGTCAGGCGCCGCGGCGTGAGGGTGATCGTGTCGGGCTCGGGAATCGTGACCCGCTCGGTCATGTGTCCGACGACCTCGTCGGTCATCAACAGCACGGGCGTACGCCAGCGCTCGGATAGGTTGAAGGCTTCGATCGTCAGATCGAAGCACTCCTGCGGGGAGTTGGGAGAGAGCGCGATGATCTCGTAGTCCCCGTGAGAGCCCCAGCGCGCCTGCATCATGTCCTGCTGGCCCACCAGCGTCGGTAGGCCGGTCGAGGGCCCGCCGCGCTGAACATTGACGAGCACGCATGGGGTCTCGGTCATGACGCCCAGCCCCAGGTTCTCCATCATGAGACTGAACCCGGGTCCCGAGGTGGAGGTCATCGACTTGCGCCCGCCCCAGGAGCCGCCCAGGATTGCGCACATCGAGGCGATCTCGTCTTCCATTTGAATGTAGGTGCCATCCACGTCCCGCAGCCGCTCGGCCATGCGCTCGGCGACCTCGGTGGCGGGCGTGATCGGATAGCCGGCGAAGAACGTGCACCCGGCCGCCAGTGCCCCTTCGGCGGCGGCCACGTCCCCGTTCATGAAGTGGTCGCCGGTCAGCACCGCACCGCGCGATTCACTCACCCTGTGCCTCCTTCTGTTGGTTCTGGTCCTCGCTGGCCGTTTGGCTCCCGGCGGCCGCTGCGCCCTCGCTGGCCGTTTGGCTCCCGGCGGCCGCTGCGGCCCCGCTGGCCGCCTGGCCCTCGCCTGCGGCGTTGGACATGCCGGCCGTCTTCGCCGTGCCCTCGACGCGCTCGGAGATGATGGCGAACTCCGGACAGATGCTTTCGCAGAGGTCGCAGTCCACGCAGGCGCCCTCCTTGATCGCTTCCGGATAGTGATAGCCCTTCTTGTTGAACTTCTTCGATAGCTGCAACACCCCGCGGGGGCAGTACTCCACGCAGAATTCGCAGCCCTTGCAGCGCTCAATGATGATGTGGATCACGCCGTGGGGCGTCGTGAACTTCTCCTGGTCGAGCGGAGTTCTCCAGAAACGCATGGACGGGGTTCCTCATCGCGGACCTGCTTTCCGCAGGCGTCCGGGCTAGGTGGAGAGTGACATGACCATAAGGTCGTGGTTGTTCCCCTGTACGTCTTTCACGAAGCTATTCAGGACTCCCTCGGGCTCGAAGCCAAGCCGCTCGGCGAAACGCTGGGCCAACTCGTCGTCGGCCATCATGCATGCCTGGACCTTCTGGAGATCCATGAGCATGGCGTGCGCAAAGAGCTGGCGTCCCAGGTAGGTTGCCAGCCCCGTGCCGCGGAAATCCGGGGCAACCAGCACCCGTACTTCGCCCACGTGGGATTCGAAGCCGTAGGTGCGGTGGGCAATGGAACTCTCGGCCACCACGCGGTCGCCGAACTCGCCGATCAGGCGCACCACCTCCCAGTGGGGGCGAGGTAGCATGCGCCGGCGCATGACCTCCCGCTGCGTGACATCCACGCGCAGATGTAGGCGGTCATCTTCCGGGAGGCGAGAGAAGAACTCGAGCAGCGGATTGATGTCCTCGGCTGCCGAGGGGCGCACGACGATCGCGCGGCCGTCTTTGGCCCGATATACCTTTGGATAGCGGATCATGAGTCGGCCCTTCTCGGGGGCGGGTAGACGGCGCCCTGATGGTCCATCTGGTGAATCAGGTCCTCGAGCCGTGCCCATGCATCGCTGATACTGCAGGTCATCACGATGACGTCGTGGAGATCTCCATGGAGCGCGCGTTGGTGTTCCCGCAGAGTGAGCTGGGGTTTGAAGCCGAGTTCTTCTACGATGTGCATTGCGGCCTTCTGCTCGGCCGTGGTCTTGGAGAAGACGATCTCGACCCCCTGGCGGGTGGCTTCGCGGAACAGCTCACGGATCATGATCTTGGCGAGACCTTGTTCCTGGACGTTGCTGCCCACTACACACCTTAGTTCGGCGGTGTGCTGCGACCATCCGTGTGTGGGTCGCAGGAGGGCGGCCTGACCCACGACGTCCTCGCCTCGCAAGGCCACGAACCTCGTGCGCTCTTCGGCGTCGGAGTCTTCCATTTGCATGGCGACATTGCGGCGGTCGGTGACGTCGGTGCGAAGGTAGTGACGGTCTTCTTCGGGAAGGTTGAGATAGAAGCGGTGGAGTGCATCAAGATCATCCGGCATCAGCCTGCGCAGAACCACCTCGGTTCCATTCTTAAGGAGCACCGTCTTGGGGTACGAACCCATGAGGATCCTCAAAGACCGGCGACAGAATGCTGCTGAGACGGATCATCTATCGCGAAAGCTCCGCTGGAGGGTCAAATGCGGCCCAGCAGCAGAAGCTTGTATCCAAATGTAGCGAACCCGGCCCCGGACTGCAAACCGAATCCGTGACAAGCGAAAAACTTATCCCTGCGGTAGCGGATTCTCATGAGTGGCTACCATGGAGCGGTCCGGTTGCCGCCAATGCCGCCTTTGCTACTATTCCCACCATGCGCACGGCGAAACGAGCAACAAGCGCCGGACATAGTCTAAGCTCTAGCAATTCCATCGAGCCATGCGACGCCGCCGTGTGAGGCAATGGCTCGGTGCGACCTCAACCCACGCCGTGAAGTCACCTGACCGGGTGGTCTTCCTGGAATCGCCTCAGGCGCTGCTCCACGGTGGGGAACTGCGGCTCGTCGACGAAGGAAACGCAAGCACGCAAACCCTCGGTCCGCCGGCTGCCGGTGGAGGCTAGTGTGATTGCGCTCACTCCGTAGTGGAGCAGCTCCAGCAAGAGTTCCTGGCCGGTGAAGCCGGGGTAGGCGAAAGTGAAGTAGAAACCGTCGGCGAGTGGCTCGCCGAGATCGTTGTCGTAGACGAGATTGAACCCGCAGGCGCCGAAGATCTCCTTCAAGGCAGCCGCGCGGCGTCCGTATTCGCGAGTGTTCTCCACAAAGTTGAGTTTGCCCGCGTTGGCTTTCTCGAGCAGGCCCAGCAGACCCCACTGGGATGATTGTGGTACGCCCGAGGTGGTGCAATAGACGCCACCGTGCACGAACGCATGGCCCACATTCTCCGTGCCGAATTTGGGCATCAGGTCGGGGGCCTTCATCGTCAGGAACGCCGGAGAAAAGACAGCGATTCCGATGCGGGCCCCGGCGAAACTGAAAACTTTCGAACTCGAAACGAGGACGAAGAAGTGGTCAGTGTACTTGGCGATCGTGGGCTGATAAGGCGGCTGGCCGGGGCGTCCGTAGTCTTCACGGAAGTCCATGCACAAATAGGCGAGGTCCTCGATCGCCAGCACATCGTACTTCGTGCACAGCTTGCCCAACCCCTCGAGTTCGCTGGGCTTGAGCGTAATCCAGGCAGGATTGTTCGGACTCGAGTAGAGCAATCCGCCCACATCGCCCTCCGAAAAACGTTCCTCCACCGCCCTCAGTAGCGCGTCCCCGCGATTCTCCGACAACTCGATGGAGCCATCCCGCAGCCCGAGAAAATGGGTCTGACGGCGGCTCACCGGAAAAGAGGGATCCAGGTAGAGAATCGTGTCGCGGCCGGCCACCCGGTTGCCGGCGATAGCTTGTGCGATGAAACCGCCCTGCATCGATCCGACGGTGGGAATGCAGCATTCGGCGGGCACGTCGATATCGAGGAAGTTCTTCATGAAGCGAGCGGCTTCACGCTTCAGCTCCGGAATACCGTCGAAGGGCGGATACTGGGCACTGGCCTGGCGCTCCTGTTCGATCCGGACCGCCGTCTCGGCGCCCACCGGGTCGTAGGGTAAGTTGGGAACGCCGAACTCCATTCGCACGAACCGAACGCCCAGGTCCTCTTCCACCAGCGAGACCAGACGGTTGGCCTCCCGGATCGAGAGATTGGCGGGGTCAAAGCCGGTCTTCTTGATGATGCTGGCGATTCGGTTGCGATCGAAGGGAACGTCGTGCTGGGTCATGGCATCCTCCTGTTGCCGCCGGATCCTGTTGGTGCGATCGGATCCTGTCGGTGCCGCGAGATCTCGCCCGTGCCACCGGATCTCGTCGGTGCCGCCGGATCCTGCCGGTGCGATCGGATCCTGCCGGTGCGATCGGATCCTGTCGG
>CAZZIF010000317.1:0-469 GCA_964654025.1 uncultured bacterium
AGGCCCCAGCCCGGGCAGGAGTGTGCACATGCCCAGGTGACCAGCACGTTCCTGGGGGCAGCCTGGGGCCCGGCTTGCCGCACGATGGAGGCGATGTCCACGGAGTGGTCCCATGCCCCGCGGCCGGTAGCAAGCGACAGGCCGGCCGGCAGACCAGGTTACTCGCCCTGCAAGAACTCCGCCCTGTAAGAACCCCGCCCCTTCCCAAACAACCCAAATGGCACCGAACGATCCCCCCCGTGGACGCAGCGATCACGCGGGTACGCGCGCGCGTTGCAGATGAGCTAAGGAGGTGCGCAGATGTCGGCAAGCTCCATCCTTATGCTTTAGTGCCGTCCCTCTACGTTTACTTAATAGATACGGGCAGTTCGTGCAAAGCTAGCAAAGCCCCTCACGAAGTACAGCGATTCCGGTATCGAGCCGCACGCACGCATCGTATAATACAGTTATGTTTTGACCCTTCGCGTCC
>CAZZIF010000317.1:479-4936 GCA_964654025.1 uncultured bacterium
TGTCACACGGGTGAAAAGGAGATGTCGTCATGATTTCCTCCCCCCCCCCTCGGCGCATCCTGACTTCCTTCTTCATGAGTGCTTCGGTTATGCTCGCCGTCCTGTCTAGCAGCGCGCCTCCCCGCGCGGAACTTGAGAGATCATGCTTGCCAAACAGGCTGCTGATTCGATTCGAGCCGGGTGCGGTAAGCTTCCCGCAGTGCGTCGATAACGGTCACAATCACTTCACTCTGCCCGCCGAGAGCGGCATCTTCAAGTCCTCCGCCCTCCGCAACGGTCTTCTTGCTACCGGCGTGGAGACTTTCACCACCGTCGCCCCAGGCTGGCGCCACATGACCCGACGCGACTCTATGGATCGCCACGGCAATCTTATGCCACTCGTCGACTTCACGGATGTGTACGCCGTGACTCTTGACGGCCAAGAACCCATTGAAGATGCCCTAGCATACATACGCACGCTCCGCGGCGTGATCCATGCTGAATGCGACACCAAGATCCACTACGAATTCACGCCAGACGATGAACACTACGATCTCCAGTGGCATCTCCACAATACCGGCCAGGAGATCGATGAGGTCGCATGTGATAGCTTCTTCGATATCAACGCTCCCGCGGCCTGGGACATACACGATAGCGCCGGGACGAAGATCGGGATTTGCGACCAGGGCATCCACAAGACGCATGAAGATCTCGCAAGCTTCATCGATGTTTCGCTCAGCAAGAGTTTTGTCGATACCGTGGGCGGATGTTGGTACGATTGGTGGGAATCTTGTGGCCATGGGACATGCGTTGCAGGGGTTGCCGCGGCCGGAACGGACAACGACGGTATTGGCATTTCCGGAGTTGTGAATCTCGATCCCAACCATGACGATGATCTGCTCGTCGCGTTGAAAGTAGGGAACAACGCACTTGGAAACGATCATGCATCGACAGTTCCGCGAGCCCTGTCTTGGGTATGCAGCTCGGCGGTCTATAGCTCCGTTCTTGTCGTCAACTTCAGCCTCAAAACCGAGGACCAGTACAAGAACTGCCACGAGTATGGACTCGTGCTGCGGGATGCGTTCCGCAACGCTTTCTTGAAAGACATCTCTCTCATCTGCGCCGCCGGTAGAGGGGGAGCTGGCGCGTGTGCCGGCCTCAGCCCGTGCAATCCTTCCCCAGATACATGCTTCGTCTTTCCTGCTGCCTACCCCGACTATACGCTGAGCGTTACCGGAATTGACTGTCAAGGGAACGATTGTACCGCATATCAGAACAACGGTAGCTACGTTGACATTACCGCTCCCGGTTGGGGGATTGTAACTACCCTAGGATCAGATGATCAGTATTCCGGCGTCGATGTGAATCGGATGGCAGGCACATCATTCTCCGCACCCATCGTCGCAGGAGCGATCGCGATGCTCCTCGGCAAGGACTCATCTCTCACGAATGAAGACTGCTACCGCCTTCTCGAGATCAAGGCCAGCCCACTGGAAGGCTACTCCTCGGCGGAAAGGGGCCATGGCCTCTTGCGGGTGGACAAAGCGCTGGATGCCCTCGAATCCCCATGGAGCGTCCAGCATGGCACTGTGACCACCTACTCCGCGGACTCGATCGACGCGCGCCTTATGCATTTCCGTGATGTTCCAATCTTGCCTCTGGCCGTTCTGTGGCAAGAATGCTACGCGCACGTCTACGAGCTGACCGCGACTGCAGATCTGTGTCGTGACGGGGAAGTGATTGTGGACACCGTTTGGGCTCGTGGGAAGACCTCGACGGGTTGGAAAAACCTCGATCGGTACGATGCCAAGTTCCACGCGAACTTCGCTGAGTTCATAGGCTATGGAGAAGATGAGTGTGAGGCGATTCTCCGCACCTACACCTACAAGATCTACACGAAAAGCACACCAAGGCAGTTCATTGGCTGGGCGCCGTTTGAGCCTGGAGAAGGCCCTTTCAATATTGACTACTCCGTCATTTCCAGGCCCTCCCGGGGTCTCTTGGCTGAAGCTCATCTCAAGGGCGGTGGTAATCTGGTGTTCCATGCTCGCCGTCATCTGTTCACTGAGGAGAACATCTTCTTCGATGCCGTCCTACCGGGATTTGGGAGATACGATCTGACGATCTACGACGCGGCCGGTCGGGTCGTGACGAAGCTCATCGACAGCGTCCCGCTAATGGCAGGTTCTCACGAGTTCCATTGGGCGGCTACAGACCCCTCGTACAGGAGATCTTCCGCGGGGATGTACTTCGCGCGGCTGTCTCAGACTGGCCAGGCTGAGTCGGGAACCGTTACTCAATTCATCGTCATTCGATGAGGGAGATGTTGTCATGACCTTCAAGCTCTGGATGTTCCCACTTCTTACCGCATGTTGGCTGGTGTCAGGCACAGCGATTGGGCAGTCATCACCTGTCGAAGATGGTAGTCGACCAATGGGAACCGTGCGGCCCACATTCATGACTGACGACGACGCGTTGTACTTCCACCACGATGGCACCTTCGAATACGGATTCTGCTGGTTCTGCGACGGATGCGTGGATCCACCGTACGACGGCGCCCTCGCGGAAGCGTTTGACCTTGGACCTGGGGTCATCAGCGCGGGCGCCTTCTGGCTGACAAGTTCTGGATGCCAATACTCGGTTTCCTCGGACATCTTCGTATGGGCGGGAGGCCTGACGGGGCCGCCGGGGGAGGTGGTCGCCGTGGTATCCAACATCGAGTTGCCGGAGCCTCCCCTCTGGCCCCAGGTTGCCCAGATGGATACAGCCATCCATGCGGTCGTCGACGGCGAGTTTACGATAGGCTACTGGTCTCCTTGGGCGGGTACTTGTTGTGCGTACTTGGCCGCCGATCTCAACGGCCCCGGCGGCCACCCCTGGACCAACGTGGCTGAGGGTCTCGAGTGGCCCAGCGGCTGGCAGCATCCCGAGGTGGTGTGGGAACCACCGATCCAGAGCCTCGGAATCGGGGTGTATTTTGCCGCGGAGACCAGTGGGGCCGAATCTCCGACCTGGGAGGCGGTCTCGAATCTCCTGAAGGCAGAGCCCAACCCAACGACCGGCGGGACAACGATTGCCTTCGAAACGGCAGATGAGGCCATTGTGCGCGTCGATGTCCTCGATCTGTCCGGCAGATCGATTCGTCGTCTTTGCAACGGCCATCTTGACCCGGGAAACCATAGACTGCGCTGGGACGGTCGGGACGCCAGCGGAACTCGGGTTTCGGCGGGAGCCTACTACGCGCGGGTGATCGTCGGAGGGCAACAACTCGAGCAGAGAGTCTTGGTGCTCAGGTAACTTCGCGCCAACACGCGGCCCGGCGTGTGGTCACGAAAGCCAGGTCGGCTTCTCCGGCAAGGGGTGACTGTCACGAGCTGTGTCAGGTGCCGGCTGGGGAACATGGCCGCCCATTTGGCCGACAGTCTCCTGTAAGATCCCTGCCCCTTCCCAAACAACTCAGATGGCACCGAACGATCCCCCCGTGGACGCAGCGATCACGCGGGTACGCGAGCGCGTTGCAGATGAGCTAAGGAGGTGCGCAGATGTCGGCAAGCTCCATCCTTCCAAGAATGGCGGCGGTATTCCTTTCCAGGCGGCACGTTCGGTCGTTACTTCCCGTGGCGACGATCGTTTTTGGGATCGGGCTCTTGATAGCGATGCTTCCCACCGCCCAGGCCAACACGCGGGTCAATCAAGATCAGCCCCCACCCGCGCTCGTCCAGACTTCCCCCAGCATCACGATCGACTACACCACCGACCACCTGATCGCCGCCTACGCCGACGATCCCTTCGCCGGCAACGGCATCGGGGTGAGCTACCGGACCCATTCGGTGGCCGGCCCCTGGATCGATGGCGCCTTCACCGCGCCGGCCGGCGGCTACTTCGGCATCGAGGAGGACGCATCGATCGCCGCGGACAACACCGGCTTCATCTACGCGAGCTATGTCTCCTACGACAACCTGGCGCCCAACAACCAGAACAGCGCCGTCTACGTAGCTCGCTCCAACGATGGGGGCGCCACGTTTCCGACGACGGCCCAGGTGGTGCTGCGGTCGGGGCCCATCCAGGCCACGCCCTTCGTCATCCAGCCCAAGCTGGAGGCCGATGACTTCGGCCCCGGCAGCCCGTACGCCGGGAATGTCTACGTTGTCTGGGAAGAGGATCTGCCCGGGATGCCGTTCTGGCGCTTCAGCGACATCAACGTCGCCGCTGCGGGTCACGGCGGCATGAGCTGGTCGGCGCCGCAAACCATCAACGACCGCGCCGGCGGCGGCCTGAACCTGTGGCCGGATCTGGCCGTGGGCCCCGGCGGCGACCTCTACGCCGCCTGGCTGGACACCCCCTACTGGTTCAATCACCAGGGCACGATCTGGATCGATCGGTCCACCGACGGCGGGGCCACCTTCGGCACCGACGTGCCGGCGGTCAGTTTCTGGAACGTTCCCCAGATGTTGACCGACACCGGCGGGCAACCCACC
>CAZZIF010000318.1:0-4930 GCA_964654025.1 uncultured bacterium
TCGTGCCACCCGGGTCCACCTGCGGCCGTGTTGGGCGCCGGTCGCAACCGCATCGAGCGGTCGATCACCTCGTCGCCCGCCCAGCCGGGTCCCGCGGCGACAAGACCCGCCACTATCATGGAAAGGCCGGCCAGCAGCCGGCGCGCCGTGCGCCTCACGTAGAACTCCCCCTTGTGCGTTTAGGGTCAGGGCATCGTGCCGGCTTGAGCATCTTCATCGAACAGGACCCCGACCGTCAGGTAGCTGACGCGGTCCAGATCCAGGGCCTGTGGCACGCTCGAGTAGTCGAAGCGCACCATCCTCCCGCGGCCGAACGCCACGTCCAAGCCGGCTCCAAAGGTTAGCGATTCGATCTCCCCCTCGGGGTCGTGAACATATCCGACGCGGAAATGGAGCCTCTCCTGAATGGACAGCTCGACGCCCGCGTTCATGAGCTCCTCCATAGCGCCCCAGCCCAGCTTGGGTGCGGTTTCGATATCGACCTCCGGGCTCTCGTAGTCGATGAGCGCCTTGTTGAAGTCGAATACCCCGGTCGCCCGCAGCGCGTTGCTGCTGTAGAACTCCAGGGCGAGCCCGGCCTTCAGGTTATGCGGCAGCGGGTCGCCTTGATCGGCCTCGATGTAGACCAGCTTCGAACCCAGGTTCTGGACATTCAAACCCAGGGCGTAGGGCAAGGGGTCGCCGCTCAGACTGGGAAACGGAAGGGTTCCCTGTACGAGCGTGCCTAGGTCCACCGCCCAGGCGTCCGCCTGGCCATCCTTCTCGACGCCGACGATCGACATGGCCCACTCGGGGGCCAGGTCGACCCACACGAACTTGAGGGCGACGCCGATGTCGAGGGCACCCAAGAGCCCCCCGCTTCCCCACGGCGCCATCGGATCGCCGATCAGCCGCGTGCCGAACGCCACGGTCGGCACCGCTTCGTAGCTGCTGAAGAACCCGTAGGAGGTGCCTTCCTCGTCGACCGCCTCGGTCTTGCCGTAGGACAGGTACATGAGGTCAAAGCCGATGCCCCCCACATCCCCCAGCGACTGGGAATAGGCCAGATTCAGGTAATAGACATCGTCAGCCAGATCGGGCACGAGCTTGACGACCGTGGTGGAGACCTCCCGGGATTGGGCTTGTGCCAGAAGCGCGGGATTCCACCAGACCGATTGGCCCCGCTGAGGCAACGCCACGCCAGCCTGTCCCATGCCCGTGGCCCGGGCACCGGGCTTGATTTTCAGAATACCCGTACCGCCGTGCGTCTGGGCATCGGCGACCGGCGGACACAGCCACAGCAGTGTCGCCGCCAGGACCAGTAGGCTCGCAATGCGAATTGGTTTCATGCTATGCACCTCTTACCGTGTGGGAAATGGTCGCGCGGAGGCGACACGGCCTCCTCCGATGACGGCCCTCCCGCTACAGCGAAAACACAGCGCCGCCTCGGGAGTTCCCGTTCTCGCCGGCTCATCTTCAGCTCATCTTCAAGAAACAAAAGCTCCTACAGCGGTAGGCCCGGGTAGGACCGAACGAGGCTATCACAGCATCGCGAGATGTCTCAACCTCGCCTCACCCCCCGCCCCGAGATCGCCACGAACTCACCTCGAACTCACCTCGAACTCGCCCTGCGCTCGCCTCGAACTCGCCCTGCGCTCGCCTCGAACCCGCCGCCGGAACCTGGCCAGGCCGCCGTCCCGGGGGCGCGCCACCGCCCCCTGCTACCGGTAGACGGCCAGACGCTCGATGGTTTCGGCCCGTTGGCCGGATGAGGTGCGGGCCACCACACGGTAGAAATAGACGCCATTGGCCAGTCGATCGCCGTCCTCGTCCCGGCCGTCCCAGGCCACCCCCTCACTGCGCCCCCGTGCGGGCGTAACCTCGAACTCGCTCAGCGTCTTGATCTTCCGACCGGTTACCGTGTACAGCGCGATCTCGATGTCGGCGGTTTCACCGAGTTCGAATAGGAACCGCGTGTCGCTTTCGGTCGGGTTCGGCAGATTGTAGACCTGCCCCAGCAGGGGGCCGGCTTCCTGTGCCGCTCCCGACAGCGTGAAGGTCACCGTCGCCGCGCCTCGCTGACCGACATTGTCGGAGGCCTCCAGGGTCAGGGTCAGCGGTTCACCCGCCGGCAAGCCCGCGGGCAACGCGTAGCCGACCTCCGCCTGGCGAAAGTCGGAACCGAAGGTCACCGTCTGCGCCAGATCCTCGGCGACCAACACCCGGTCGAACTCATCGCGGATCGAGACAACCACCGATCGCGACGGCGCCAGTCCCGTCACGTAGATCCCGCTCGAGTCGCTCATCACCGCCGTCAGGCGGCTCCCGGTCTCACGCGGCCCTTCGGGATCTTCCCAGTCCAGCTCGATCCTCGGCCCGAGCGTGTCGGAGACCGGTACGGTGTACTCGGGGATCAACAAGCCCCGCCGGTAGCCGGCCGCATCCAGCCCGGAGGCACCGGTGGCATCATAGGCGTAGGCATGGATCCGCGCATCGCCCCGCGTGCCGGTGATCAGTGCCGTCGGCACGAAGAAGACGCTTTCGAACCGGCCGCCGCTCACCTCCACATCGGCAGCGAAAACGCGCGCCCCCGTCTGCTCGTAGACGGCTTCTCGCGCGCGGTGATCGACCGCTGTGGAAAGCGTGGCCGAATCGAGAACCTCCAGCCGCACCTGGCCGTCGAAGGCGTCCTGGGTCACGCCGGCCCCATCGATCACGCGCCCGGCGACCCGCGCGGTCGCGCCACGCAGCAGGGTGTCGGCGTCGGCCGCCACCTCCGGCACGTCCGCGAGCGTCAGCTCGATCCCGTAGCTGGGCAGCGCCAGCCGTGATCCCGGATCGCCCATCAGGTTGTAACGATACTCGTTGTCCACGCTACCCGGCGCGTAGGCCACCTTCGCGGCGTAGTAGGCCGGCCCCAGGGCCGGACTGCTCAGCCAGTCGTCCTGGGAGAAGATGTGCTCGAGCAGCAGGCGGTTGAGGACCGCGTTCTCGCCGCTGAAGGCGACCGCGGCGGCGCTGATCACGGCCAGCGCGCCGCCGTCGCGATGCCGCATGGCCGCCAGGGCCAGTCCGTCTCCACCATGGGTGTACTTGCCGACCGCGCACGACGCGGTGATCATCAAGAAGGGCCGGCCGGCATTCTGCAACCCGGCCATCGAAGAGATCTCCAGGATGCGTTCATCCGCGATCTGGGTCTCGCTGCCGTGCCCCACGAAGTTCAGTAGCAGCGTGCCTTCCTCCAGCAACCCGATCAGATCCGCACTCGCCTGCGGCTTGCGCAGGTAGGCGCATTCGCTGCCGTAGTCGTAGAGATAGAGCTTCTCTTGCCGGACGCCGGCGGGAAGGGACTCGGTGCTCAGGTCCTCGGATTGGCCCATGTGCTGGACCCCAATGCCGTCCTCATGATTGCCCTGGCACACGTCGTCCGCGCACAACACCACGCGCGACTTCCACACGCCGGGAGAAGTCTCGAGGTCGTAGGCGATGAGCTTGTCGATCATTGCCGCGGCCTCCGAGACCGAACCGACCGGTAGGCGCCCGAGCGCAAACTCGGGATCACGGTCGGTGGGCCCGTCCAGCAGCGAGAAGTAGGTGTCCCCGAAGAAGGCCGGCGATAGAGCGCGCGAGGTCGCGTAGCGCTCGGCATAGAACTCATAGGCCGGCACCGTCATCGTCGCGTTCCCGCCCAGGTAGTTGCGGCTATCGAAGTGGGCATCGCCCAGGAAGACCACATGCGAGAGCGCCGGTGCCGAACCCTCCAGCCAGTTGTGATAGGCGTGGTGTAAGAAATTACGCAGCGCAGTCGGGTCAAACTGCCCCCAGGAAAACTCTTCGAAGATGGCTTCCATCGTCACCACGGCGGTGCGCGCGCTCTGCAGGGTCCGCCCGTCAGCCCCCCAGAAGTGGTCGGCGCGATGGGCGGCCAGACGCCGGCCTTCGTCCTCCAGCGCCTCGGTGGTCACCACCAGATAGTCCACCGGATCGCTGCGGTCGCGCAGCGGAACCCTCGCCATCCCCCACTCGCGCAGCTCGAGGACGGCGGGCGATTGGATTTGATCGCCGCGTAGGCACAGCAAATGCGCCGGCGTCCCATCGGCGGTCAAGGCAAAGCGCGCTTCGGTCCCCTCCTCGCCCGGCGTCAGCTCGGCGGCGATCCACTCGGCGGCGTAGGGGTCGCTCGTCTCCAGGAAGTAGTAGTTCTGGTCGGAGGCAAGCCCGGTGATCCGCATCGACCCGGCCGCGATCGAGTCGGCCGGGATCGTCACCTCGAGCACGCCGCCGGCCAGGTCCAGGCGCCGCTGGTAGGCGGCCTCCACGTAGGCCAGGAAGACGTTGTCCTGATGTAGCGTGATTACAAATTCCTGAAGGTCCTCGTTCCAGTCCAGGTAGTAACGCGGCGTCACCGCCAACAAGAGCTCCAAGGACTCCTCGCCCGGCGCCAGCGCAAGCGTGTCGGTCAACACGGCCCGGCTCACGCGGTCCCACTCGCCGATGGCCAGCGTGTCGGTGTCGACCATCATGGCCACCCGGTGATTCGGCGTCCGCGAAAACTCCCAGTTCGCGCCCCACAGGCTCACCCGAAGATCGGCCTCCCCGCCAGGGACGATGCCTTCCAGATCCAGGTCGATCGAAGCGGTCTCGGCGGGATCGCGCGCGATCAACTGCGCCCAGAAGAATCGCTCCCAAACGAGGTTGCTTTCGCGCGGACGCGACTCGTGGATCTTCTGCTGCTCCACGTGCAGGCGCCCCCCCCCGGTGGTGACTTCCGGTCCGCCGCCCGGCGCGGCGCCCACCTCGGCGATTCGCCGCGGCTCGGTCTCGAAGGTGCCGCCCCAGGTCATCCAGTAGGTCATGTGGTCCGAGTAGGGATGAATGTAGTAGGGATCCGCCTCGGAAACGGGTAGTCCCAGGTGCTCGCGCCACCCATCCGGACCGTTCCCCAAGAAGA
>CAZZIF010000319.1:0-4929 GCA_964654025.1 uncultured bacterium
CCCGCCGGGCCAACATCACCCTCGCAGCCCACCATGGCCACCGCCAGTACCAAGACCGGTAGGGCCACAATCTTGAGAAGCTTGTCGGTCGTCATGAACGTCGCCTCCTGGATCGTAGTGCTCGCAGCGGCTCCGAAGCTGAGTCGAGGCCGCCCGCGCGGATGAAAAACCTCTATAGGACCTCCCAAGTCCTAACGTGTTTCTATTATGCTTCCCGCGCTTGGGGGATCAAGTGTTTTCCAAACCACACGAAGAGCTGAAAGATTTGAGACTTTGACTTATGTTTCGCAGTTGTCGTACGGTCGATTGCTCAACGTCATAACGTCTTCTTACGCCTTGCGTTCGGATGGTCCATCTACCGGCGCAGGAACACGTCGGTCGACACTCCCTGGAGCCCCCCCCAGTCTTCTTCTTCCATGGCCAGGATCGTGTGGCAGGCCTCACAATCCATCGTGATCAACTCGCCGGCCTCGGACTCGTGCCGACCGTCATGGCACCGGAAGCAACCACTGGTACCGAAGTCGCCGTGATCGTCGAAGTGCGATAGGTGGCTCGGGTAGGTGTTCCAGGTGATGTTCATCTGCGGCCAGACGTTTCGCTCCAGGATGCGGCTGAGCGTTGCGGCGGCCGCCGGCAGCGACGCCTCGAGCAGCGGGAGATCCTCGGGGTGGTCCTCGGCATAGATCGAGCGCAAGCCGGCGGCGATCCGTGCCGTGGTTTCGCCGCCCGGCTCCACCTCGCGCAGGATTCGTTCGGCTTCCTCGCGCAACCACGGCACCGACGGGTCGAGTTCGCCGATCGCCAGGGCCAGATCCACCGCGCGGTGCGGCAGGTCGAAGATGTGCGAAGGCCGATTGTGGCAATCCAGGCAGTCCATCACGCGCCACTCGCCGGTGTCGGCATGGTCCTCGTGGTCTTCGCGCAGGAAGCGTACGTCGCCGCCGGGCGTGGTCTGGATCACCTCGACGATCTCGTTGCGCTTGTGGTCGACATGGCGGTAGCGGACCTCGTTGCCCGGATCGACGTGCCAGTGGATGCCGATGGCGCGTTCATCCTCCCCCGCACCGATCGGTCCGCCCACGTGCATGACCAGCGCGGTCGTCTGCGGGGTGTTGTCCCGGTCTTTCGCGAAGCGCTGGTAGGTGACCAGGCGCGAGCCGTGAAACTTCTCCGGCCAGTGACAGACCTCGCAGGTTTCGCGCGCGGGTCGCAGTTCCTCGACCGGTGAGGGGATTGGGCGGTTGAAGTCGTCGCTCAGCACGGCGAAGACCTGGCGGACGCCCGAGAGTTTCGAGCGCACGAACCAGTCGGCGCCCGGGCCGATGTGGCAGTCAACGCACTTCACGTTGGCATGCGGCGAGCTGGCGTGCGCAACCGCCTCCGGAGCCATCACCTGGTGGCAGACGGTGGAGCAGAACTGGTTCGAATCGGTGTAGTGATAGGCCTCGTAGCTGAACAGGCCGAAGCCGATCAGCAGCGCGAAGGTGACGCCGGCGACGAGCACGACGCGGCGCAGAACATCACCGCTGCCAAAAACGGTCTCGACGTGCCGCTTGCCCTCGCGCTTCTCGCGCGAGCGCCGCAGCTGGTTGCCCAACAGCAACAGCACAACGCCGCCGATCAGCACGATCGGCAGGACCATGAACCCAATCAGATCGACATAGGGGTTCGACTCGCGCCCAACGATGAGATTGTACAGGTACAGCAGGAGCATCACGCCAAGCAGGAAGACGGCGACCAGCGCGACCATGCTCCCGGCAGCCGCCACCCAGTTGTCCCAGAAGATCGGCAGCCGGTCCTGGAACCAGCTGGCCAGCCTCGTCCAGCCTCGGGCCTGGCGCCGGTCGTTTGCCGCCATGCGTCCTGACCTCCTCGGTCCGATCGTGAAGCCCCACTCGATCCGTGCGGCGGACGATATCAGGTCACGCAGGATCAGACCAGAAAAAGCCCGGCGCCGACGCGCAAACCAACGACCTACCAACTATCTCTTCACTTATGAAGTCGAACCTATTATGGTTCGCGCCAGGATCGTCCCACCCGAATGCGTGCCGAGGGAGTAAGCATGCGAAGCAGACGCTCTATATTGACCGGCGGCCTGATCGGTTGCCTCGTGGTGACGGCCGTTGTCGGTACGTTGGCAGTGGCTGCGGCCGACAACGAGATCTGCTTCATGTGCCACGACGACCCCGGACTCATCTCGGCCGCCGGCCGCGAGATAAGCGTATCCCCCGCCGACTACAGCCTCAGCGTGCACGCCGATCTGGACTGCGTCGATTGCCACACGCAACCGGGCACCTACGACGATGTCCCGCATTACGATCGCTACCGCCGGGTCGATTGCAGCCAATGCCATGAAGACGCCGTGGAGAGCTTCCGCCAGAACTTCCACTTCCAGGCGCTGGACCGCGGCAACCAGCGGGCACCGGATTGCGCCGGTTGCCACGGCGTCGATAGCGACCCACACCGCATGCACGGCCTGAACAAAACCGTCGCCGAGGAATCCTGCCGGATGTGCCACAATGTGGAGGCCGCGCTCTACGACTCGGGCGTGCACGCGGTCAAGCCCGGCATGGCCGGCGACCTGGTCGACAACCTGCCCGGCTGTATCACGTGCCACCAGTCGCACGGCCCGGGACTGCCGCCGGCCGCCGGCGCCGTCAACCGTCTCTGCGCCTCGTGTCATGCCGGCGCCATGGACGATGTGCAACGTGGTGGCCACGTCATGATTGGCGGACAGCTCGACAGTGACGGCATCTTGAACTGCGCCTCCTGTCACGAGGTGCATGCGACGCGTCGCCCACACATGGACGCGCGGCTCGCCCAGGCCTGCAACGAGTGCCACCAGAAGGAATTCGCGCAGTTCGAAGGCTCCGTGCACGCCGAGTTGATCGCCGGCGGCGGCATGACCTGCATCTCCTGCCACAGCACTCACAAGGACGAGGAGGCCATCGGCGTCTTCGACGGCGGCTGCGGTTCCTGCCACGAGGACGTAGAGGAGGTCTACCGCGGCAGCGTACACCGCTTCGGGCGTCTGCGCGGCAGCGAAGGCGCCGCCACGTGCGCCGATTGCCACCGGGGCCACGACATACGATCCGTGGACGACCCGGCTTCCTCAATCCATCCCAACAACGTGCCCGACATGTGTGGTCGCTGCCACGGCGAGGACGTGGTGATCGCCTCGAACTTCGTGCGGTTGCCGATCACGCTGCCGCGGTACCGGGAATCGGTCCACGGAAAAATCGATGCCGAGGGCGGCCACGCCGCAACGTGCGTGGACTGCCACGGGTCCCATGATCTGCAGCACGCGCAGATTGCCGATTCCGGCATCAACCGCTTCCACGTCGCCCAGACCTGCGGCAAGTGCCACCAGGCGGAGACCGGCGAGTATCTGGACTCGATCCATGGCCAGGCGTTGCAGATGGGCATCAGTGACGCTCCCACCTGCATCGATTGCCATGACGAACATCTCACGCGCAGCAAGGAGGATCCGCTGTCGCTGTCCGCTCCGGAACGCATTGCGCGCGAGATGTGCGGCGATTGCCACACCCGCCCCGACCTGGCCGAGAAGTACGGCATCACCGTCGGCGTGGTCGAAAGCTACCTCGACAGCTATCACGGATGGGCGGTGGGCCGCAGCGGACCGCTGGTCGCGACCTGCATCGACTGCCACAACACGCACGCGATCCACAGCCCGCTGGACCCGGTGTCGACCGTGCATCCAGAGGAGGTGACGGCGACCTGCGGCAAGTGCCACGCGCGATCGAACGAGACCTTCGCGCGCAGTTACACGCATGCCAGCGCGCTGGCCGCGCGGGGCCCGCACGGGTGGGCGAAACTGATCTACATTGTGTTGATCGGTCTGGTGCTCGGCGGCATGGCGATCCACAACCTGATCGTGTGGCGGTACGAGCTGAAGAAACACCGGGAACGTCGTCGCCGCGAAGACTACGTCATGCGCTGGTGGAAGATCGAACGCGTGCAGCACCTGGCGCTCTTGACCTCCTTCACGGGCCTGGCCATCACCGGTTTCGCGCTGAAATCGCCCGACTCCTGGTGGGTCATGTTGATCGGCCTGGGCGGCAACGAGTTCGTCCGCGCAAACCTGCACCGGGCCCTGGCGATCGTGTTGATCGCCGCCAGCCTGTATCACATGGTCTGGATCGTGCTGACCCGGCGCGGCCGCATGAATCTGGGGGCGATCGTGCCCAAGGCCAGCGACTTCGTGCAGTTTCCGCAGAACATCGCGTTTCACCTGGGTTGGAGAAGAAAGCGCCCGCAGTTCGAGCGATTCGATTACACTCAGAAAGCCGAGTACTGGGCGGTCATCTGGGGCACTGTGGTGATGGTGTTGACGGGTTTGATTCTGTGGTTCCCCGACCTCGTGACCGGCTGGTTGCCGGCCTGGGTGGTACGCGTCTCGGAAGTCGTACACTACTACGAGGCGATCCTGGCCGTCAGCGCGATCATCATCTGGCACCTGTTCTATGTGGTCTTCATGCCGTCGGAATATCCGATGAGCACGATCTGGTTGGACGGACGCATGCCGGCCCACGAGTGGAAGACCATGCATCCGGCCGAGTTCGCCCGGGAGGGCGAGTCGGCCATTCAACCAGGCAAGAAGGCCGGGACTCCTCCACCCGCCTGATGCCGAGACCGTAGTCGGACCGGCTCCCCCCACGAGACCCGACCTCCCCGGCCGGACCCTCCTCGCGGGCGCGGGACGCTCCCCCGTGTGACGACCTCGCATGTGGTAGAATGCCAAGGTGTCGTGCCGACGGCGGGCTGGAAATCCGAGCGGCGGGCCGCTTCTTGCCACAACTGCGGGGGGAGCGACACCGGCCGGTAGGCTCGTCCGTCCACGCGTCGGCGACATCGCTGTCCCGGTGAAAGGAGTTCTCCAATGACGAGTCGTCCAGGCAACCTGTCGAA
>CAZZIF010000320.1:0-4910 GCA_964654025.1 uncultured bacterium
AGCAGGCGCCTGGGCCAGACTGGGCAGCGGCCCGGTCCTTTTCCTTCGTCACCGGTGGATCGGGGAGTAGAATGCTCCCCGATGTCGACCCCCATACCCATCCGGCCGCGGCGCGGTTCACCCGCCCGCTACTCTCCCGGCCGCGGACACGCCGTGCTGTCGGTCTACGCCACCTCGTTTCTGATGGGCGCGATCAGCATGACGCTGCCGGCCTCCAGTGTCGTCCTGCGCGGATCTCTGGGCATCGGC
The DNA here is from genome assembly GCA_964654025.1 of uncultured bacterium. GTDB lineage: Bacteria > Eisenbacteria > RBG-16-71-46 > CAIMUX01 > WJJG01 > CAYQJL01. The sequence goes on from CAZZIF010000320.1 coordinate 250, forward strand.
GACACACTCTACGGTGCGCTCTTTCTGACCATCTACGGCATCGGCATGGCCGTCTCGCTGTCGAACGCCTGGATCCTGCAGCGGTGGAGTTTGAGACGACTCTTCTTGACCGGGCTGGGGCTTCAGGTGCTGACGCTGTTGCTCCTGTCGATCAGTCCCTCGGTGGGGGCCTGGGCGGCGGGCCGGACCGGATTCGAGGCCATCGGCGTGCCGGTAACCGAGCACGCCTTCAGCCTGGCCGGGTATGTGGTGCTCGTGGTTGGGGCGGGGCTGTTCGGGATCGGGGCGGGAGCGTCGGGGATCACCATCAATACCGCTGCCGTGGAGATCTTCCCGCGAACGCGCAGCGGAGCCCTCGCGGCGCTGCACGGCTCGTTGGGTGTGGGGGCCGCGCTCTGGCCCATGGTGGTCGCCGGGCTGGCGCGAACGGGCTTGTGGCAATTGGCCCCCCTGCTGCTCGCGGCACTCGTGGGGGCCCTTACCTGGTGGTCGAAGCGCCGGCCGATCATCGGTCTCAACCATGAACTCGTGGCGGACCACGGACGCCGCGACGTGCCGCGCCGTCTCTGGTTCTGGTCGCTGTCGATCCTGCTCTACGGCGCGGCCGAAAGCACGCTCACGGCCTGGGTGGTCGTCTACCTCACGGAGGATCGGGGCGCCTCGATGGCCGTGGGCGCCGGCGCGCTGACCGCCTTCTGGCTCTCGCAGACCGCCGGACGGTTCGGCATGACGCTGCTGACCCGCCGGGTGCACCCCGGGCGCATCGCGCCGGTCCTGATCGTGGCCATGATCGCCGTCTACCCGCTGGTGGCCTCCTGCCCCGGAGATGCCCGCGCCTACGGCGTCTATGCCCTGGCCGGCCTGGCATGCTCGGGCGTCTTTCCACTGTTGCTCGGTCTTGCCGCGGAAGAGACGCCGCGCCGGGCGCCTCTGGTGACGGCGCTCTTCTCGGCGGCGGTGGTGTTCGGCCTGGCCATAGGGGCCTTTGGCCTGGGGGCGCTGCGCGCCGCGCTGCCGTTGGGCAGTCTGTACCTGGCCACCGGCGGCGCGTGCATCCTGCTTCTGTTGCTCGTCCTGGGGCTGTTGCGCGGACACCGGGGAAGCGACTGATCGCGCGGATCGCACGAAGAGTGCGCCAGATCAGCTGCCGGGCTAGCTGCCGGGGCAGCTGCCGGGGTAGCTGCCAGGCTGGCTGCCAGGCTAGCTACCCGGCTAGCTGCCGAGGTCCCGGGGGAAGAGTTCGTAGATCGTGTACTCGTGAACCGCGCGGTATCCCAGGCTCCGGGCCAGTCGCACCGACGCTTCATTGGCGGCGTCCCATGGCACCGTCTTTCCGGTGGCGTGACAGCGCTCGATGTAGGCCGCTGCAACGAGGGCTCCGTAGCCCTTGCGCCGGAATGCCGGCGCGGTCGTGACCTGGCACTCCACATGCGTGTCCGAATCCACGAAGGACGAGGCTCCCGACGCGGTCCGGCCCTGATCGGTGATGACGAAGCCGTTGCCTCGCCGGAGGAAGTCCTCCGGGCTTTCGTAGTGGTACTTGTGATGCTCCCAGCCCAGATCGCGTTCCACATGCTCCAGGTCGTCCCGGGCAATGGGGCGCCAGACCTCATCCCGGCCGGCGAGCTTCTCCCGTGTGATGCTCAGGTCGAGAGACTCGGCGGGCAATTGGTATCGGCGGGCGGTGCGAAGCTGATCCCCGAATGTTTGCTCGATCAGGCGATTCCAGGCCGGGGAGTGGCCGAGGATGGCCGGTTGCACGGGGAACGCCCGAACGATCTCGGCGGCGGCTTCACTCTCGGCGTTGCCGGCGTAGATCACGTTGCCTCCGTAGAAGAGCACTCCCACGGTAGGGTTACGGCGGTCGTCGACCACCAGGTGGCCGAAGCGGGTCCGCGCGGCCGAATGGACGAGCGCGCGCCAGATGGAGATCCCGGTGAAGAGCTGGGCCGCCAGGGATCGGTCTTGCTGACGTTCGAGCTTGATCAAGAGACGGTTCCTTTCATGTGCGTGCCTGGATGGCGGCCTGCTGATTGTTTCCGAGGTGGAAGCCCCGGGCAAGGGTGAATAGAATGCCGCGTGCGAGGAGGATCGCGATGGACCCCTACCGAGAGCTACTGGCCACGATGGCCGTCGTTGCCGCCGGCGCGATGCTCGGGCGGCTTGCCATCCGCGGGGTGCGATTGGACATGGCTGCCATGCTTCTGGTAGGTGTCCTCTTCGCACACTTCGGGGTATCGCTTTCGCCGGCCCTGGGGATCTTCGGTCTGCTGCTGTTTCTCTACACGGTCGGCAATCAGGCCGGTCCCGCGCTGCGGGCCATGCACCGGCGAGACCTCCGGCTCGCCCTGGGGGCGGTACTCGCGGTGTGGACCCTGCTGGGGGCCGTCTACCTCATCGGAAGCTGGATCGGCCTGCCGCCCGGCCTGCGCCTGGGAACCCTGGCCGGCTTCTTCAGCTCGGGGGCGTCCCTGGCGCTGATTCAGGGCCGCTTCGGTCCCGATGGCACGGCCGCGGGCTTTGCCCTCGCGGCGCCGGTGTGCACGCTGCTCGTCATGATCCTGGTGCAGGTGTGGCACGCGCTGCGCTCATCGGCATTCGGCGACGAACTCCGGCGCTGGAATGATCAGATGAGCCGCGCCAGCGAACCGATCGTGGCCGCGCGCATTCGCGTGAGGCCGCCGCGGCCCCCACAAACACTGGCCGAGTGGAAGTTGCCCTGCGCCGTGCTCTGGATCCGTCGCGCTGAGGAGACTCTGGCCCCACATGGTGACACGGTCTTGCTGGTGGACGATCTTCTGCGCGTAGGTGGCACGGAGGCTGACGTGCGTGAAGCCGGCCGTCTCCTGGGGGAGGTCATTCCCGGCCCCGGCCGGCGTGAAGTCACTGCGCCCATTGTCCGCAAGTTCTTCGTCTCGAATCCCGGCGTCATCCATCAGCGGCTCGACCGCCTCGCTCTGCCCACCCGGTACGGAGCCACGATCACGCGCATCCGCCGCGCGGGAATCAATCTCCCGGCGCGGGCCGGGTTCCGGCTGAGCTGGGGAGACCGCGTCCAGGTGAGCGCGCCGTCCGATCACATGGCCGCGATCGAGCGGCTCTTCGGAGACGATGCCCACGGAATCGAACGATCCGCGTTCCCCCGCGCGGCACTGGTGATCTTCGCGGGCGGTCTCTTGGGAACCCTGCCCGTGAAACTGGCCGGCATGACCGAGTTCCGCCTGGGGCCGGCTCTCGGTGTGTTGGCCCTGAGCCTCTTGACGAGCATGCTGCATCGTACCGGCCCCATCATCTGGAGCCAGACGATGCGGGCTTCCCGTCTGCTGGCACAGATCGGCTTGCCGCTCTTTCTGGCCCAGGTGGGCAATGCTTCCTACGGCGGATTGCTCGACGCTCTCCTGCGACACGGCATCCGCCTGCCGCTACTGTGTGTGGCTGCCGTCCTGTTGCTGGTGGGCTTGGTCGGGATCCTTGGGCGGATCCTGGGGTGCGGGCCCCTGGCGACGTTGTCGCTCTTGCCTCCGGTCGCCCTGAACTCGGCTGCGTTCAACCAAGTGCAGGAAGCGCACCGGGAGCGGCTGCCGGGACATGTCTACGGGGTGGTGTATCCGGTCGTGAGCATCGTGCTCATCCTCACGTTCTTGGCCATCTCGTTCGTTGCCTGAGCGGCGTGCCTGCGGCCCGTATGGATCAGAACGCGTCGCGCAGGCACGGCCGCACGCAGGCTTACTCCTCTTCAGGGAAGAGCAGATCGTACTCAAAGAGGTACTCGACCGGGTTCCAGCCGATCATCTGATTGCCGCAGTCCACGTCCTCAGAGAGCACGAGCCAGAGCTTCACATTGGTGTACTCCTCGCTCCACGGCAGAGCCCCACTGATGTGAACATCACCTTCCTCGTTGGCCATCGCGGTGCCGAAGCACATGACACCGGTGCTAGGCCAGGGGTCGATGTAGCGAATCAGCGTGTACTCGTAGCCGGGCTCGAGCAGGTGACCGTTGAAGACGATGTCGAGTTCATCGTTCTTCAGCTTGTAGCGCAGTTTGCCCCAGGCGCCGTCCTCGATGATCTCCCAGGTCTCGGGATCCTTCTCGAAGAGGTAGAGATGTCCGACGTGGGAGTTGCCGGCGGGACCATTGGGGATGCGCCCCAGTGCACTACCGGTGACATCCTCGGTCTGACCCGAAGCCATGGTGGGGGCTTGATCCTGGGAGCAGCCAAAGGCGAACAATGCTACGAGCGCGAAAAGGCCCAGAGATAGAAACGCACGTGCCATGTCAGGAATCCTCCTCTGCCAAGCCGCACATGGCTCGGCAACCGGTGCTCAAGCCGAGTTCGAAGAGATGCCTTGCTTGTCTCGGCGGATGGACGCCCAACCTGCAACGAACGCACAGTCGGTCGGTGAGATGGTCTGTCCCCGCGGTTCGCTTCAGTTGCGCATCTCTTCCGGGCGTCGTGTACCCTTTGTCTACTGGGGTAGACGGGTTGGAAGGGCCGAGAAATACAGTCCACTCCCGGCTCTTGCTCTCGTTCGAGCCCGAAACACGGCTGTCGTTTGCCCGCCGTGCATCTGTGATCCGGCCCTGCTACGCCCGCGGTATCGCGCTGGTGGGCGCGCGCTGGCAGCGCATCTTGTCAGTGACCCACACGAAGCAGTAGACT
>CAZZIF010000321.1:0-4900 GCA_964654025.1 uncultured bacterium
TGGCATTCGATCTGCCGGCAGCCGAGCATGTCGAGCTGATTATCTATGATGCGGCCGGTAGACAGGTGCGGGTCCTGGCCAATGAGCGGTACGCGGCCGGACAGCATCGCGTGACGTGGGATGGAATGAACGCGCACGGGCAACCGCAAGCTCCGGGGGTCTACTTCGCGCGGATTCGGGCGGGGGACTCCCAAGCGTCGCAACGGCTGGTGAGGATTTACTAAGTCCCCAATGGAGGACATCTGCTGCGAGTCGGTAGAAGGGTGCCGACCTCAACTGAGCGGCCAACGTTTGCTTCACCTGCAAGCGTGGCTGGCGCGGTTCGTGCGCCAGCACGACGCGTGACAGACGCGATTATCAGGTGCAAGCGCTTGTTAGGCGGCTGGTCGAGCGCCTACGCCACACCGGTACTCCGTGTCACTTCCTTCCAGCGGTCGATGTTCACGCCCCTGACCAGCAACCACAAACACAGCGTTAGTTCCGATATGATGGCGACCAAGTAGATCGGTGACACGGCATCGACGACGTCCGGGAACAAGAACCGCGTGTAACTACCGACCAGATACGTGGCACCGGCTGCAATTACCATATAACCAATGGCTTTCGGTATGAACGTCGACTTCGCGATCAAGAAACCAAGAACAAGGCAATGAACTCCGAACAGAATGAGGCCGAGATCATACCCATGACTGTGGAGGTCGAGAAACAACGATGACAGCGAGTTGACCTGTGCTTCCTCGAAAGCCGATGCGTAACCGCCCCCCCTTAGAAGGAGTACGGCGGCGTAGTAGTTGAGAAGGTTTAGGGCGAGCACCGCGCCCTGCGACAGTCGGAATACGAGTGCGACAAGGGCTAGCGTCCTGTCAACTGGTCTCAGAAGTACGAACAGCAACACCGCGAGCGCCAGGTCGCTCAGGAACATGATCGAGTCCGCAAGAAATCCGGCGCGGAAGAGCCCCTCTGATGCCAAAATGTTGCCGGCAGTAGTAGCCGCATCTCCCGGAGAGATGAGCGACGAACGCACGGCGATCTCACCGAACAGCCCGAACACAATGATGATCAGGTACAGCACTCCCGCCGCTCTCGCGCAAACGAGCGGCGACGTATCTGATTCTTGGTCTGCCATCACTACTCCTCTCGCTGTGCATTATTTTCGATTTCTGCCGCCTACACGAAGGTCAGCGGCCCAGCCCTAGCGAGGTCCGCTGAACCTTATGGTCTGCCGAGTGTCTCTTCTTCCGTTCCGGCGAGGCAGATTACAGGTTGATGCGCTGGTGGCGCTGGATCTCCACGATGCGTTCATCCGACACTTCTGCCTTGGAGGCGAACACTGGCCACCGGCGCACGGCAGCGACCACACGATCCAACATCTGGATGGCGCGACTCTGCTTGATTCCCGCCTGGCCGGCAAGCGCCAGCATGTCTGCACGCGTGAAGTCCTCCCGCTTACCACTGACGCTCATCTGATGTCTGCTCGTCCATGCGCCTGTGGGGTTCCATGCGTAGGACAGATCAAAGGCCGGAGAGAGAGACCACTCGCCCCTCCTATTCATTAGGAACGCGATGTTCTTGACGTGATCATCACAGTTCCTGCCCACTACATTGAAGAAAGCGCGAAGAACTTGTTGCTCCGCATCTTTGCGGGGGAGCCCAAGCCGCTGGATTACCTGAATCGCCTGCTCGTAGGAGTAGCTGCCGGGCTGCCTGTAGTCAAAGTGGGCGAGTGCTCCGAGGGATTGCATGTGAAGCTTGCCCCCCTGCGGAGTGCGGTCAAACCGCTTCGTCATGAAGTGGCTGCGACCACCCTCGTGATGTAGGCGGCAGGGCATCATTTCGATTCCGGCTTCGAGGGCCATGAGGTGATATGCGCACTCGATCCTCCCGTACCCCACCGGAGTTGCCAGTTCCGTGTCCCAGGGACTATGAATCCCATCGAACTTCATGAGCCAGTGCTCAAAACCTTCTCCAGCATCAATCTGCCCCGACCGGAACTCCCCAGTTGATGGATTCCAGGCCAAGATCGCCTTGGCCCTTGCACCTCCAGCCGACGTTCCCACGCGCAGTATGTCGTTGATTGCCTCACGATCATCGGCACCAGAGAACACGCCACCGAGACTTGCACGCGTGTCGAGAATCCGATTCGCCAGCTCGACTAGGCTTGCCACCTCCACTGCCTGCTTGCTTCTGGGAGGGCCCAGAGTAGGAGGCTCATACTCGAGGGCCCCCATCCCGCGACGCGCGACATAGCAGAGACGTTCCACTGGGTGGAAGCTCGCCGCAGTACGCCCCTGCGATGCGAGCCAGGCGTCGATGATGGCGTTTCCATACCTGTCGGGCAGGGAATCGGCAAGCAGTCCGGGCAATCCCTTGAACGTATTTCTGGCGAGCGCTGGAAATTCATAGGGGAACTCAGTGAGGGGCATCGCGATGGGGGCCAGTTCGATGCCACTGGTTAGGAAGTCAGGTGCATACTGGAAGACTCCGAGTTCCCGATCCTCAAGCCAGGTTACAGCGCCGATCAAGCTCCCCCAGAGCATCACTCGTGCGTCATTGTTCACCGTCAGTTTCTCCGTCACCCCACGACCAAGCAGGGCGTTCACGTCCCGGCCGAACGGGGCGGGCCCGCTTGCGCTCTCCTGCTCCAGCCCCGACGCGTTCGATGGGCCTCACAGTGGGGTCGGGTAGCAGGCTCTCGAGGCTGTGCTGGATTCTCAGAGCCGTTAGGACTCGGATGAAAGTATCCAGCGAGACCCCCTGTCCCTTTTCGAGCCTACCGATGGTTCTTGGTGAGACACCAGCCTCCTCAGCGAGTTGCTGTTGGGTCGTGTTGCGAGAGAGCCTTATGCTCTCCAGTCGTTCGCACAGAGCTGCCTCGATCTGCTTGCTTGTCGCCGTCGAGAAGTCGATTTCATAGGACATTTGTTGCCGATTATCCTCCTAGTTGGTTTGTAATCGGTAACATATTGCTGATTGGACGAGGTGTCAATGCCGCATTTGTAACTAGCAGACTGTTGCCGACTAACTCCTGTAGAGACAATTGTCGGCAACATATTGCCGATTATTTGGATTCCGGAAGTCTCTGGAAAGCAACGCCCGTGGAGCCACAGCCGGCGTCAGCCTTCGAGGTCAACGAAAACATCACCAGTGACCTGGGCCGGCGCGCGCCTTGCGCAGCAAGGGCCGTGACGGCACGGGACAGCTGGTGCATTTGATGTTATCTCTCTGATTCTTCCGCGTCTATCCGGAGATAGCGTTCGAAGAAGGCTCTTGGCCTCCAAACAGTGATTCCACGGTATCCCGAGACATTGACCAGATGTTTGTCACCACTGATTACGTGCCTGCATCGGGCGGCCAGCGCGCAGGCCAGGAACTTATCATCCTCTGGATCTGTGCTGACCTGTTCACCAAGTTGGCCAGGATTATGAAGCTCTCCCGTGGTAAGAAGCAGACTGAGGAACGGCGATAGGTCTACTCCGGGGAAATCACGGGCCAGCTTGTATCCGGTTCTCTGGTACTCGGCGAGAATCTCCGGTGAAAAGGCGATAGAGATCCGTCGGTCCGCCCATGCCCGGAGGATCCGATTCGGGATTCCTCGGAAGAAAACGCCAGATACAAAGACATTCGTGTCGACAACAACCTTCACCGCTTCCTCCGAACAGCTTTCACCGCTCGGCTCACATCCGACTTCCTCATGTTCGCGCTTCGGGCCTGCTTGCGCGCTTGAGCCGTCAGCTCCTCGAAGTCCTCCATCGACGGGGGAGAGATGGCCTTCAGGATGACGACATCGCGGTCGCCGACGACGATGAATTGAATTCCAGGCTTGAGTCCGAGTCGCTTCCTAATCTCCTCAGGAATTACGACTTGGCCCTTCGAAGACATCCTGGTTGTTGCCGGATCGGTCAAAACCCACCTCCTTGGCGTTGATCTTACTAGTAAGACCGTACCAAAGGTGGGCCTAGTTCCGCAAGTCCCGTCTGCGTGAATCAGTCCTTCCCGCTTAATGTCATACGAGTCTCACGCAGGTTTCACGTTGTTGCCGGGTGCGACGCTTAGACAAAGACAACGAGAACATCAGCGGTGCCGCGTAGCGGCATCCGCTGAATGTAGTGTTGTGCCATTCCTATTCATTGAATTCTCTCTGAAAGCTCCCCACAACCCTCAAAATCTCATCGAAGCTCGGCACTTTGCCAAAGAACATCTCATCCCGCATTGCCAGGTAGTCCCGCCGCCATTCGGGCTCTTGATCCGGGAGGGGCAGGAGGCGGAACGAACCTCGGCTGAGTGTGCTGTAGTCCATCCACGACCAGCCGAAGTAGATCTCCCGATGTTCGGCAGCACGGGTGAAGATATCCGTTCGATCCAAAGCTCTAGCAGCAACACCCCGTGTGATTAGGCACCAGAGATCATAGTAGTGCCGCGCCAAACGCGGATCTCGCTTCTTCTTGTCGGATGGGCGATAGGTCTCCTCGTGAAGCAGCATTGCCTTTTCCCAGAATGTCCTCTCCGGTGCTATCGCCCTTACAGCAAAGGTGCCTGGCCCAAGAAGACCTGGAAAGGCTTCATGCAAATAGGAACGAACCTCTGCATCTGCGAGAGGTTCGTTATCTGAACGAGCGCCCAGCTCGATCTTGACCAAACGACGCACGTAATCGTGGGCAGCCGGTAACGCTGTTGGGTATCTGAACAGGAGCGTCTGCCGATCTCTGTCTTCCTCCTCGGGTGCTAGAAGCAGTTCCCAGGTGTCTGTGCCTGGCAACGAAGCTTCAATGCGGGCCTTCAAGGCCGGCATCAGATTGCCATGGATCTCCGTCTGGGCGGCTTCCCTCATGGCATCCAGGCGCTTCCGCCTCTGCTTCTTGCTGGGTGCCTTCTCTGGACTCTTCTCGCCGCCGAATCCTAG
>CAZZIF010000322.1:0-4895 GCA_964654025.1 uncultured bacterium
ACAGCGCGCAACCCTGGAACGTAATAGCGAGCGCGTACTTCTTACGCCCACCTCGATCGACAAGGGTAATCTATCCGCCGACCAGATCGCCGTGATCGGCGTCGACGGCACGGACTACACGCCGGATCTCAATCCCAGCGGCGAGCTGTCGCTCCACCTCGAAATCTACCGGCAGCGAGTGGAGATGACCGGGACGCGGGAGTTCGCCGAGGGGGGCGCTTCCCAGTTGAAGGCAGAGGCAGACGCCGCTCTTCTGCAGAACCATGGGGTCGTGACGGCCGGGGCTCCCTGCTCGTCGCGTTCGAGCGGATGGAAGTGCTCGAGCACGCGGCCCGGATCCGCTGCTTCGCGGAGTTCCTCGGCGGCGCCCAAGAGCTGCGCGAGGAGCGGTGCCATGCCCCTTGTCCCCACAGGAAGTTCTGCATTGCGGTGGCGCCGATGCTCGATCGCACCGACCGGCACTTCGGCTACTTCATCCGCCGGGTCACGCGGAGGACGCGCCTGTATAACGAAATGCTGACGCCGGTGGCGCTCTTCCACGACGAGGCCGAGCGCTATCTGGAGTTTCATCCGAGCGAGCACCCCGTGGCGATCCAGCGCGGCGGCAGCGAGCTGCACGATCACAACCCGGATGGACGGGACTTCCTCGCCAACACCCTGGGCGCCGTCCTGGTCGCCGGATCCCTGCGGGAGTACGCCGACGTGTGGGACGATTGCTTGGCGCCAGAGGCGTCCGATCCCCATGCCTACGAGACGAACCTGCCGATTCAGGCCTACGGCAATGGCTGCCCCGAGATCTACGACTACGATCTGCTGGGTGTGAGCGGCGCCGAAGGCGCTCTTGGCAACCTGGACTACCATGGGGAGGGCAGCGTCCACAGCTTCGCCCAGGTCGTCCGCGATCGGGTCGTCCGCGATCGGGTCGTCCACGATCGGGTCGTGCCGGGCGTGTCGATTCGACGATCAGCGATCGCCGGATTCTCGCCGATGACGATGACCTACGCTGGCTGCGCAGGGCAGGAGTGCGCGCGGGACAGCGCCTGCATCGTGGAAGCCGCGGCGGACTTCTTGGGTGCCACCGTCGAGTGGATGACCGATGGGGCGGATCCGTTTGCCCCATGGTCGTTCGAGTGCGGCACCTCGGATATCATGCAGGAGACACACCTGACGGGCCCAGCCGATTACCTCTATGCCCCGCGTCCGAATCCGTTCCGGCAGTCGGCGACGATGCGCTTCAGCCTATCCGCCGGCGGACCCGTGGAGCTCAGAATCCACGATGTCGCCGGACGCGTGGTCCGCACACTACTCGAGGAGAATCTCGGGGGGCGGGCGGCAGCATCTGGTGGTCTGGGACGGCTGCGACGACGCCGGCCATTCGGTCGCCAGCGGCGTGTACTGGTCGCAACTCACCACCTGCCGCGGGTTCGTCTCCAGCAAGCGGATGATCGTGCTTCCGTGATTCCAGATGAGCGCGGTGAACGGTAGGGTGCGGTGTGGCTCGACGCGCATCAGAGACCGTTCGCCTAACCCGCGCCTGTCACCCGGGCCGTGCTCAGTTCGCTACGACCACCTTCCTCGTCACCGACTGGTTCCCTGCTCGCAATTGCAGCCAGTAGAGTCCACTCGGCAGTCCAGCCGGCGTCCAGAATAGCTCCTGAGGCCCCGCCGGCACCGCTCCGGTCAACAGCACCTCCACCACGGCACCGGTAATGTCAAGCACCTGCAGGCGAGCTTGCGCCGGGCGCGGCAGCTGGAACGCGATCGCCGCCCGGCCCGCCCCGGCTCCGCAGGGGCTCGTAGCCTCGAGCCGCAAGGGCTCCGCATGGCGGTGATCACCGGGCGCCCCGGCTCCCTCTTCGGCGATGGCCGAGGGCGTCCCCTGAACGACGCCGACACCCCAGCCCGAGAACGCCGGCTGCAGCCACTGATCGATGACCTCACCGCCCGCGTCGAACTGGTAGATGTAGCCCGGCACGTCTTTGGACTCGGCGGTCCAGAAGTACTCTCCGTCGTGCCACAGGCCACGGCAGTCCGCTGAGGGCGCGGCCACCGGCCCCGGCGGCGCCGGGACGACATCCGGCCAGCCCGAGACGTCCCAGGCGCGCATCGTGGCCGTGTCATCCAGCGTCCAGAGGTACTCGCCGTCCCACGCGCTGCCGAAGATCGTGCCGTCGAAAGGGGCCGTGCCGTCCTTCTCGCCGTTTGTGAGATAGCGGTTGAGGTCCCATTCATCCAGGTAGAAGTAGGTGCCGTCGAAGGCCAGGTCATAGAAGTAGTAGAGCGACCAGTCATCGATCACGAGTTCGAGGTCGCCCGTCTGGATGTCCACGCGGTAGACCCTCGGCGCAAAGGCCTCGGCCACGTAGACCTGATTGTCCACCACCTCGACATCGGTGAAGCGATAGAAGCTGTAGTGGAAGAAGTCCACCACGCTGCCGTCGGCTTCCAAGACGTAGATGCGGGAGTCGTAGTCCTGATGGGCCGTGTAGACGATGAGATCGTCGGCGGAGCAGGTGGGGACAACACCGGCGAGGACGATCGGCGTTATCAGGGCAACGAAAAGCGTTCTCATGAGCAGCCTCCTGGGCCGTCTCGCTCCTTGGCCGTCTAGCTCTTTGGCCATCTCGATCTTTGGCCGTCTCGCCCCCCCGCAACGATATCATACCGGCCACCAGGTCTGCCATCGGAGGGGCGGGGCGGGAGGCAAAGACCGAATCCCGCCCTACAGGCCGATCCGGCCCAGCCGCTCGCGCGCGGCGGGGCCGGTGCGCTGCGGATCCAGCTCGATCGCGCGCCGGTACTCTGCAGCGGCCCCCTCCAGCCGGCCGGCTCTACGATGGATGTCTCCCCGCAGCAAGTGGACTCGCCCATCGGAGGGGTCTGTCGTCGCGTAGAGCTGAAGCACTTCTTCGGCTTCGGGTATCTGGCCCTCGGCAATCAGCGCTTGCGCCAGGGAGCGAATCAAGAACGTGTCCGGGTTGCGGCCCACCGATTCGGTCAGGATGGTGATCGCCTCCTCGGAGGCGCCGCCGCGCAACAAGCTGAAGGCCAACACGCGGGTGGCCTGCAGGCTGTAGGGACACTCCCGGTAGACCTGGCGCGCCAGCTCCGCCGCTTCCGCGTAGCGGCGAGCCGCATAGAGCTTCTCTGCCTGACCCGAGCGTTGCACGGTTGCGATCATCTCTTTCGGATCGGCCCGCCCCCCGGTCGGCGCCGGCGCCGCTGATTGCACGTAACCCAGCGAACTCAGCCGCTCGATCTCCTCGTCGCTCATCTGGCGCACCGTGGCCTCATCGATATCCCAGGCCGACATACGCGCGGTCAGCTGTTCCTCCAGAATGCTAGCGTGGGACGGATCGGCCGCATACCGATTGCGCAGCTCGGGCGGATCCCGCTGCAGGTCGTAGTACTCGGGCGTGGGGGCCAACACGTATTTCTCATCGACCGTTCGCAGACCGTAGAGCGGGCTGAAGCCCCACTGATGCAGCGGGGCATAGGTTTCCAGGTAGACCGTCCGTTCGGGATCGGGCTTCGTTCGCAGGAGACTGACGCCATCGGTCTCAGCCGGGCCGAGGCCGAGCAGATCCTCGGCGGTGGAGCGGACGTCGACCAATCCGGCCAGCTGCTTGCGATCCACGTACTCCCGGTCGAAGAGCCCCTCTGAGGAGATGATCAAGGGTACCCGGACCGTGGATTCATAGAGGAAGAGGCCGTGGGTTTCCTCGCCGTGGTCCCCCAGACTCTCGCCATGATCGGCCACCAGGATCACGAGAGTTTTCTCCGCCTGACCGAGACGGCGCAGTTCTCCGAGCAGCCGGCCGAGCTGCTCGTCAACCCATGCGATCTCGGCGTCGTACGGGCGCCCGGCGAACGCCTCGCGCCCTTCCAAGGGCGAGGTGTACGGCAAGTGGGGGTCGAAGTAGTGCACGAAGAGGAAGAAGGGCCGGCCGGACTGAGATGGATCCGTGCTGGATGCGCCACCACCGGCGGGGCCTCCGCTCGTTGCGTCTCCGCCCGCCACGCCACCGGCTGGGCCTCCACCCGCTACGTCTCCGCCCGCCACGCCACCGGCTGGGGCGCTGCCGGTGTGTCCTGCCTGGGAACGGCCGTCCTCGCCGTGGATCTCGCGCAGCCACTCGACCGCCGCACTGGTGACCGCATCGGCCGGGCGCTCGTTGAAGTCGGGCATCGCCCTGCGCTGTCCCTCTTGGGTGACCCTGAAATCATACCGGTCGAAGCCCTGGTCCAAACCGAAGCGAGCATCGAGCACGAAACACCCGACGAAGGCCCCGGTAGCGTAACCGGCCTCGCGCAGGCGTTCGGCCAATGTCGTGTGCTCGTCGGCCAGCACATAGAGCCCGTTGTCGCGAACGCCGTTGCTGGGCGGATACTGACCGGTCAGCAAGGTGGCGTGCGACGGCAGCGTGACCGGCGTCGTGGCCACGGCATGCTCGTAGCGCAGGCCGTGGCGGCAGAGGCCGTCGATCACCGGCGTCTGGGCCAGCTCGTATCCGTAGCAGCCCAGCCGGTCCTGGCGTGTGGTGTCGAGTGAGACCAGCAGCAGGTTGAAACCTCTGGCGGCCCCGGGCTCGAGCAAATCGCCCAAAGCATCCGATTGGTAGGCCAGGTCACGCTCGGTGCCCCTGAGCAGTAGGGCCAACAACACGACCGCCAACACCACGGGAAGCCAGAGGTGCTTTCGCGAAAGATGCCATGTGCGACGCGCCGTGGGCTCGCGCTCCTCCATGCAAAGACTCCTGTGACCAAGTGGACCCCGATCCTCGTTCCAGGTCCAGAGTGTAGGTGGAGCGGCCCGCACGAGCAAACCCGCATACGGTAGATGCGTGTACGGCAGAGGCGTGTGCGGCAGAGGTGCGTACGGCAGAGGCGCGTAC
>CAZZIF010000323.1:0-4867 GCA_964654025.1 uncultured bacterium
TTTGCCCCGGGGCAAAAAATCCGGATTCTCTTGGGATGGCACCTCTCAATCCAGAGAAAGGGATGAACTCTTCTAGCCAGTAGGACAGAATGGCCTCTTCAGGAACCGGTAGGACAGCAGGGCCGAACGCTTCGGATTGGGAGGTCCGGACCTTCGACTCGGCAGGTGGGCACCAACTCAGCAAGGCTCGGCAGGACTCGGAAGGGGTGACACCGACTTGGCAGGGCTGGTTGGGGCTCGGCAGGAGGACATCGACTAGGCAACAGGAGACTACAACTGTAGTAACCTGGTACCGGCAGTGGGGAGACCGACGCCTGTAGGGCCAGGCCAGGAGGTTCGGGCCACCAGATTCAAGCCAGGAGACTCGAGCCACCAGATGCAGGCCAGGAGACTCGGGCCACCAGATGCAGGCCAGGAGACTCGGGCCAGTAGACCAGACCAGGGAGTTCATCGCAGAGACCCATACGAGAAGGAGCCCCGTCCAGATGGATACGCTCAGCCGCCCCAGCATCGATGACGTTCGCGACGCCGCCCAGCGAATCGCGCCGTATGTTCATCGGACACCGGTCGTCACGTGCCGGACCCTCTCGGACCTGTGCGGCGCCAGGCTGTACTTCAAGTGCGAGAATCTCCAGAGGGTCGGCGCCTTCAAGGCTCGCGGCGCACACAACGCCGTCTTCTCGCTACCGGAACAAGAGGCAGCACGGGGCGTCCTGACCCACTCCTCCGGCAATCACGGTGCCGCGCTTGCTCTGGCGGCGCAAAATCACGGCGTGCCGGCGATCATCGTGATGCCGAAGAATGCGCCCGTCATCAAGCGCCGAGCCGTTGAAGGCTACGGGGCGCGGGTCGTCACCTGTGAGCCTACGCTCGAATCCCGGGAGTCGACGGCTGAGCGCGAGCTCGCCGCCACCGGGGCAACCTTCGTCCACCCGTACGACAACCCGCGCGTCATCGCCGGTGCCGGGACGGCCGCCCTCGAGTTGCTCGAAGAGGTCCCTTCGCTCGACATCATCATGACTCCGGTCGGCGGAGGCGGGCTGATCAGTGGCACGGCGATCAGCGCGACCTCGCTCCGGCCCGACATCCGCGTCATTGGCGGTGAGCCGGCAGGCGCCGACGACGCCTACCGCTCCTTCCGCGAGGGAACGCTGTACCCTCAAGAGGATCCTCAGACGATCGCCGACGGTTTACGCACTTCCCTGAGTCCGCGCACGTTCGGCATCATCCAGGAGCTGGTACATGACATCGTCACGGCGAGCGAGGAGAGCATCGTGCGTGCGATGCGCTTGGTGTGGGAACGTGCCAAGCTGGTGATCGAGCCATCCTCGGCGGTACCACTGGCGGCACTCATGGAGGGAAAGGTCGACCTGGGCGGCCTGGATCGTGGCGATCAAGGCGATAGCGCGATTGACCCACGGCCCAAGGTGGGCATCATCCTCTCGGGCGGAAACGTGGACCTCGATCACCTGCCCTGGTAGGGGCCATTGGGCTTGTCCCCGCGCAGCCCGGCGCGGGATCTAGTCAACCTGGTTCGCGCGCAGGCGGCGGCGGATGCGGTTCTCGTCGATCTCGTCGAGCTCCCACTGGACCCGTCCCTCCATCCCGCCGGCGACGGTGAGGACCTCGCCGGTCACGTGACGCGCCGCCGAAGGCGAGGAGAAGAAGAGCACCGCGCTGGCGATGTCCTCGGCCCGGGCGATCTGCTGAATCGGCATCGTTCGCACGACCTGCGCCAGGGCCCCTTTGGTTTCGAGTGTGTCGGAAGCCATCGGCGTGTCGGTGTAGCCTGGCTCGACCATGTTGACGCGCGCGTAGGGATCGATGGTGATGATCTCGTTCTTCAATGTGCGCACGAGACCGTAGAGTCCCGCCTTGCTGACCGAGTAGTCGCTGTGGCCCTTCTCGCCGAAGCGCCCCGCCGTCGAACCGATGAAGGTGAGGCTGGCTCCCCGGCCATCCGACCGCGGCCCGCTCGCCCGCAGCGCATTCATGAACGCGCGCGCGGTCCAGATGGCACCCAGCAGGTTAATCTCGATCGTGTTGCGCAAGCGTTCATGGGTCAGGGAATCGAGGCCGAGGTCGGCGCTGGGCCATACCCCCGCGTTGACGACGCAGATGTCGACCCGCCCGAAGCGGTCGACAGCCTGCTCCATCGCCTGCTCGACCTCGGTGGGATTGGCGACGTCGGCTTGCACGGCCAGCACGCGATCGGGCGACCAGCGGCGGCTGACAAGCGACTGCAACGCTGCGCTGCTCTTATGGGCGTGAAGGACGAGCCGGGCGCCCTCGGCGGCGAAGCCCTCGGCCAAGGCCTGGCCGATGCCGCCCGACGCCCCTGTGATGAAGACGACCTTGTTGTCGATGTGGAGATCCATCTCCCCTCCGGGTAGCGGGTCCATTCCTGGACTCAGGGCGCTTCCCGGAGATGGCTGCACAGATGTGTGCGCCGGTCCAAGCGCGGCGGCCCGTTGCGTGTGGCCGCGCCGGCGCAACGGCGCCTGGGCCCGCGGCAATCCAGCCCGCGTGCAGCCCGCGTTCAGCCCACGTCTGCGCTCGCTTCACTCCGGAAGCATCCTGTCGGGGCTGATGGTACTCGCTTTCCGGAATCTCTACGAGCGCATCTTACACTGGGCAGACCGAGACCCACCGCCTCGGTGGGGTTGCCCACACGCTCACTCCAGCTCACTCATCGCCTGGGCGCAATTGCCGGCTGGCTCATGGTCGGCCTGCTCGTCGCCGGCTCGCTCGTCGCCGGCTTGCTCATCGCCGGCTTGCTCATCGCCGGCACTGTGACCGCTGGCTGGCGTCCACCCCCAGCGCGGCGAAATCCTCGCCCGCGTCGTGAGTGCGGGACAGAGCGTCCGCGCGCTGTTCGGCCGGCTGCTCTGACGGGGGGGAGTGCTGCGGCTGTTGCGGCGCTAGGGGCATCGCGTCGGCGAGAGCCTTGTTGAGCGAGTCCAGGAAGAAGGGCTTCGCGTAGCCGGCCCAGCTCGTAATCGTCTTCCCCTCGCTGCTGACCAGCACGAAGGTCGGCAAGCCGCGGACGCCATATTCCTGCGCCATGGCGCGGCCACTTTGAATCTCCGTATCAATCTTGAGCAGGATCACCTGATCGAGCGCGGCCATCACATCCACATCACTGTGGGAATCGCGGTTGAACAGCTTGCAGGGTCCGCACCAGTCGGCATAGAAGTCGATGAGAATGGGTTTGCCCTCGGCTAAGGCGCGCTCCTTGGCTTCCTCCAATGTGCGGGCAACGGGGACGCTGGTTTGGGCCCCGCTGGAGCCGTGAGCCCCGGAGCCGGTCGCCGCCGAGCCGGTCACTTCCGAACCGGTCGGTGTGGAGCCTGCCGCCCCGGAGCCTGCCGCCCCGGAGCCGGTCGCTTCCGAGCCGGTCGCTTCCGAACCGGTCGCTGCTGAGCCAGTCTGCATCCCGGTCGGGCCAGGAGCTTCTGCGTTTGTCCCGCTCCCAGTCTGTCCCTCTTGCGAGTTGTCGCTGCACCCGGTCAGCAGCCCGCCGCTCAGCAGCGCCACGCCCAAGAAGACGAGCGCGAACCCCATTGAAGTATGGAACTTAGGCATGTGATGTCCTCCATCCTCCCGAATCGAAGCCCCTCGGATCCGCCTTGCCGAATTGTGGGAACCCTGCTATGCATCGCCTGTAACGGTCAATGCATTTGCGAATGCAATTCAGCATATTCAAACCGGTCATAAAAGTTAACTCGACGGAGGTTCCAAGCATGTTCGATGTTGCAACTAGCATGAGAGTGGCGCTCGTGAGCGTGGTACTGCTGGGCGTGGGGCTCTGGGGGACCGGTCCAGCGGCATCGGCTCAGGCCGCCGAAGTCTTCCAGGTCGACCCGGTTCACTCCACGGTCGGGTTCAAGGTGCGCCACCTCCTCAGCAAGGCTGGCGGTGGGTTCGACGAGTTCTCCGGGACCCTGCACTACGATGCCCAGAATCCGGCCAAGTCCCGCATGGAGTTCACGATCCAGGCCGCGAGCATCGATACGGATAACGAGAAGCGTGATCAGCACTTGCGGAGCGCGGACTTCTTCGACGTGGAGAAGTACCCCACGATCGCGTTCAAGAGCACGAAGATCGAGCCCACCGACAAGGCCGGCCACTACAAAGTCACCGGCGAGTTCACGATGCATGGGGTAACCAAGCCAATCGTCGTCGATGCCGAGGTGCTGGGCTTCGCCGAAACCGGCATGGGGGTCCGTGGCGGTGTCGACGTTGAGGCCACGATCGACCGCAAGGAGTTCGGCATCGTCTGGAATCAGACGATGGATAAGGGCGGTGTCGTGCTCGGCGATGACGTGGAGATCGACATCTCCTTGGCATTCTATCAGCCGTAAGGGTTGGTCTTGCAGGCCGCTACGGCCCAGCAGGTCACCGGTGGTCACCGGTGGCCACCGAGATCCTTCCGGCCATTCAGCGGATAGCGCTCTTCCCGCGGCACCGCCATGGGGGGAGCCTGCCGGCGGACGGGCCACCCGCGGGCGGGCCATCCGGCAAGCGAGTCTACCGGCGGGCGAGTCTACCGGCGGGCGAGTCTACCGGCGGGCGGCCCAGGGATTGAGGCTTCCGCCGGCGGACAAGACGCTCCGACCAACCGGGAACTCTTTTTCGGGGCCAAGGTAAGCGAGGATGCGTGTCCACCATCCGGCCAGGAACGGAGGATGCGCGACTGAGGGAAGCCGCACCGGAAGGACAACTCGAGTAACGCGCCAGAACCAAGCACCCAATTACAGACGCTCGGTCCCTTCGGGGGCCGGGCGTCTTCTTGTGCCCTGCTCGCTCGGCGGGTGACCGCTCGCCTGGTGACCGCTCGCCTGGCTTTGGGACAACATCCAGGCGA
>CAZZIF010000324.1:0-1937 GCA_964654025.1 uncultured bacterium
GGCCCGTCGCCTGGTCAAGGCACATCCCCTGACACCGTCTCACGATCCGCCCCCCCGTCGCCCGCTCACCCGGCCCCATCACCCGCGCGCCGCCTCACACCTTCCGATCCATCGTGGCATAGAGCACCGGGATCACGAAGAGCGTCAGGAACGTGCCCAGCGCCAGCCCACCGATCACCGCGATGGCCATGGGGGCCCGCAGCTCCGCCCCCTGGCCCAGCCCCAGCGCCATGGGCAGCAGGGCGAGGATCGTGGTCAGGGTCGTCATCAAGATCGGGCGGAGACGCGCCCGGGCGGCATCGATGATCGCCTCCAGCTTGGCCAGGCCGGCCCGGCGGCGCTGGTTGATGAAGTCGATCAACACGATCGCGTTGTTGACCACGATGCCGGTGAGCATCACCACACCGATCAGAACCACCACGCTGACGGCGGTGCCGGTGACCGCGAGCGCCAGCACGACGCCGATGCCGCCCAAGGGCACCGAGAAGAGGATGACCAGCGGGTGCAGGAACGACTCGAACTGGCTCGCCATCACCAGGTAGACCATGAAGAGCGCCAGGAAGGCGGCCAGTGCGAGGCTGCGGAAGGAGGTCGAGACCTCCTCGTTCTGTCCGCCGAGTTCGGCGTGCAGGGTGACCGGCGGCGGTTGGGTGAACAGAAGCCGGCGCAGGTCGCGGGTGGCGCTGCCCAGGTCGCGGCCCACCAGATTGGCGCGTACCACGGCGGCTCGTTGCTGGCCGATATGGGTGATCTGTGAGGGCCCGCGGCCGTATTCGATGTCGGCCACGGTCGAGAGCGGAATCGACACCCCTTCCACCTGGCTGACGACCAGGTTCTCGACCTGCCCCACCTCGATCTCCCGGGCCCGCGCGGTGCGTACCAGGATGTCGATCTGGCGGTCTTGCTCCTTGAAGCGCGTGGCCACCTCGCCGCGGATCTTGTTGCGCAGCGTGCTGGAGACTCCTTCCAGATCCAGATCGAGGGCTGCCATCCGGTCCCGGCGGAACTTCACCTGCACCTCGGGACTCCCGGCTTCCAGATCACTGCGCACGTCCCGCAATCCCGGGATCTCGGTCATCGCCCGGGCCAGCTCCGTAGCGTATCCTTCGAGGACGGTCAGATCGTTGCCGTAGACATGAACCTCGATCGGGGTGCGGAAGCTGAAGTAGGTGGGCCGCTTGAAGGTGTAGCGAACCGTGTCCTCCCGTTCGAGCCGATCGCGGACGAACTCGATCACCGCCTCCTCTTGTTGGCGGTTGCCCGGATCGGCGATGGCGATGTTGATCTGCGCCACGTTCTCACGACGCTCGATGGCCGCGTCCCCCAGCTCCGGACTCTCGCCCACGCTCGCGAAGAGGCGTCCGATCCGCGCGTCGCCGACCAGGTCGGCTTCAATGCGCTGTACGGTCCGTTCACAGTTCGTCAGCGACGTGCCCGGGGGCAACTCGAGCCGGAAGGCAAACTCGCCCTGGGAGAAGGGCGGTACCAGTTCCACACCCAGCGTGGGCACCAGCAATGCAGCCAGCGCCGCACTGCCTGCGGCGAGTCCGACGGTGCGGCCGCGGTGGTCCAGGGCATTCTGCAGCAACCTGGGATAGGCGCCATCTGCAACCCGCCAGAGACGGTCGAAACCGCGGTGGACTGGCTCCAGCACCACGCCCAGGCCGCGCCCGATCCAGCGCAACAGGAAGCTCACCCCACGGATCGCCAGGCCGGGTAGCAGGACAGCGAGGGTCCGCAGCACCCAGCGCAGCACGAAGAGAACCGATCGCCTCACCGCCAGCACGGCGGCCGCGACAGCGCGCCAGACGGCACGCAATGCTCGAACAACGATGTTCCGGCGACGCGCGGGGGCCGGTTCGCCGGCTTCGGCGGGAGCACCTGCGGACGCGCCCTCGCGCGGCGCCACGGAAACGTCCCCCTCGGCAACCTCCTCC
>CAZZIF010000324.1:2037-4826 GCA_964654025.1 uncultured bacterium
TGCGGACGCGCCCTCGCGCGGCGCCACGGAAACGTCCCCCTCGGCAACCTCCTCCCCGGGAACCTCTCCCTGGTGGCCGCCCACACCAAACGCATCCTGTGCCGAGCCTGAGGCAGAGACGGAGGCGGACAACTCTGTTGACGGAGAGGGGGATCGTGGGGATCCAGACGTCGCGAGACGGTCACCCGTTCTCCTCTGCCCCAGGCTCGCCAGCACAGGAATCAGTGTGAGTGCGGCCAGAAGGGATACCATTAGGGACGATGTCACCGTGAGGGCCTGATCCCGGAAGATCTGTCCGGCCATGCCCTCGACGAAGATGATCGGCAGGAAGACCGCGACCGTGGTCAGTGTCGAGGCGATGACCGCCCGCGAGACTTCAGACGCGCCGTCGCGGACCGCCTCCCACACGGCTTTGCCTTGATCCCGGTGGCGGCCGATCGCCTCCAGCACGACGATGGCGTTATCGACCAGCATGCCGACGCCCAGCGCCAGACCTCCGAGCGACATGATGTTGAGGGAGACGTCCATCTGCTGCATGACGAAGAAGGTCGCCATGATCGAGACGGGAATCACCAGCCCGATGATCGTGGTGCTGCGACGTTCGCGCAGGAACAGGTAGATCATGAAGACGGCCAGGAGACCACCGATCAGCGCGTTGGAACGTACCTCCCCCAGCGACTGTTCGATGAAGGTTGACTGATCGAAGAGGATCTCCGTGCGCGTGCCGGTGGGCAATTCGCGCTCGAGCTGCTCGAGCCGGTCCTTGATCGTGCGGGCCACTTGCACCGTGTTGGCGCTGCCCTCCTTGTAGAGCGCCAGCTCCACGGCCGCCTTGGCCGCCACATGCGCGACCATCTCCCGATCCTTGTAGCCGCGGGTGATCGTGGCTACGTCGCGCAGCCGCACCTGCCGTCCGTCCTCCTCGAAGAGGATCGCTTCACCGACCTCGCCCAGCCCCGCGAACTCGTTGACGGTGCGCACCAGATACTCGGCGCTGCGGTCACGTAGCCGGCCGCCGGCGGCGTTGACGTTCTGGCCGTCCAGGAAACGAGACACCGCGTCGATCGGGATACCCAGCGCCGCCAGCTTGCCCTCGTCGACCTCGACGTGAATCTCCTCTTCCAGTCCGCCCCTCACACGCACCGAGGCCACGCCTTCCAGCGACTCGAGATCCTTCTTCAGAACCCGGTCGGCCAGGTAGCGAAGCGAGACCAGATTGTCCTGGCCGAACACGCCGACGCGCAGAATCGGGTCGAGCGAGGGATCGTAGCGAAGCAGGATCGGCATGCCGGCATCGTCGGGTAGGTTGACCAGGTCGATCTTCTCCCGCACATCCAGCGCGGCGTAGTCCATGTCCGTCTTCCAGGTGAACTCGAGGGTGATCTCCGAGACGCCCGGCCTTGAGTCCGAACGCAGGCTGCGCAGACCCGGAACGACCGATATCGCCTCCTCCATGGGCTCGGTGATCAGCTTCTCGATCTCGGCGGGGGCGGCATCCTGGTACTCGGTCCGCAAGGTCAGCGTGGGATAGGAGATCTCGGGCAGAAGATTCAGTGGCAGACGCGACAGCGACACCAACCCAAAGAGCACGGCCGCCACGGTGATCATCATCACCGTCACCGGCCGTCGCATCGATCCTTCCACGAGTTTCATGGGTGTCTGTGCCCTCGGCGTTAGTAGCCCGGTGAGGAGTCCGCCACCGCGGCGGGCGGCTCGACGACCTCACGGATGCGCGCGCCGGTCTTCAGGGCGCCGTGGCCCACCGTGACGACGCGGTCGCCGGCTTCCAGTCCGGCGGTGACCTGAATGTGCGTGTGATTGGTCAGGCCGGTGGTCACCGGAACCTGGCTCACCGTGTCGGCCACGGCCCGGAAGACGAAGGTCTCGGCGCCTTCGGACACGAGGGCGCGTTTGGGAATGACCATGACCCCTTCGCGCAGATCGGTTTGCACGTTGACGCGCACGAAGGAGCCGGGGCGAAGGCGGTAGTCATTGGCATCGACCTCGCAGGTCACTTTGACCGTGCCGGTCCGGGCATCCACGATCGGCGCGATGCGCACGACCTGGCCGGGTACCCGCGCGTCGGGGTCCGTGTCGGGACTGATCACCACCGTCTGTCCCGGTGCAATCCGCTGCGCCTGTCGCTCGGGCAGGTGGATGCGCACAAGCAGAGGCGTTTGATCCACGATGCTGAACAGCTCGGTGCCCTCGGCAACGGTCTGGCCGGGGTCGACGAATCGTTCCGCGATGACCCCGGCAAAGGGGGCCTTGATCTCGGTGTACTCGAGCTGCAGTTCGGCGGCCTGCTTCTGTGCCTCGGCTTCCTCGAAGGCGTAGCGCGCATCGTGCAGACCCTTCTCGCTGGCCAGGTCCTGGTCGAACAGCTTGCGGATCCGCTCGAGATCGAGCTCGATCGCCCGGCAGCGGGCCTTCGTCTCCTGGAGACTGACCCGCTGAGCCCTGCCGTCGAGGCGTGCGAGAACCTGATCTTGCGCCACCCAGTCGCCTTCCTCGACGAGAATGGCCTGAACCTCGCCGCTGATCTTGGTCAACACCTCGGCGGCCTTTTCGGGCTCCAGTGTCGCGGTCGTGCCGAGATAGGCGGGCATGTCCTTGACAGTGACCGTGGCTATCTCGACCGGCACGACCTCCTCTTCCTCCTCGGCCTCTTCGTCGCCGCCACCTCCGAAGAGGTTGGCAAGGAAGCCCTTCTTCTTCGGAGTCTGTGCCGTGCTGTCGGCCTGCGTGGCAGAGGTCTCACCGGTCTCGGTCGAGGCGGAGGCATCCGG
>CAZZIF010000325.1:0-1069 GCA_964654025.1 uncultured bacterium
GGGGCCTGCCCCTGGTCATCCTGCTGATCACGGCGGGCATCCTGCGTTCGATCGTCACCTCGGCGTTTGGCGGTGAGGCTCTGGTCGGCGGAGGTGCGGGCATCGCCTTCCGCGAAGTGCTGATCACCGGTGTCCGGCGGGCGGCGTTCTCCAACGAGGCTGGGATCGGCACCGCTCCCATGGCGCACGGCGCTGCCAAGACCGCCGAGCCGGTGCGTGAGGGCCTGATCGCCATGCTGGGCCCGTTCTTCGACACGCACATCATATGCACGCTCACCGCGCTCGTCATTCTCGCCTCCGGGGTGCCGGTTGCAGAAGACGGTGTTGTGATGACGGTCAATGCCTTCGAGAAGGCGATGCCAGGCCTAGGCCGCTATGTGCTTCATCTGGTGATCCTTATGTTCTCGATCTCCACGATGGTGTCCTACTCGTACTACAGCTTGAAATGCTCCCGGTACCTGTTCGGCTTCCGCTTTGGCAGCAAGTACGTCTATGTCTACATCGTCAGTCTCGCCTTCGCCGCAATGTGGACGCAGGATACCGTCGTCAACATCCTCGACACCGCCTTCGCCCTGATGGCCATCCCCACCCTCGTGAGCTCGCTTCTGCTGTCTCCGGCCGTGGTCCGCGCCACGCGTGACTACTTCCAGCGACAAGACGCATATTAGTTGCCCAGGCAACAAGTTAGATAGTTCGATCTGCGCCACTTCCCACGGAACCCACGGTGCTCTGGCCCTGTGTACCCGGACAACGCTTCGAGATCGAGTTACCTAGTTCGACGCATTGCCCACATGGGCATGGAGGAGGATACAGACATGACGCTCCGTAAGAACGCCCTGTTCGTCCTGGCAGCCCTGGGTATTGCCGCGTTACTGACGGCCCCGATCGCCCAGGCCGGATCTTGCAGCTCCGCCAAGTCGGCCAGCGCGGAGAAGGATTGCGCCTCGAGTTGCACCGAGGTGCAGAAGGCTTCCGCGACCTCCGCGGATTGCGCGACTGTGAAGAAGGCTTCCGCGACCGCTTCGGACTGCACGACCATCCAGAAGGCTTCGGCCTGCCCGGCGACGTG
>CAZZIF010000325.1:1169-4821 GCA_964654025.1 uncultured bacterium
ATCGAGATGCAGAAGGCTTCGGCTTGCCCTTCCAGCTGCCCCCAGATGCAGAAGGCCAGCGCCGGCTCCTGCGATCTCGACGCCAGCACCTGCTCGGCGAAGATCCGCGATTACTACAAGACCCACGGGTGGTTCGGTGTCGAGATGGATCTGGCCGGCTGTGACGCCGGGCCGACCGTCACCCGCGTGCATGCCGCCAGCCCGGCGGCCGCGGCTGGCTTGCAGGCTGGTGATGTAATCACCTCCGTCAACGGCATCAGCGCGGCGCCCCAGTACCGCGACCAGCTCGACTCCTTCATGAAGTCCGAGTTCAAGCCGGGCAAGAAGATCCGTTTCACGGCCAAGCGAGGCAACGACATCATTCCCATGCGGGCCGAGCTGGTCGAGATTCCGAGCGATGCGCTCGACCAGATGGTCGCATTTCATCTGAACACCAACCACGAGGGGCAAACGAACGCCTCGACGGCTGAGAACGTTCAGTAACGCTACACACGATGTCTCCCGCGTGCCTGCCGGCGCGCGGTGGCATGAGGCAGTCTCTCTCCCAAGACCCTACTGACCTCAACCGCATCAGCGGCCCGGCGAGAAATCACCGGGCCGTTGCTGTGGACCGGCGATTTCATCCCTCTCTCTCGCGCGCGCGCGCCCGGCCGGCCCGGTTGGTTCGGAGCGGATGGCTCTGTTGCCCGGCTTCCTCGTCGCGTATCCTTGAAGAGCGCGAGGTAGGAATGAACCAGAAGCTTGCCACATTGCCGGTCGTCTTGGTCGACTGTCAGACCACGGGCGCCAACCCGCGACAGGGTCACATCATCGAGCTGGCCTGGGCGCGCATTCATGCCGATCCGATGGTTCACCTCGTCCGCCTACCGCGCGGCAATACCGTACCCGCGCCCATCGCGCGCCTGACCGGCATTTGCGACCAGGACCTGCGCACACGCGGCCTGTCACGGCACAGCCTGTGGGCGCGATTTCGTGCCGATGTCTACGGCGAAGCGAACCCTGCCGCGCCTCCCATCTGGACAGTCGCCCACTTCGCCCGCTTCGAGGAGGGCTTTCTCGAAGAGCTG
Organism: uncultured bacterium; assembly: GCA_964654025.1. Lineage (GTDB taxonomy): Bacteria > Eisenbacteria > RBG-16-71-46 > CAIMUX01 > WJJG01 > CAYQJL01. The sequence goes on from CAZZIF010000325.1 coordinate 2,237, forward strand.
CACACCGCCTTCGAAGGCTCCGCGCCTTTTCCCCTGCGCTTCCTGTGCACGCATCAGATCGCGCGGCGGCTTCTTCCCGATCTACCTCGGCGCGGCCTCCACGCGCTCGCCGGCTACTTCGGTACGCCGTTGACCGAGCGCAAGCGTGCCCGCGACCACCTCGAGGCGACCATGGTCGTCTGGCGCGGGCTCGTTCGCCTACTGGCCGAGACCGAGAAGGTCACCACCCTCGATGACCTCCTCGGCTTCTTGAAACGCCGTCCTCCCGCGCGGGGAACGCGCTACCGGTATCCCCTGCCGCGGGAGAGGCGTCTGGCGTTGAGCGAGCGGCCCGGGGTGTACCGTTTCTTGAGCGGCAGTGGTGACGTGCTCTATGTCGGCAAAGCCACCTCGTTGCGCCACCGGGTCAACAGTTACTACCGCAAGCGCCGGGCCGCCGATCGACTGCTCGAGCTGGTCTCCCAGGCCCGCGACGTGTCGGTCACCGAAACCGGGTCCGCCCTGGAAGCGGCGCTTCTCGAGACCGACGAAATCAAGCGGCTCGATCCGCCCTACAACCGGGCACTGCGCGATCGCGGCCGCACCTTGCACTACCTTTCACCGAATCTCGCCTCCGTCACGCCGAATGCGACGCCGGATCATCCCCTTGGACCGGTCCCGATGGCCGATCTGGGGTACCAGCTCCTGGCATTGAGCCGCGCCCTGCGTGAACGGTGCGGGGACCTCGAGTCCCTGCGTGCCGACCTTGGCCTCGAAGGCGTTCCCTTCGATTTGGTCGATCTGCGCCCGGCCATCGAGGATCTGCGAGAACGCGTCATGGAAGCGGGCGGAGAGCGGGCTCTCTCCGTAGACGGCTTGCTGGCCCGTGGCCGCCGATTGTGGCGAGAGCGGCTTGCCGAGACGATGCAGGATGTGGACGACGTGGCCATTGGCAGGGAGGGACAAGCCGCCGGGGAGGAGAAAGGCGCTGAAGATGCCGATGACCGGGAGGAGACGGGAGACCGGGAGGAGGTGGGGGCGACCGGTGGCCGGCGCATCCTCCCGCTCGATGTGGCCGAGCTGACGGATCTGTTGGACTGGATCCCGGCCCACGCGGCCCACCTGTTGCGGCGCGGCCGATGGTTGATCCATCTTGGCCACGGTGCCTTGTGGTGGGCACATCCGGACGGCCCCGGCGCTGGAGGACGGGTGGTCGTCTGGAACCACGGGCAACCGATTCATCTCGCCCACACGCCGGCGCGCGCCGGCATTCCCTGCGTCCGGCCGGACCGGCCAGGTACGCCCGAGGGGCTGGATGCGAGGCACGTCGCTTCGGCGCAGCCGGCGGGCCTTCGCGACTACGGCACCTACGAGCGGTTGCGGGTATTCGGCACCGAGCTCAGGCGCCTGGTCCAGCAGGACCGGCGGGTGCGGCTGTGGATTCGCCGGGACCGTCCGTTGACCGAGCGCCACCTGCGCCGAATCTTGCCCTGGGTCTGAGGAGGAATGAGCCGCAGCCATGCCGAACGACGATGGCATCCGCATCCTGCTGATGGCCGACTCGCATCTCGGCCTCGACTACGCGCACCGTCCGCGCATCGAACGGCGGCGGCGATGGCCCGAGTTCCTCGGGGCCTACCGGCGCGCGGTCGAGGTGGCCATCCAGGAGCGCGTGGATCTGGTCATCCATGGCGGAGACCTCTACTGTCGCAGCCGCATCAACGCTGCCGTGGCGCAGTCGGGACGCGACGCGCTCACCCCGCTGCTCGAGGCGGGAATCCCCTTTCTGTGGGCGCCGGGCAATCATGAACGGGGCCAGGTGCCCCATGGCGTGCTCTGGCAGCATGAGGGCATTCACATCTTCCGGCGCCCCGACACCTTCGCTTTCGAGATCCGGGGCCTCCGTGTGGCGGTCTCCGGGTTTCCGTACCTGTATGAGAACCTCCAGCGGACCTTCCCGGCGGTTGTCCGTCAGACCGGATGGCTGCACGCGCCGGCCGACATCCGGCTTCTCTGCATGCACCAGATCGTCGCCGGAGCGCGGGTGGGGCTGCACGACTTCACCTTCCGCCGCGGGCGCGACGTGATCCCCGCCTCGCTGCTGCCGTCCACCTTCGCCGCGATCCTCTCGGGCCACATTCACCGCCATCAGATCCTCTCGCGGGATCTGAGCGGCGCCGCTTTGCCCTGCCCGGTCATCTACCCAGGGTCGCTGCAGAAGACGGCCTTTGCCGAGATGAACGAGACCAAGGGTTTCTTGCTGCTGCGTTTTCTGCCTACGAAGGATGGCCGCGGGCGCCTTGGAGATCTGCTGCATATCGAGCAGCCTTGCCGGCCGATGGTGCGTCTGGCGCTGCCGGCCGCAATCTGGAGCAATCACGAGCAGGCGCGTTCGGACCTGCGTCGGCGCTTGGCGAATCTGGATCCGGAGAGCATCGTGCAGCTGCGGCCACAGGCCCCATTGCCCAACTGGGCCGAGACGATTCTCGGGGCCGCCGCGCTGCGCGAACTGGCCCCGAGCTCAATGAACGTTCACGTCCTGTGGCCGACGAATCGTGCGAAGGATCCGGCCTGAAGCTTCAACCGCCAGGCCCACTGTGAAACCT
>CAZZIF010000326.1:0-4815 GCA_964654025.1 uncultured bacterium
GGCCCAGGGAGGAGACGATGAGTCTGTCCGATCACGCGCTGCGCAAGCCCGTGACCGTGCTGGTCATCACCCTGGCCGTACTGGTCCTGGGCGCGGTGAGTCTGACGCGCCTCAAGATGGATTTCCTGCCGATGGTGGACTTCCCCTTCATCGGCGTCTACGTGCCCTATCCGAACGCCGTCCCGGCCCAGGCCGAGAAGGAGATTGCGCGGCCGATTGAAGAGATCATGGCCACGCTGGGCGACGTCAATCACATCTTCTCGAACACCGACGAGGACGATGTGTTCGTGGGCGTCTTCTTCGACTTCGGCCGCAGCGTCGACGTCCTGCGCATGGAGGTGAAGGAGAAGCTCGAACAGGTCCGGCCCCTCTTGCCCGACGACGTGGACGACACCTACATCTTCAGTTTCAACTCGAATGACATCCCGATCATGGTGGGCCGCATCAGCGCCCCGGGCCGTGACCTGGCCAACTCCTACGACTTGCTCGAGCGCCGCGTGATCAATCCGATGCGCAGGGTCGAGGGCGTCGGCCGCGTCGAGGTCGGCGGGATCAACCCGAAGAGCATTCGCATCTACCTGCACCTGGACAGCATCATCGCCCACGGCATCGACATCGAACGCCTCTTCGAACTCCTGAACGCAAACAACATCGACATGTCGGTGGGCCGGGTGGTCGACGGCGACCAGCGCGTGACCGTACGTACGCTCGGGCAGTTTCGGTCACTCGATGAGCTCGAGGATCTGCAGGTCTCTCCCAGCGGGCTGCGGCTGCGTGACATCGCTACGGTCGATTACAGTGAGCCCTCCTACGGCTATCTGCGCCGCCTCAATGGAGAGTCGGCGATCGCGATCGAGGTTCAGAAGGCCTCGGGCGCCAACATCGTGGAGGTGTCGGAAGGCATCCACGCGGTGCTCGAGGAGATCCGCCGCGATCCGGTGCTCGAGGGCATCAACGTGATCTTCTTCTTCGATCAGGCTGAGCAGATTCGCAATTCATTGCGAAGCGTCTTTCAGGCCGGGCTGATCGGATCGCTGCTGGCGGTGGTGGTGATCTACCTGTTTCTGCGGCGCATGAGGAACACGCTGATCGCCTCGGTGGCGATGCCCTTCTGCGTGATCTCGGCCTGTGTGTTCCTGTATCTGACGGATCGCTCGCTCAACGTGCTCACCATGATGGGGCTCATGCTCGCGGTCGGAATGCTGGTCGATAATGCGATCGTTGTCCTGGAGTCGATTTTCCGCAAGCAGGAGCAGGGCCTCTCCGCACCCGAGGCCGCCAGGCTGGGCGCCCGCGAGGTGGGCATGGCGGTGACCGCCTCGACCCTGACCTCGATCATTGTCTTCGCGCCGATCGTGCTCTCGAACACGAACGAGATCATGGTCTGGATGAGCGAGGTGGGTATCACGATCTCGGTCACCCTGGTCTTCTCGCTCCTGATCTGCTTGACGCTGGTGCCCATGCTGGCGGCCCGTACCCCGCTCGAGGGCCAGGGCAGTCAAGGCACGGTGCGTGCCCGGGCAAAGAAGATTGCGTCGCCGAACGCGGCCCCGAACGCGGTCTCGAACGAAGCCTCGAACACGGCCCCGGACGCAGCCCCGGACGCAGCCCCGAACGCGGTCCCGAACGAAGGTCGCTGGTTGACCGCTTTGCGGAACGGATACTTGCGCATGCTCCGCTGGACGGCGATCGCGCACCCGATGCGGACCGGGCTCGTATTCATCCCCTTGTTCATCGTGGTCACCATCATGGCCATGAAGGCGACGGGTTTCGAGCCCGAGGTCATGGGTGACCGCGGCGTCAAGCGCAGTGAAGTCGAGTTCTGGCTCGAGTTCAGCGACAACACGAACCTCTACGCCGTTCACGATCGTGTTCTCGAGCTCGAGGAGTTTCTGCTGCCGCTGCGGGATAGCCACGGGGTCGAGTCGGTCTATTGCTGGTACTACGACAACAATGCTTCTTTCGCGCTCATCTATCCGAAGGAAGACCCGTTGTCGGTCGACCAGGTCAAGCAGATGCGGGAGTTCCTTCGGGAGGGCCTGCCCGAGATCGCGGGGGTGACGTACCGTTTCGGGACCGAGGAGGAGTCGGGTCAGGGAGCCAAGACCATGGCGGTGACCCTGTTCGGCGAAGACACCGAGCTACTGACCGAGATCTCCGAGGAAGCGCACCGGCGCTTGAGTTCGCTCGATGATCTGGAGGATGTGCGGACCGACATCCAGGAGGGCGCCGACGAGGTGCGGGTGGTTCTCGATCGGGAACAGGGTGGCCGTTTCGGTGTCGATTCGCGTACCCTGGCGAGCATCCTGGGCCTGACATTCCGCGGGATCCCGTTGCGCGAGTTCCAAGGAGAGACCCGCGAGATCGACATGGACATCGTGCTCGAGCCCTCCGACCGGCGCAATATCGACAATCTCGCCCGTCTGCCGATCAGCTATCGCGACGGCCGGCCGATTCTCCTGGGCCAGATTGCGCGGTTCGAGATGGGCAAGGGGGCGCAGCGAATCCACCGGGAGCAGCAGAAGACGGCCATCACCGTTCGGGGATCTTACGAAGGCGACAACTACAGTGCGCTCCAGGACCGGGTGGAGCGTGTGATGAATACGCTGGATCTGCCCTCGGGCTACAGCTGGTCCTTCAGCCGACAGCTGCAGGAGGAGGCCGCCGAGCAGAACGAGATGCTCATCAACGTTCTCCTGGCTCTCTGCTGTGTGTATCTGCTGATGGCGGCGCTGTTCGAGTCGCTGCTGCATCCGCTGGTGATCATGTTGTGCATCCCATTCGCGGCGCTGGGTGTGATCTGGACGCTCATGGTGTCGAACACGCCGTTCAACATCATGGCGATGATCGGGATCGTGATTCTGGTCGGTCTCGTGGTGAACAATGGGATCGTTCTGGTCGACCACATCAACAACCTGCGTCGCAAGGGGCGCGGCCGCGAGGATGCCATTCTCGAGGGCTGCCGCGACCGCTTCCGTCCCATCCTGATGGCGGCCTCCACGACGATTCTGGGCCTGACTCCACTGGCCCTCGGTCGGGCAGACATGGCCGGAGGGTACTACTACCCGCTGGCCAGGGCCATCATGGGCGGCCTGGCCACCAGCACGGTCTTGACCTTGATCGTGCTGCCCACCTTCTACGTTCTCGCTGAACGTGCCGTCGTCTTTATCCGTCAGACGATCACTTGGGGACGCGGCCGCGGGCCGTTGCCGTGGAAGGTCGCACCGGCGGCGGCGCACGGCGCGGGAACTGCGGTCAGGAACTGAGCACGCGGCGGCGGTGCTCGGAGAACTGGTCCCTGCCGCAGGCCATGAGCATGGTCAGAGGGAGTGCCTTGCGCGCGAGGCCGATCATCTCCTCGGACAGATGACGGATGTCCCATTGAGCATGGGCATCCAGACGAAGCCGCGCGAGGTGATAGAGCTCGCGGGCATTGGCCTTGAAGATCACGCGCCGGCGGTGGCCGTTGGTCAGGATGTAGGCGGCCGCATCGCGATGGCGGGAGCGGATCTGCTCGGCCAGGCTTTCGGCGTGCGCGCAGACATCGCGGTACTCACCGAGCAGGCCAGCTTCACGGAACGCGGGCGGGATCGTCACGCCCAGCGCCGGCTCGTACGGCTGGGGGAGAAGCGTTGCCAGCCGGTGACGTTTGAGTTGAGCGAAGCAAGAGGCGCTCGCGATGAGTTCGAACGTGAACTCGGGAATCTCGAACTGGCGCAGGATCGTGGCATGCTCATCCAGACGGCGCAGGCTCTCGAGCACGAGTTCACGCCGGCCGTCCTGGTCGAGTGAGGCTACCCAGCCTTCGGCGTCGGCCCAACTGCGCCCACAGCTTCCGGCCACCAGGGCCGTCAGCAGCATGTCGTCACCGTTCGGTGTTGCGAAAACCAACCGCGAGGCCGGCCGGCTCTCGGAGTCCGACTCCTTCTCGGCGGGGGCATTGTCGGGCCATCGGCTGCACACCCAGTGTTCGATGGCCGGAGGTGTTTCCCGCCGGTATTCGCTGGCTTCGACGTAGCGGACCAGGGAGGGGGCCGCCTCGATGACGGCGGCGTGAATGGCCTCGGCCAGGTGGCGGCACTCCTGGAGGGGATCGGCTGCCAGGCGGCGCACCGTCGCTTCCAGGGTTCGGGCGTTCATCGTCACGCCCACCTGCGCGGTGGTCGCCAGGGAAAGGAAATAGCGGGCGTCTTCTTTGGCGGCGCCTTCGAGGGCTCGCCGCCCGCTGCGCTTCTCCCACTGGTCGGGGTGCTTCTGCTGGTAGAGTGCCAAGAGCCGCTCGTGCGCCGTTTGATAGTGGTCCTGTTGCTTGCGGACCAGCTCGCGAAACTGGCGCTCCAAGCCGGCGGCGGCGACTTCCTCTGGAACCACGTAGTCACGATCCAGCGTGATGTAGCGCTGCGATTTTTCGGTGTAGGACGCCAGACGAGAACTCTCGAGCGCTTCCATCGCAATCCGCGAGATGTCCAGAATATCCAGGTTGAACACGGCGTGTTCGGCCACACTCGCGTGGCCGAAGCCGAAGATGATGCGCTGGTTCGACTTCCTGGCGGCGGTCACATCGGCGATGGCTTGCGCGCGCAGATCGGGAATCGGATGTGGATCACGGCTGATGCGCGCATAGGCGGCCGACAGGGTCTCGGGTGAAAGGCTCTGCGGATCCAGTCCGCGTAAGGACCGGTGTTCTGACGACGGTGGTGGAGGCGCTGCAGCCCGCTGCTCGAGGTAGGCGCGAAAGCGCGCGACGATGGATTGGTCGAGATTCTGCCCGGCCAGAATGACCTTCATCCACGCATCCCTTCGTCACGCATTCCT
>CAZZIF010000327.1:0-3908 GCA_964654025.1 uncultured bacterium
CTGGTGGCCTTGCAGCCGCGGGCGAAGAAGTGGGCGAAGGCGCGCATCGCGACGCCGGTCTTCATGCGCAGCGACAACGTGCCCTTGGCGCTCGACTCCTACCCGTTGGAGTTTCTGTCGATGAAGAACGCCTATCGCGTCGTGCACGGCACCGATCCGATTGTGCAGCTCTCCTTCGCCACCGAAGCGGTGAGGCTCCAGTGCGAGCGGGAGCTGCGCGGGAATCTGCTGCACCTGCGAGCCGGGCTGGTCGACTGCGGGGGGAAACGGGATCGCATGCACGAGCTGATCCGCGCATCGCTGCCGGCCTTCACGGCCGTGTTCCAGGGTCTGCTCTTCGTGGCCGGAAGGCCCCATGGCCTGTGGGATCACGATCTCATCGAAGGCGCGGGAAGCGCCTTTGGCATCGACGCGTCGCTGTTTCATCGTCTGGCGCGAGTGCGCACCGACAAGAAGGCCCCGTCCAAGGAAGAACTCGGCGACCTGCTCGTGCGTTACGTGGACGCGATCGAGCACCTGACCACCTGGGCGGATCGTGGGGGTACCGTAACGGCCTCTTTGGCCGATCAATAGGAGGACAGCATGAGGCGTCCTGCCATCATCGCGTTGATCGTCTTGGGTCTTGTTGTGGTGATTGCCATTGGCCTGCTGGCCTGGATGGTAGGCTACCGCAATCAACTCGTCAGTCTGGATGAAGATGTCAAGACCCAGTGGGCTCAGGTAGAGAACCAGCTTCAACGCCGCTATGATCTGATTCCGAATCTCGTCGAGACCGTCAAGGGGTTTGCCCAGCAGGAGCAGGATGTCTTCCTGGGTGTGGCCGAGGCACGCTCGAAGGTCGGCGGCGCCACGACGATCCCTGAACAGATCTCCGCCAACCAGCAACTCAGCTCCGCGCTCAGCCGGCTGCTGCTGGTCGTGGAGCGCTATCCGGAGATCAAGTCGAACCAGAACTTCATGGCCCTGCAGGATGAGTTGGCGGGGACCGAGAATCGCATTGCCGTGGAACGGCGGCGCTACAACGAGGTGGTGAGAGCGTACAACAAGGCCATTCGGATGTTTCCGGGCAACCTCATCGCGGGGCTGTTCGGGTTCGAGCGCGCCGAGTTGTACGAAGCTCCGGCCGAGGCGCAGAGCGCGCCGAGAGTGGACTTCGGCACGACGGATTGAGGCTCAGAACGACGGATCGACAGCCGTCGTCGAAAGGTTCGATCGAGAGTGGGGTCCGGGGATCATCGAGGGGGCGGCGAGGCGGCTCTCGTCGCGCGCGGTTTGTCTGCCGGGTATGACGATCATCTCGTCCTGCGCGAGATCGATTGTGATCTTCGGTCCGGTAAGCTCACCGCGGTGATCGGCGCGAACGGCTCGGGCAAGACGACGTTGTTGCACGCGCTCAGTGGGATCCTGCCGCTGCGCTCGGGTGAGGTCACGCTGCAAGGAGAGCCGATCGGCAAGCTGCGCCGGCGCGAGATCGCCCGGTGGTTGACACTCGTGCCGCAGTTCAGCGACATCGGCTTCGAGGTCACGGTGGCCGAGGCCGTGGCCTTGGGACGCTATCCGTGGGTCGGGCCGGTCCAGTCCTTGCGCGGGCTCGATCGACAGGCGATCGATCGCGCCATCGCGCTGCTGGATCTGGAGACGCTCCGCAATCGCCGGTTGGCCAGCCTCAGCGGGGGCGAGCGCCAGCGCGTCTTGCTCGCGCGGTCGTGGGCACAAGATGCCTCCGTGTTCCTGCTGGACGAGCCGGTAGCAAGCCTAGACCTCCGGTTTCAACAGGAAACCTACGCCCACCTGAGACGTCTGGCCCATGACGCCAATCGAGCCGTGCTCGTGGCCGATCATCACATCAATCTGGTGGCTTCGTTCTGCGACGATGTGTGGCTGCTGAACGACACACGCATCGTCGGCGCCGGCGCGGCGGAAGCAACACTTACCAGCGAAGTCGTCGAGAGCGTGTTCGGTCTCAAAATGCAGCAGATGTGGAATCACGAGGGACGCCCTCAGTTTCTGTGGAGCCGCGACTAGTCCGGCTTCGCGAAGACCACGATGCGGCGCGGGTGCTGGGACGTGGTCTCCCTCGGGTCCGGTCGTTGGAGGCGCCAGATGCTTCCCGGGTTTGATCGTTCCGGCGTCCTCAGGTGCGAGCCGTGCGCGGAAGGGCGAAGGGGTCGGTCTCGGCTGCGAACCGCCCTCGGACCATCAGATAGGACGGGCCGCCGTAGTCGGGGACGTGCCGGATGGCTCGCGCCTGGGGGCAGATGCGATCGGGTGTGAAGTGGAACCGTATCCGGTCGATGGGAGACTCGATCACGCTCAGGAGCTGTTCCGCGCTGGGGATGGCTGGTCCCACGATGTCGAAGAGATCGAGTTGCGTTCCGGTCACCTGCAGGGCAAGAGCCACGTTCAGCTCTTCCGCATACAGAAGCGTGCGGAAGCCCTCGTTGAAACAGAATACGGTGTAGCCGGCATCGTCCTGATGCGCATCGGCAATCCCAACCACCCGTGAAACCGGCGTCCGCTGCTGGACCAGTCTTCTGAGCAACAAGCGATCATCAGCATCGGCGAGATCCAGCGTACGGAGACGCCCGGCGTGTCCCTGGTGCGCGACGTCGACTTCGAAGCGGTTCTCGGGCACGTATCGAAAGCCGAATGGCTCGTAGTACTCGGGATTCTCCGTGGTCAAGAGGAGAAGGTCGTACCGCGAAGGCGCTGCTTCGAGAACCTCGTCCATGAGGCGCCGGTAGAGGCCTTGGCGACGCCGATCCGGATGCGTCGCGACCGCGTGCACCGACCCGGCCTGGACGCGCCGTCCCTGGACGATGAGCGGAAGGTCGATCACCCCAACATGTGCCACGACCCGGGAGCCTTCATAGACGAGGTAGGGAGTCGACACCGCCTCCCAGACCGCCTCCCAGGCGCGCATCTGCGCGGCGGCCTTTTCGAGTCCGGGGAACACCTGCTCCAGGAGCGCGAACACGGCCGGGGAGAGGTCGGGATCCTGGCCATACGAAAGCTGCATCCGGTTCTCCTACGCGAATCTCATCCGTTCAGGCTCAAACCCGTGCGTCCAGAGTCGCTCCCGCGTGTTTGGGCTCAAACCCGTGCATCCGGGTTCACTCCCGCCTGTGCTGGCTCAAACCCGTGCATCCGGGTTCACTCCCGCCTGTGCTGGCTCGATTCTGTGTCTTGCGCACCCATGGAACTTGCCCCGGTGGCAGCTTGGTTTTCAAGCGGTATCGGGTCGCGGTCGGTATCCAGCCGCGATTCGTGTTCAGCCGCGGCCCGCATCCAGTCGCGACGCGCATCTAGTCGCGACGCGCATCTAGTCGCGATGTTTGCTCAATGCGCGTGGAGGGCTGTGGAAGTAGGCGTCCAACACGGCTTCTTCGAGCTTCTTGCGGAATTCCCGGCAGATGGGGTGGACGATGTCTTGATGGGATCCGTCCTTCCCGGGACGAGAAGGCATCGCCAGGAAGAGACGTTCGCGGCCTTGAATGACCTTCAGATCGCGAATGACGAGCGCATCGCTCAACGTGACGCTGACGAAGGCCTTGAGCTTCACCTCGTCGCGTCGTGTGACCCGCACCTCGGTGATGTCGGGCATGGAGGTAAGGCTGCTGCTTTTCTGGGAGGACTCGGCATCCATGGCGGCCTCCTTGGTGTGTCCTTGGTGTGTTGTTCGCTCGCGGCGGTCGACCTGCATTCGTTACGGCACAGGAAACTGGATGCAGTATAGCATAACGCGATCCGAACGAAGCGCCCCCTCTGCGCGCAAGCACCTCGGCACGCGACCACCTCGGCACGCAAGCACCTCGGCACGCGACCACCTCGGCACGCGACCACCTCGGCACGCGACCACGTCTGCACGCAACCACCTCTGCACGACCAAGTACGTCCGAGAACCCGTC
>CAZZIF010000327.1:3918-4808 GCA_964654025.1 uncultured bacterium
CGAACGAAGCGCTGCCTCTGCGTGCAACCACCCCGGCACGCAACTACCCCGGGCCGCAACTACCCGGGCCGCAACTACCCCGGGCACGCAACCACCCCGGCACGACCGAGTACCTCCGAGCACCCGTCAGAGGAGATGATGGTGAGTTGCGTGCGAGCAGGTGCTCATCTGCTTCTCATGAAAGGGGTTCCGCGCAGCGTTCGCCGGCCGTGACGCTCAGGCGCCGTAGCGAATGAACTCAAGACGGCCACGCCAGTAGGGCTTGCGTCCCTCGGGCAGGATCCAGGCGACCTCGCCTGCATGAGGAATCCGCACACCGTGATGAGATTGGTAGTCCCACCATCGCCCTTCCCACGCCGTCGGCACCAGTTTCTCTGCCTGCATCCTCGCGCGGCTGCGCGCCTGCACGGTATGTACCAGGCCGGCTTCGTCGAAGAGGAAGCGAAGAGATGCGGTTGTCGAACCATGCCGCAGATGCGCCAGGGCCGTCTTCTCGGTTTCGGGCTCCCAGCGTACGGCGTTTCCGGGGAGCAGCGCGAAGGGATACCAGACGGCCTCGGCCAGAAATCGCATGAGCTCCGCGTGGGCGATCTCTCCGCTCCCTGATTGCCGCGCCAGAGGGATCCAGCCCCACAGAGTGGCCAGAAGAGTTCCCTGTCCGTGGAGGTAGGCGTCGCGCACAAAGGCCGTGCATCCCGGAAAGAGATGAATCCGGCCGTCCCAGTCGAACCCAGGAGGATCCAGCGCGACGTGTTGAGTGGACTCGAACGGCTTCCACCGATCCGTGTGCTCACCCAAGTTGAAAAGCCCCGCATGGGACAGTTCGACCGAGGTGATCGGTGGCAGATCGTTCGGAAGAACGGCCCGTAAGTAGCGCTCCACGCACGAAG
>CAZZIF010000328.1:0-1546 GCA_964654025.1 uncultured bacterium
GTGGGAATATCGACCCAGCCGGAGTGCTTCACCTGGGTACCGACGGTCTGGATCTGGGTGTCGATGACCTCCATTTCGTAGGCGTACGGATTCACCCGGTATCGGCCGGGGCCGTAGACCTTGCGCAGGATGCCCTTGTGCCGGGTATCGCCCAGGTCGCCATCGACGAGGAATTCGCCGGGTGGCAGGGGCGCGCCCAACTTGCTGGTCACGACGGCCACGTGGCCCGGCTGAACGACCCGGTCGGGCACGACGGTGCGTTCCCACCAGACGGGGCAATAGAAGTGGCGGCCCGGGCCGCGCAATCGCTCGAGCACGCCCACTTCGCCCTCCTCGGCAAATTGGCCCGCCTCGGCATACTTCGCCCTGCCCAGCAGCGGCCCCTTGTACCGCAGCATCAGGCTGTGCCCCGGCTCCACGTACACGCGGTTCACCGTCCAGTGAAACATGCCGAACAAACCGGCGAGCAGCAGCACGAGTACAATTATCGAACCGGTCAGTTGAACGTATCGCATCGATCAGTCTCCGTTTTGCCTGTGCTGAGTGTGCGTTGGACCAGGGGAACCGTCCCGTTTTCGCGCCTTCACCCGACGCTTGCTCAACGCGGGGGAACGGTGCCGCGAAAGCGGGCCAGTCTCCAGGCATGGTTTGACTATTGGTCTTCCGCCGTGGGCTGTAGTTTGTCTTGGTACGTGTTGAACAGGTCCATCAGCGGACTGTCGGCCGTGTTGACCATCATGCTGCGGAAGGCGGGGGCGATCTTCTTCAACAGGACCCAACGGGCGAACTCGTCGCCGTCGCCGCCGAACGCCTCGACCGAGCGCCGCCAGCCGGCCGCCTCAGCCTCGTTGTCGAACTGGATCACCTCGGCTTCCGCCTTGCCGATGGCCACCGTGGCCGCTGCCTGGTCTTCGGCCGCCTGCAGTTGGAACTCGGCCACCTTGAGCCGCTGGTTGGCCTCGATCAGGGCCACCTCCTGCTCCCGCTGTGCGTCCACCACCACCTTGACCACCTCCTGGTCGGCCGTGACAAGCGCTTTCTTTTGGTTGACCATCTCCTTCTCGACGGCCAATTCCTGCTCCGACTGCTGTTGAAGAATCTGCCGCTGGTATTGCTCCTCCAATTGCAGCGCGATCTGGCGCTCGCGCACCGGCTCGGCGATTTGTTGCGGCGGCCGGATTCGGGTAATAAGCGCCTGGATGACCTCAACGCCCTGCGAACCGCATTTGTCGGCCATGGCTTGCTGAAAATCGATCTGGAATTGCGTGCGCGTTTCGCCCGAAATGAACTCGCGCCCCGAATTATTCGAACCGCGCAGCCGACAGAATGACCGCGCGTTGGGCACAATGATCTTCCGGATAATCGCGTCGTGGATGCCCTCGCCTTTCGTAGCGTCGTTGTACGTCACGAAAACGCTGGCCGCCTCTTCCGGCTTTACGCGGAACTCGATAATGCCGTCCAGGGCGACAAAGAATCCGTCCTTCGACGGGAAGCCCATGCGGCCGCTCTCGGAAAGGTTGAACCGCTGGCTGCGGCAGTCGACCAG
>CAZZIF010000328.1:1556-4805 GCA_964654025.1 uncultured bacterium
GGATCGTCGGGCATGGGGGCCGAAAGGTTCGTCACCACGCCTTTGAACCCGGCGGGCACGGTGACCGGGTCGTGCAATTCGATGTGCTCGGCGAAGAAATCGCGCCCGGCCGGCATGGGTTGCCCGATGACCCAGGCATTGATCGCATGCCGGCCCGCCCGCAAGACGTCGGGTACGATCCCTTTCTGGCCCGTTTCCCACGCAATCACCTCACCCGGCGGCGTGTTCTCGCCGTACAAACGCACCCGCACGCCGAGTTTGCCCTGCGGAATCTCGATTTGCGGAAGCACTTGCCAGGCCCAGTTGTAGGGATTGTAGAAGTAACGTCCCTCGGCGAGCACCTCGGGCGGGATGCCCTTGTGCTGGGCGTCGGGGGCCAGTTCGTCCTGGTTGGGAATGTCGGTTCCCGTCTTCTTCATCAGAACAGCCATGTGCCGGGCCGGCACGTCGATCCGGCACTCGAACCAGATGAAATAGGGAACCGCCAATAGGGCTACCGCCACCATGGCGACGGCGGCCACAAGCCGGGCTCGTTCACTCGGGTTCATCACGGGACTCTCCTGCTCGGTCGGAGGGGTTAAGGAGGAATGTCGGGTGCGCACACCCTGCCGCAATTCTAGCTTGCCGTCGGGCGCAAGAAAGGAATCGCTGACTCCACCTCTCTATTCGCGGAACAGGCGCGAATATTGGGCGCCAGCCGCCTTCCGGCAGACGCTCGATACCGTGATCGGTATGCGGCCGGAGCGGGTGGCCGTCTACTCGTTCGCCTTCGTGCCCTGGATCCGTGGCAATCAGCGTAAGTTGATCGAATCCCAACTGCCCGAACGCGAGGTCAAGTTCTCGCTGTTCACCGAAGCCCTGGTGGCGTTCCTGGGCGCCGGCTATCTGCAGATCGGGATGGATCACTTCGCCCTGCCCGAAGACGACATGGGCCGCGCCGCGGCCAATCGGACGCTCTACCGCAACTTCATGGGCTACACCGTGCACAAGGCCGCGGATTTCCTGGGCCTGGGAGTCTCGTCGATCGGATCGGTGCAGGGCGCCTTCGCTCAGAATGCCAAGAAGCTGCCGCGCTACTACGAAGCCTTAGGCGCCGGGCGGTTTCCCATCGAACGCGGCTACGTGCTGACCCGGGACGATGCGATCCGCGCCAAGGTGATCCGTGAGCTGATGTGCAACTTCCGCGTCGACGCCACGGAAGCCGAAGCCGAGTTCGGCATCGATTTCGAGGACTACTTCGCCCGGGAACTGGCGGAGCTGAGCGAGCCCGGCGGGGCCGCCGAACAGGGTTTTGCCGAGGTGTCCAGCCATGGGGTGGACGTCCTCCCGCTGGGCCGGCTCTTCATTCGCAACATCTGCATGATCTTCGACCCCTACCTGCGCGAGAAGCGGGGAGACCGGCCCGTCTTCTCGCGGACGGTGTAGACCGAGAGGCACGCACATGGCCAGGATCGACCTCGAACAGCGTCTGGAATGGAGCGAGAAGGCCGCCGAAGAGCGGGCCCGCCGGCGGGAGCGAGAGCGCCGAGCGCGCGAGCGCCGCGGCCAGATTGGGGCGGGCGACGCGGGCCCGGGCGGCAACCCTGCCCAGGACGCGCCGACCTCCTCCGCGGGAAGCCGGTCGCGACGCGGCGTGATCCTGCTCAACATGGGCGGGCCTTGGTCGCCGGAGGACGTGAAGCCCTTCCTGCTCGAGCTGTTTCGCGACCGGGACATCATCACCTTCCCAGGCGGTCCCCTGCTGCAAGGCCTCTGGGCGCGGATGATCGCCGGCGCGCGGACCCCCGCGGTGCGCAAGCGCTACGACCAGATCGGGGGGAAGTCCCCCTTGCTCGACTGGTCGCTGCGCCAGGCCGCTGCCCTGGCCAAGCGGATCAACGCACCCGCCTCACGCGGGGACGAGGGGGCGCGCCATCACGTCGTCCGGGTGGCCATGCGTTACGCGCCGCCGCGCGCCGCCGAGGCCCTGGCCGAGCTGGCCGCGGAAGGCTGCGACGAAATCGTGGTGATCCCACTCTACCCTCAGGAGTGTCACGCCACCACCGGATCGAGCCTGCTGGATCTGGAACGGGCCTGGAAGCGCCAGCGCGTGTCGGCAACCAAGCAAGCCGCTGCCCGCCCGGAGGCCGGCGCTGCGGCCGGTGCTGGTCCCGGCGCTGCCCCCGGTGCTGGTGCCGGCGCTGGTGCCGGCCTTGGGAGCCCGGCAGCTCCCGCCCTGCGCATCGTTCGCTCCTTTCACGATCACCCCGACTACATCCGCGCCTGCGCCAGGCGTGCGCGTGAGGGGCTGGCCCAAATCCCCCCGGCTCGGCGCGACGAGGCGGTCGTGCTCTTCTCCGCGCACGGGATCCCCCGGCGACTGGCCGAATCGGGCGACCCGTACGTGGCTCAAACGAAAGAGACCGTCGCGCGCGTGGTCGCGAAGCTGGGTGCGGCCGTGCCCGAACACCGGTTGGCCTGGCAAAGCCGGGTGGGACCGGTCAAGTGGATCGGCCCGCGCACCGACGAGGTGCTGCGGGAGTTGGCGGCAGCTGGGAAACGAACAGTGCTCGTCGTGCCGGTCTCGTTCGTCTCCGACCACATCGAAACCCTGCACGAGATCGACATCGAGTTCGCCGAGCTCGCGCGCGATGCCGGCATCGACTGCTTCGTGCGCGCCCCGGCCCTCAACGACAGCGATGATCTCGCCGATGCGCTGGCCGACCTGGTCCGGCACGCCCCGCCGGCGGCGGACCTTTGCGCTGGAGACCGGCCTTCGACCCAGGCTTCGCATCCAGGATAGGAATCGACGCATGCAACGAGTCGTCATCGTCGGTGGCGGCATCTCCGGTCTCGCGATCGGA
The DNA here is from genome assembly GCA_964654025.1 of uncultured bacterium. Lineage (GTDB taxonomy): Bacteria > Eisenbacteria > RBG-16-71-46 > CAIMUX01 > WJJG01 > CAYQJL01. The sequence continues at coordinate 4,400 of CAZZIF010000328.1, forward strand.
TTCGAGCTCTTGGAGCGCGGCCTGCGCCCCGAAGACCTCGTCGTGCTCGAGGCACAGGCACGCCCGGGCGGTAACATCCGCACCGATCAAACCGAGGGCTTTCGCATCGAGTGGGGCCCGAACGGTTTTCTGGACAATTCTCCTCCCACGCTGGATCTCATCCGGCGCCTGGGCATCGAGGAGCGCATCCTTCCCAGCCGCGAGACCTCCGCCATCCGGTTCATCTACCGCGGCGGGAAGCTCCACGAGGTGCCGACCGGGCCGGCGGGCATGCTGGGCACCGGTTTGCTCAGCCTCCCCGGCAAGCTGCGGATCTTCATGGAACCGTTCATCCCACCAGGCGGGCACCCCGAGGAGACCGTCTTCGACTTCGCCGCTCGCCGTATCGGAAGCGAGGCCGCTCGCG
>CAZZIF010000329.1:0-303 GCA_964654025.1 uncultured bacterium
GGCGGCGCGGTACTGGTCGGGACGGGTCGCGTGGAAGGGCAACTCCAGATAGACGAGTTCGGTCTCCCTTGGAGGCGTGAAGGCCGCGTCATGGAGCACGAGACTTCCGGCCGGCATGCTCGCCTCCAGATGCGCGATGACCTCGGCGCGCAGGTCGGCTACGCGTTCGGTGGCCGGGAGCCGTTGCACGTCCTCGATGAGAAGCAGGCCCACGGCGAGCGTCCCCAACGCGGGCGCCAGGTAGGCCGGCGTGCGCGCGCCGGCCCGCAACCGGCCGAGCACGGCGCCGATCTCGGCGCAGGC
>CAZZIF010000329.1:313-4778 GCA_964654025.1 uncultured bacterium
CCAGGGCAAGACGATCAGCTGCGCCACGTCGCCGACGAAGCCGCTGCGAAGTCCCACCACCACGGCCGCCACCGCTGCCAGCGGCCGGAAGTCCCCATCGCGCAACCGGGCGGGCCAGGCAGCCGCGGCGGCGACGAGCAGCGCCAGTCCCACCACGTGCACGCTGCCCACCAGGGGCCACCAGCCGGCCTCCAGGCCCATCGGCGTCTCCACCGGGCCAAGCCCGCTGACGCGCATCTCACGCAGAAGCCCCGCCACCCAGTCTCCCGGCCGCATGAGTGCGGCCGGTTGGAGCAGCCAGACGAGCACCGCGCTGATCAGCATGAGGGCAGGTCCCTCGAGACGGCGCCCCCCGGATCGCATCAGGGTACCGGTCAGAGGCAGCCACAGGAACAGCCAGGCCCAGGGACTCCAGGACAGTCCCCAGGCCAGCAGGAGTACCAGGGCACCGCGTCCCCAATTGCTTCGCAGAACCTGGTCGGACCCCAGGCCGAGGAAGACCAGCCCCAGCACCAGGTGCGGATCCGCGCGCAGGGCGGCCAGCGTGGTGAGCGGGGCGGCGGCGAGCAGGAGCGCTCCCCACCCTGCGCCGGCCGTGCCACTGTTCCCGGAATCCGGCCCCGGACGGTCGCCCGCCACGGTCCGCGGTCTTGCTGCCCTGCCCAACCACCCGATCGCGGTCACCGCGCATAGCGCCGCCAGGACCTGGAAGAGCAGCCGAATGGTATCGGGGCTCAGGCCCAGGTAGGCCAGGATCGTCGCCGGGCCCAGGCGAGGATCCGAGAGCGCCGGCAATGCACCCAAGAAGTCGGCCCCGCGCTCCCGCATGGCCCCGGCCAGTTCGAGTGCGCGACCCAGCCACGGCGGATCGCCACCCCCGCGGCCAGTCACCACGGCGGCGGTCATGATGAGCGCGTACAGCACCCACCCGGCCACCGGCCATCGCCACCAGCCCTTGTGTCCCTGTGCGTCCAAGAGCGCCATGTGGTGATCCACTGCCTCGTGATCCGCTGCCGCGCGATCCGCCGCCACGCGACCCGCTGCCGCGCGATCCGCCGCCACGCGACCCGCTGCCGCGCGACCCGCTGCCGCGCGACCCGCTGCCGCGCGACCTATTGCCTGCAATCCACCTAGAAGTCGTATCCGATCGAGAGTTCGCCCCGGGCCTTGCCTGCCCACCGGGTCAGTTCGGTGCGGCGGACGAGATCCCAATGCAGAACGAAGATGCCCAGATTGAGCGAGGCGCGCAAGCCCACTGACGCTTTGAGATCCTCGAGCAACAGGTCGCCCGAGGATTCACTCGTGCGGAACGCGCGGAGATCCTCCGGATCGTCCCAGGCCGCTCCCACATCGCAGAACAGCGCGCCGCGCACGCCGCCGAGGAAGATCGGCAAGGGCCACGCCAGGTAGAAGGCCTCGATGAACGGAAAGCGGAACTCCAAATTCGCGAAGGCGATTTTCTCGCCGTAGAGCGGATGATCGGTGAAGCCACGCAGGGTGTAGGGACCGCCGAAGATCAGCTTACGGTTCTCCTGACCCCATTCGCCCGCGAAGACGCCACGGAGGGCGAAGGCATACCAGCGGCTCACGTTGTAGTAGAGGCGATGGTCGAGAGCGACGCCGTGGGAAGCGCGCTGCCCGATCGTCGCGTAGGCCGACAAACGGGTGCGCCGTCCATCCAATGGACCGGTCGGTCCCCAGAGGGCCGAATCGTGCACCCACGCGGCCTCCGGACGCAGGTACCAGGCACTGCTTCGCTGCTCATCCCAGTCGCAGTCCCACGGATCGGTCACCTCCGGGTTGCCGCAGCTGTAGAGGTAGCGTTTCTCGTGCACCACGTCCAGGCTGGCTTCGAAACGGCGAAAGCGTGAGATCGGATGCAGCCAGGTGGTTCGCATCCCTCGCAAGAGCCGCTGCTCGAAGTCCTCGAGGTAGCCCGGCACCCCGCTGTAGCCGTAGCCGGTCCAGTACTGATAGAGGGCAACGCCGAACGAGGGCCGCGAACCGTAGTCGGTATAGGCCGCCAAGTAGTTGCCCTCTTCCAGCGACCCGGCGACATCCAAGGCCAGCGCCAGGTTCTTCTCGCCCAGGATGTCGGAGAAGACGAGCATCGACTGGGCCAGCATCCCAAACCCGGATGCGTAGAGTCCGCCGGCCTGGGCATAGTCGATGGTCAGCTTCGGCCGATAGGGCTTCTCCTCGATCTTGAGCGAGTCGGGCAACTCGTAGGTCTCCTCAAAGACATCACCCAGCTCGAGATCGGCCGGCTCGACCGGATGAGCCGGCAGCGGCAGGATCTCGCGCCCGCTACTCGTCTCGGTGACCAGCGTGCTGGCCTGCGGGTAGACTTGCCGCCGCCGGATCTCCCCTTCGGGGGGCACCGCTACACCACGCCCGGGGAGTGACGCCAGCCATCGCGTCAATCCCGATCGGGGCGGCTCGGCCTCGCGCTCAGGCTCGGGCTCGGTCTCGGGCTCGGTCTCGCGCTCAGGCTCGCGCTCAGGCTCGCGCTCAGGCGGCGACCAGACGACGGCATTCTCCAGCCGCGAGAGGGGGTCACGCATCGCGTAGAGGCTCAGTCCCCCTTCCTCGTACACGCTGAACACCACGCGGTGGCCGTTGTCCGACAAGGACGCCGCCGTCCCGTTCTCGGTGATCCCCGACACGCCGGTCACCAGATCGGTGAGCTGGTAGTCCCGCCCGGTCTCCAGATCGCGCACGAAGAGGTTGGCGATGCCGGTGCGGTCGGAGATGAAGAGCAGGTGGCGCCCCTCGGGAAACCACTGCGGACTCAGATGCTTCCCCCACTGACCCGGCAAGAGTTCCACCCGGCCGGTAGCCGGTTCCAGGAATGCCAAGCGCCAGGGCGAGAAGGAATCCTGATCGCGCGAGCTAACGTAGCCGCGGTCGGTGACGAACGCGATGCGTGTGCCGTCGGGTGACCAGGCTGGCTGGTCAGCCGACCAACGATCGTCGGTGAGTTGCGTCACGGTGCCCGTCGCGCGATCCACCACGTAGATGTTCGACCGCGCTTCCCGCAAGCCAACGAACGCGATGCGTCCGCCATTGGGAGAGAAGCAGGGCGAGACCAGCTCGTCCAGATCCGGCGCGTAGCTCTCGATCACCTCCTGGTCACGGACATTGACGACGATGATCCGGTCGCGGCCGTCGCTGCGCGTCACCAGCGCGATGTGCTCCCCGTCGGGAGCCCAGTCGATCGCCGAACGGAAGAAGCGGAACGTCTCGAACTCCTCCTTGCGCTGTCCCCGCAGTAGGCGCTGCTCGTGGCTGCCGTCGAGCGCTGAGGCCAGGTACACGTCGGTGTAGAGCGATTGATCGGAGATATAGACCATCTCGGTGCCGCCCGGCGAGACTGCCGGGCTGATGTAGAAGGCGGCGTACCCGTCGGTGTGATCGGTCAGCTGCCGGCCGTAGGCAGTCGGCCTCTCGCGCTCGAGCAAATCGGGCAGGTAGCGGTGCCGCAGCGAGTCGGCCCAGTCGGTGGAAAGCTTCTCGAGGGTGAGCCCGATGGACTCGGACGTTCCCCGTTCCAGGCTGTGTCGACGCGCCATCGAGCGGAACCAGCTGCCGAGCATCTCGTCGCCGAACTCCTCGCCGATGTGCGCCACCAGCGACTGGCCGAACCGATAGACCCGGATGTCGCCCACCCGTGACAGCTGCTCCACGCTGAGCAACCGGCCGGTAACGAGCGCGTCGCGCACCCACATCTCGGTGTGGTGGTTCATCCCCGGCGTGCTGAGGTACTCGGCCAGACCTTCCATCACCCACAGCGGCGGGGCCCAGGAGATCGAGCCAACGGAACGGCCGAACCCGGTCTGACTCAGGATGTCGATCTGAAACGCGTGAACGAGTTCGTGGGTGATGACATGGTCCAGGTCAGCGTAAGAACCCGTGAAGGGCACGACGACCCGGCGCTTGAGCAGTTCGGTGACCCCGCTGGTGCCCTCGCCGATCAGGCCGCGGATGGCCCGGGTCTCGCGGAACTCGGTCTGTGAGGCGTAGAAGAGGAAAGGAATGGGGTCCTCGATCTCGTGGTCCAGGATGCGGCTCAGGCGCTCGTAGGCGCGTTCCGCCAGGAGCAGAGCTTCCTGGGCTGCTTCGCGCTCCTCCGGATAGTAATGGAAGTCGAAGTTCGGACTGTGGAAGACGCGCCAGGAACGGTCGTGACGCGGCACCTTGTTCTTTCCGAAGGCCTGGGCCGTCGCATCGGTCGGCAGTAAGCCCACAGTGAGCGCGACGATGACCAGCACGGCGGCGATCCGCCACCAGCTAGCCCCCCAGTTGGGCTCAACAAGCGCCACGGGCATCATGCGGCCGCAAGCGCCGAGCGGCCGCGCGCGGCCGCGCTCCCGGACGAGGCTGCGCCCCCGCGAGAGATCGCGCTCCCGTACGAGACTGCACTCCCGTACGAGACTGCACTCCCGCGCACCGCGCTGGGCGGTCC
>CAZZIF010000330.1:0-4749 GCA_964654025.1 uncultured bacterium
CCGGCCCGGGGTTCGGCCCGTGGGCCGGACGCGCGCGGCGAGCTTCCGCTGGAGGACGACCGCCTCACGAGGGGTCAAATCCCAGCGGTGTTTGAGGACGGGCTTCATGACTACGACGCCGGGGCCGCTCAAGCGCGCGGCCGGTAACGGTTGGTCAGTGGGTAACGCCGGTCGCGCCCGAAAGCGCGCGGAGTGATCTTGATGCCGGGGGCCGCCTGACGGCGCTTGTACTCGTTGCCTTGAATCATCCGGTAGACGCGGTCGACCGTCGCCCGCTCGAAGCCCTGCGCCACGATCTCGCGCGGGCTGCGTTCCTCCTCGACCAGCGCGCGCACGATCGGATCGAGCACGTCATAAGGGGGCAGGGAGTCGCTGTCCTGCTGGTCGGGTTTCAGCTCCGCGCTGGGCGGACGTTCCAGGGTATCGCCGGGGATCGGCGGCGCGTCGGGCGTGGCGGCGTTGCGCCACTGGGAGAGACGATAGACGTGGGTCTTGAACACGTCCTTGAGAACCGAGTAGCCACCCACCATGTCGCCGTAGAGCGTGCAGTAGCCGACCGCGACCTCGCTCTTGTTGCCGGTGGCCAGCACCAGACTGCGGAGCTTGTTCGAGAAGGCCATGAGCAAGAGGCCGCGTAAACGGGCCTGAATGTTCTCTTCGGTCTCATCGGGTTCCCGTCCGGCGAGCAGGGGCCGCAGGTCGCATAGGGCTTGCTCGAAGAGGTCCTCGATCGGGATCTCGTAGAAGGTGAGCCCCAGTCGCTCGGCGAGTTCACGAGCCCCGGCACGGGTCTCGGCCGACGAGTACTGCGATGGCATCGAGATGCCCGACACCGCCTGCGCGCCGAGGGCATCGGCGGCGATGACCGCGGTCAGGGCCGAGTCGATCCCCCCGCTCAGACCGATGACCACCCCGCCAAACCCATTCTTGCGCACGTAGTCGCGCAGGCCCAGGAGCAGGGCGCTGTAGACTTCCCGGTCGGCATCCATCGCCGCGTGTACGCGGTTATGAGAGATCCCGCGCAGGGTTGGCAGGAGGTGCGCCTGTGTCTCGGACAGGTCGATCGGCGCCTCGTCGGGCGGGATTGCCTGCGGGGCGGTCTCGCCGGCGCCCGTGGGGGGGCGACCGAAGACTTCCGCCAGCCGCGCGGAGAGATCGACGACGACCGGTGCCGGCATCAGATCCTCTCCGGGGACCGCCTCCTCGGGCGCGACGGTCGTTCCGTTGCCGTCGGGCAGGGCGCCGGGCTTACGCTCAGAAACCTCGGGGCCAGCGGCTGGCCGAGGCGTCGGCAGATCGACCAGCGTCAGATGCGGCACGAACTGGGGCGCGCGACCCAGCAGGCGGCCGTCGGATCCGGCCGCCAGGCTCTGACCGTCGAAGACGAGTTCGTCCTGTCCGCCCACGAGGTTGCTGTAGAGGATTGGAATGCCCAGACGACGAGCCTGGCCACAGAAGAGTGCCTCTCGTTCTCGGCCCTTCTCCATGTGGTAGGGTGAGGCCGACAAATTGGCCATCAGGTTGGCGTGCCCCTCGCGAGCCTGCAGGACGGCCACGTGCGCCGGGCCCCAGATGTCCTCGCAGATGTTGACCGCCAGGCGCCAGGGACCGAAGCAGTAGACCGGACAGTGGCGGCCGGGCGCGAAGTAGCGTTTCTCGTCGAAGACGCCGTAGTTCGGCAAGGTGCACTTGGCGTAACTCTGCACCACCTCGCCGGCGGCGATGAGCGCAGCGCAGTTGCGCGGACCGTCGGGGCTGGTCGCGGCGTATCCGACCAGCGTGAGCCCGGTGGTCAGCTGGCCGGCCAACTCGAGCAGGGTGCCCTCGGTATCCTCCAGAAAGGAGGGTTTGAGCAGCAGGTCCTCGGGTGGGTAGCCGGTGAGCGTGAGTTCGGGGAAGACGACCAGGCGTGCGCCGGCGGCGATGGCCTGGGCGTGGGCTTCCAGCACGAGCCGGGCGTTGCCGGCCAGATCGCCGACGGTCGTGTTGATCTGCGCGATCGCCGCCCGCAAGGTGGCCGGCGCCTGCTCGCGATCGCCGAGCGAATCGGCGTTCTTGTGAGGGTCACGGGTCATGGAGGGCTCAGTGCTCCTGTAGGGCGTCACGCTCCTCTGGGCCTCGGGTGTTCCGGTCGAACTCGCTGCCCGGGACGGCCGCCTGGGACGCGGGTGTCACACACGGTGCGTCGCTGATCCTAGGCGCGGGCGGTCGGGCCTGTCAAAGCGGTTCTGGGGCCGGGATCTTGGGGGGCTTGGGCGGGGTCTTGGGTGAGGTCTTGGGCGAGGTCCTGGGCGGGGTCTCGGGTGAGGTCTTGGACGAGGTCTTGGACGAGGTCTTGGGCGGGGTCTTGGGCCGGCTCGAAGCCTGTGGTAGACTGCGCCGTTTTGGCGGCGGGGAACGGGTTCGCGGCGGACGGCCGGGAGACGGAAGGAGAGGGCATGAAGCGCGGGGAACGCAACCTCGCACGGCTGGTGGAGATGGTCCAGGGCATGCGGCGTTTGCTGATCTTGCCGCACGATCACCCCGACCCTGATGCGTTGGCCAGCGGCCTGGTGCTGCGCCACATCTTGCGCCACCTGACGAAGGTCGACGTCACGCTCGGCTACGATGGAATGGTGGGCCGGACCGAGAATCGGGCCATGGTCGATTTGCTGCGGATCCCACTCGTTCCGGTGTCGAAACTCGATCTGGACTCCTTCGACGCGGTGGCCCTCGTCGACACCCAGCCGCAGGTGGGGAACAACCCGCTGCCGCCCGCTCTGGTGCCCAGCATCGTGATCGATCACCATCCGCCGCGGCGCGCGAGTCGGGACGCTCCGTTCTGTGACTTGCGGCCCGATCACGGGGCGACCGCAACGATCATGTTCGATTACCTACAGAGTTCGGAATTGCCGCTCCAACCGCGCTACGCGACCGGCCTCTTCTACGCGATCCGCAGCGAGACCCAGAACCTGGGCCGCGAGGCCACCGGGGCCGATGTGCGGGCCTTCACCGCTCTCTTTCCCCGAGTGGACAACAGCATCATTTCGCGGATCGAGCACGCACCGATTTCGCGCCAGTACCTGGCCCTGCTCAATGGCGCTTTCGACCGCACGCGGATCTACGGGGAGGTCAGCATCACCATGCTCGACCGAATGCCCTACCCGGACGTTCCGGCCGAGCTGGCGGACCTGCTGCTGCGGGTGGACGAGGTCACCACCTCGTTGGTGGGGGGTGTCTATCAGGGGGAGCTTTACCTGTCGATGCGCATGCAGGCGAACCGGTCGGGTGCGGCGAGGCTCCTGTCGCAGATCGTGGGGGATTGGGGCCGGGCCGGGGGACACAGCACCATGGCCGGCGGCAAGATCGACCTTCGCGGCCGGGGGCTCGACGGTGACAAGGTCAGGCGCACGCTGGCCCAGCGGGCGCGCGAGGCCCTTGGCGTGGACAAGATACGTCCGCGCCCTCTCATCCATCCGCCGAGAAACTGCGCCGGCCGGAGCGGATCGGGGCCGAAGGAAGCGGGCCGTAAAGCGTCTGCGGAGAAGAGGAAAGGCAAGGGATGAGCGTTGTGCACTACGATCTACTGGTCTTGGGCGCCGGTCCGGGCGGCTACGCCGCGGCCGTGCGCGCGGCTCGCGCGGGGAAGAGGGTCGGTCTCATCGAGCGCGACCAACTCGGCGGCGTCTGTCTCAACTGGGGCTGCATTCCCACCAAGGCGCTGCTTCACAGCGCCGGACTGTGGCGGGCGCTCAAGGGTGCCGGCCGCCACGGGATCACGATCGAGGGCGCCTCGTTCGACTACGCGGCCGTGCACCGCCGGTCGCGGCAGGTGGTCGGGCGCCTGGTGAAGGGGCTCGAGGGCTTGATGAAGAAGGCGGGCGTCGAGGTCATTGCCGGTGAAGGCCGGCTGGAAGGGGCGCGGGACGGCCGTCCCCGCGTGTGCGTTCGCGCCGCGGGGAAAGGCGGAGGGATCGAGGAGCAGGTCTACACCGCCGACGACCTGATCCTGGCGACCGGGTCGGTCATGAAGGAGGTGCCCGGACTTCCGATGGACCTGAAGCAGGTCATCGGGAGCCGGGAGGCGGTCGACCTCACCGAGTTGCCGGAGAGCCTGCTCGTGATCGGGGCCGGAGCGATCGGTCTCGAGTTCGCGGACCTGTTCGCCACCTTCGGCGTGAAGGTGACCGTGATCGAGATGATGCCGCAGATTCTGCCGACCGAAGATGTGGATGTCGTCCAGGTGCTGCGCAACGGGCTTGCCAAACGCGGCATCAAGATCCATACGGCGACCAGACTCGCCAACGCGGAGGTCGACGCTGCGGGGGTCCACGGCGAACTCGTGACCGAGGGGCAGGATCCGCAGCCGATCTCGGCCGAGCGCGTGCTCGTCGCGGTGGGCGTGACCGGGGCAATCCACAATCTCGGATTGGCGGAGGCCGGGGTTGCGACCGAGGGCGGTTTCGTACGGGTCGATGAGCACCACGCGACCAGTGCGCCCCATATCTATGCCATTGGCGACCTGACCGGCAGCCCGATGCTGGCACACGCGGCTTCAGCCGCCGGGATCCGGGCCGTCGAGCACATGCTGGGACTGCCGGTGCCGGAGGGCCTGGCCTGGATTCCGGCCGCCGTGTTCACCCACCCGCAACTGGCATCCGTCGGCGCCCGGGAACGAGATCTGAAAGAGCAGGGTGTAGCCTGCCGGAGCGGCAGCTTTCCCTTCAGCGCGCTTGGCAGAGCTGTGGCCGAAGGCGAGGGAGCCGGCTT
>CAZZIF010000331.1:0-4743 GCA_964654025.1 uncultured bacterium
CGCGATCTACGGCGCCACCAGCGTCCACCAGCACCGCTACCTGGCGGCGCACCGATTGACCTGGACGCCGTGCCCGAACCTGAGCGTTTCGTTGTCCGAGGCGGCCCGCTTCGAGTCGGATGCGAACCACCCGCTCTATGCGATGGGCTTTGTGCCCTACACCCTGGTCGAGCGATTCGATTTCCAGGACAGCCGGGGAGACTCGACCCGGGACGAACAGCGCAACAACGTGATGTGGGATGTCGAACTCATCTGGCGTCCGCGTTCGGCCTGGATGCTCTACACCGAGCTACTGGCCGACGACATCGCCACCGAAACCGCCGAGCAGCCCACCCGCGGTGCCGTACAACTCGGCATCATCCACGCGCCGCGCTGGTACGGCTGGGACTGGTCGCTGGGCCTCGAGTACACCCGGGTCTCGAACTACACCTACTCGGTCTACTACCAGGATCTGTGCCGATGCGATTGGGAGCATCAGAATGAACCGCTCGGCTACCGGTACGGTCCGGACAGCGAGGTCTGGCTACTGCGTGCCGGACTCGATCTCGACCGTGACTGGGGAGGAGAGCTGAGAGTCCTTCGCCTGCGCCGCGGGGAAGGCCGGATCGGCGTTCCTTGGCGTCCCTCGGATGCGGGGTGCGCGGATGAGGATCCGCACTGCGGTGATGTCGATGCCTGGTCGCTCTCGGGCACGGTCGAGATGCTCACCACGACCGAGGTCGCCATCCACTACAGGCCGGGCAACCTGCTGCGGGTGAGCCTCTGGGGCGGAGTCGAGCACGCGCGCCATCCCAATCACCAGGCCGGAGCGGCTTCGACGACACGCGGTGTCGGGGGGCTCAGGCTCAGCCTGGGGTACCATTGAGCGAGTCGGCGGCTCTCGGCATATCTCGCCATTTTGTTGCATCGTAATCCGTTCCCCGCATCCTTGCGAATCTGGATATACCGCGCGCGCTTGCCGATAACCTGCCCAGGAGTGCATGAGTCGGCGACAACGTCGGAACGCGCGTTTCAGTACCGGAGGCTGGGTTGGCCCTCAAGCGAGTCCTGGTGACACATTCCAACGAACGGGGCTGTGAGCGATTGGCGTCGCCGCTGGTCCGGTCGGGCAACTTCGTCGTCAAGACGGCGCATGGCGGCTTCGATGCCGCCGTGCTCCTTTTGCGCGAAATGTTCGATGCCATCCTGCTGCACCCCCGCACGCCGGGAATGGACCTGCGCCGCACGCTGACCATGATCCGAGGTCAAACCACCTCTCGTGAAGCGGGGATTCTCGTGATCCTCGGCCAGATGGACGACCCCGACCGCAGCGTGCTGCGCCGGGCCGGCGTCATGGACTTCTGCGGTGAGACCGAGTCCGCCGAGTCATTGATCGAGAAGGTGAGGCTGGCCGCCGGCATCGAGCCACAACCGAAGCCTCGCACCGACACGCTGCATGTGACGATCAAGCTCCCACCAAAGACGGCGATCACCCCCGCAGCGAGCCCAAAGACTGCCGGGCATCCGCCCGAGCCCGCCGGCTCGCCCGCCGCCAAGACGACCCCCGCGAAGACGACCCCCGCCAAGGCACCCGCGCCGTCGGCGGTGCCGCCGCATCTTCAGGCGTTGTCTTCCAAGACGATGCGGCGGCCGGCGCCGACCCGACCGACGGTCACCCTTCAGGACCGCATGTCGGGCCACCTGTCCCTGGTGGCGCGTGAGGGCAGCGAACTCCTTGGACTGCCCCCGCGGGTGACCCGCCTGGACTTCCTCATCCCCGACATGCGTGGGGACCTGGTGCCGAAGGAGGTTTTGGCCATTGACCTCAGTCTGGCGGTGACCGTTCTGCGCATGGCCAACTCGGTCACCTTCGGTACCCGGAGCCCCATTCTGGGGCTGGGCCGGGCGCTCACCCGGCTGGGCCAGAGAACGCTGGCCAATCACTTCCTCGAGCGGTGGAAGGCGCGCCAAGACGTGCCCGCGGTCGTTCAGGGGTTCTTGCTGGGCCACGCGTGGCGGCACAATCTCATGGTGGCCTGCTTGGCCGAGGAGATCTCGCGTTTCACCAAGCAGGGGTCGCCCGATGCCTACTTCAGCGCGGGTCTCCTGCACGATGTCGGCAAGTTGCTCATCGCTCAGCACTACCCGGACGTCTTCCTCGACATCCGCTACAAACGTCGCCTGCTCGAGCAGGAGGAGCCCGACGATGCGCTGATTCGCAAGGTAGAGAACGACAGTGTCGGCCTGGATCACGGCATGCTCGGCTACGAACTCTGCCACGGCTGGAACGTCCCCCCGGTGGTGTCGGTGGGTTGTCTGCATCATCACGTGGGTACCGAGGGACCGTGGATGAAGCTGCATCCGCGCGTGACGCGCACGGTGGCGATCGCGAACCTGATCGATCACCATGTGCAGCGCCGGGAGCGAGCCAGCCGCGCGGCCGGCGGACCGGCCTTCGAAGTCGTTCCCGAGACCGGAGAGAAACGCATCCCGCGTCCCGAGCCCCGTCACATTCCGTATCTGCGGATGACCCCGTTGCCGCGCGCGATCCGGGGAACGCAGGTTCCGGTGGAAGCGTTGCACGCCTTCCCCGCCGAAGGCTCACCCGAATGGGTCGCTGACTTTCTGAAGGTGACGCGGATCCCCGTGGTTCGCATCTACGAACGCGCCCAGCGCCGGCTCTACAAGGCGAGCGTGCAGGCTGGGCTGACGGCGGCGTGACGCGCTGGACCCGCGTCATGACGGCGCGAGTCCGAACCGGCCCGCAGGGAACTGGGCCGTAGTGCCGTCATCCTGATCAGGGCATCGTCTCTGGCGCCGGACCCAGCACCCGGAGGACGGGATACCGGTTCTGCCACGGTTCGACGTAGGGTGTCTTCTGGAAGAAGAACTCCAGTTTCCTCTCGTCATCCCCGGCGAAACCCGAATCGGCGAGGGCCGCCTCGTACTCGGCCCGGATGGCGGGATCGGCCAGCAGACGGCGCGCGTTTTCCTCGAGGGCCCAGGACTCGAGGATGATGCCTCGCTCGGTGATGGCGTCGCACGCATTCCACGTCAAAAGCGCATCCGGGGCCTCGGGCTCGAGCAAGTGCATGGCCGCGCATCCGGCCGGCTGGTCCAGAGGGACCCAGTAGCTGCCGGCGGGGATGGTCACCGACGAACCCTGCCAGCTGCCCTCCACCTGGACACGAACATGGCCCTGGTAGGGACTGTTCCGGTAGGTTGCCTTCTCGATCCCGTAGCACTCGGTCTCGCCTGAGTAGGCCTCACGAATCGAACGCACGCCGATCCCATGCTCGCGCAGTTTCTGGGCGATGTGCCGGTAGGCCGGCAGGATGAGGTATCCCCGCGGCATCGTTTGCGTGCCCTGAGGCGCGAGCTGGTCGTAGAAGCGAATCCGGTAGGTCGTGTCCTGCTCCGTGTAGAGCGCGTACTCGTTGCCGGTGACCTCGCTCGTGAGGGTCTCAAACCGCTTGCCGCGCCAGTCGATCATCCGCGAGCGGCTGGTATCGGCCCGGCAGCCCAGCGCCAGGCGGTGGTGTCCGGGTTCGGAGGCCCAGCGCATCGCCCTCTGGCGAGCGCGCGTGACCGTCTGGGTGAGCGTGATCCGATTGCGCACGGCAAACTCGGCCACCGACTGGATGAATGCCAGGCTGGCGGCGACCCGCCGTTCGTATGGCCGGTAGGGGTAGGCTTCGGAGAGAATCGAGATGCAGTGGCGGGTGTCGAAGTAGCCGTAGCCGGTTCGTTGATTGAGGCCGTAGGCGAACAGGCCCGCAGCGGGACTCATCCGATCGGGGAAGTATCCGATCGGATGACTCAGAAACCCCGCCTCGCCCATGATCTGGTCGACGAAGGGAATCAGCTTCTCGCGCACCAAACCGTCCCGGTCGCCGGGCAGGGTGGGATTGGGCAGCGCGCTGTAGAGGATGTCATACTGGTGTCCCACGCCGTCGTCGGTGTGCAGGTCGATGTAGACGTCGGGCTGGAGCTGGCTGAACAGGCGCACGACGGCCTGCACCGCCGGGCTGTCCAGCTTGGCGAAATCCCGGTTCAGATCCAGATTGAGGGCGTTGCGGCGCGTGCCGAATCCACCCGCCGGCCCGTCCTGGGTGAAGCGGTGGTAGATTGATCGATTGCGGTAGCCGTCGACGTTGAAGACCGGCACGAGCACCAGGCGGGTGTGCGTGACGAGGTGGGGTTCAGCTCCTTCGGCAATACGGCGCAGGAGAATGAGGAGCGCATCGGTGCCGCAGGGCTCTCCGGCGTGAATCGAGGCCGTGATCATGATCGTCGGCTTGGTCGGATCGGCCTCCCAGCCCGCGCCCGCGCCGGCCCGGTCCCACACGAATACCACCGGGATCGGGTAGCCCTCGGCCGAGAATCCGCACGAGGAGACCACGATGTGATGGGACGCCTCGGCGAACTCGCTCAATCGGCTTCGCACCTCATCGTAGGTGGGAGCTTCCATGGAGCCCGGCGAGGTCTCTCTATCGGAGGCTGGCGAGGTCTCTCCCTCGGAGGCCGCGGCGGCGAGCGCAACGAGCCCGGGTGTGATGATGCCGGCCGCGATGATGCCGGCCGCGATGATGCCGGCCGCGATAATCCCGGCCGTAATGATGCCGGCCGCGATGCTCCCGATCCGCCCAAGGCTCGATACGCATGTAAACATCTCGAGTTCCTTCCCGCGTTCCCTCCCGCGTTCCCTCCAGCGATCCAATCCTTTCTACTCGCGGATGGGCCGAAAGACTTCCATCAAGCTAG
>CAZZIF010000332.1:0-4739 GCA_964654025.1 uncultured bacterium
TCAGCTTGTCATCGAAATCCTTCGGGTAATGAATGTTGAACGTTTCGTTGAGTTTTTCGGCTGCCTTGAACACAGTGCCCGATTCATTGAACAACTCTCGCTCAAAGAACTTGAGTTCCACCGCAGTGGGCATCTTCTCCTGACGCCGCCGCTTTGCATCCTCGCGGAGTTCCCGGCGGACCTGCTGTTCCACCTGTTTGCGGTTGAACGTGCGCCAATGGGGCTGGATCTTGCTGGAACGGACACGCATCATGCGTTGCGATCGGAACCAGAGCAACTCACGTACGGGTATCTCGTCCCTGTTCGTCACGTTCGCGGTCACGGCCTCGTCCTGCGCCTCTAAGAGCTCGTCACGCTTCTCCCGAATCAGGCGATCCAGATTGTCCAGAATGGCGGCCTCACCTGCAGGATCCGGCGCGTGGGCATACTTGTGCATCCAGTAAAACACCGCCCTGATCTGGGCCGCGGTCTCGCGCTCGCTGCCCTCGGATGCCGGTCCATCGAGTAGGCACTGCAGGTACGGCCCGAATAGGGCGAACTTCTCGTTCTCTTGCTCGATCACCGCGCGGCACTCCGGGTCGAGCAGGATGAGTTCGTCGGTGGTCACGTCGTAGGCAATGTCCTGGGTGGTATTCGAGAACTGATTCAACCTGTGAGACACGGCAACCGTCGACAGACTAGCCATGATCGCATCCTCCTCACCCATCACCTTGCGGATATGTCCGGCTACGGTGACTCAAAGAGTAGCAGACTGCCGGGGAGACATCTAGCAGCTTCACCACACCGGCCGGAGGCGGCGGACGGGGCTCTCCCCATGCCGTTAGGGGCTTGTAAACCTCTGGTTCTGCAACGTGGCTGACGATCCCACCGTGGGACGCGACTTCTTTCGATCGATGCGACCCTGCCCAGGGCTGCGTCGAGGGGCTGCCACCGATCCGGCTGCTCGGGATCACTCGATGGCGGCCGACCTGCGCGTGTTTGGCTGCGATCGGGACTACCCGTCCCCGGTGGCCTCCCCCATGAACAGCCCCCTTGCCATCGTCACCACGAGGCCTTGCCAAGCACAGCCGGCCGGCGGTTCCTATCTTGTATTGACGGCCGCGGAAACCCGCCCTAGCATCCTTCCAGTTTCCCCTATCACAAGTGAGGTGCCGTATGGCCTGGTGGATCTGGATCGTTCTGGGCGCCCTTCTCCTGGCCGCAGAGGCCTTCATCTCGGCTGACTTCTTTCTCGTCTTCTTCGGCATCTCGGGAATCCTCGTCGGATTGCTGGGGCTGGTCGGAGTCGACCTTCCGGTCTGGGGCGAGTTTCTCCTCTTCGCGGCCCTGGCGGTCTTCGGACTGGTCATCTACCGCGATCGCTGGAAGAAGCGGTTGTCCCGCCCTGACCAGGAGATGGGCCCGGAACTGGTTGGCGAAGCGGGCCGGGCCAGGGAAGCAATCCCGGCCGGCGCCCGGGGAAAGGTCGACCTGCGCGGCTCGGCCTGGGAAGCCAAGAACGATGGTCCCGGCGACGTCGCCGCCGGCGAACGGGTTGTAGTGGAACGCGTGGAAGGCCTCACCCTCCACGTCCGGCCTGAGTCCTGAGCCGAGGGAGCACGACCATGGAAGCCTTGATCGTTGTCGTCGTCATCGCCATTCTCGTTCTGATCGTGATCGCCCGCACCGCCATCGTGGTTCCCCAGCAGTCGGCCTACGTGGTCGAGTACCTGGGCAAGTACCGCAAGACCATGCAAGCGGGATTTCACATCCTGGTCCCCTTCGTGGAGAAGGTGGCCTACAAGCACAGCCTCAAGGAGATCGCCCTCGACATTCCCGAACAGATCTGCATTACCAGGGACAACGTCCAGGTCGGTGTGGACGGCGTGCTCTATCTCAAGGTGCTCGACCCGCGGAGCGCCTCCTACGGCATTACCAACTTCATCTTCGCCATCACCCAGCTGGCCCAGACCACCCTGCGTTCGGAGATCGGAAAGATCGATCTGGACCGCACGTTCGAGGAGCGCACCTCCATCAACATGTCGGTGGTGGAGGAACTGGACAAGGCATCCGACCCCTGGGGGGTCAAGGTCCTCCGCTACGAGATCAAGAACATCAACCCGCCCCATGACGTGCTCAGCGCCATGGAGAAGCAGATGCGGGCCGAGCGCGAGAAGCGCGCCACCATCCTGACCAGCGAAGGCGAGCGGGACGCCCAGATCAACCGGGCGGAGGGCGAGAAGCAAGGCGTGATCAAGCAGTCCGAGGCCAAGAAGCAGCAGCAGATCAACGAGGCCGAGGGCGAGGCCGAGGCCATCCTGGCGGTAGCCACGGCCACGGCGGAAGGACTGCGCAAGGTTGCCGAGGCCCTCGACGCCCCGGGCGGAAATGAGGCCATGGGACTTCGCGTAGCTGAGCAGTACGTTGCTGAATTCGGCAATCTGGCCAAGGCGGGGAACACCTTGGTGCTGCCGGCCAACCTGACCGATGTAGGTAGCATGATCGCCCTGGCCACGAACATCATCAGGCAGAAGCCAGGATCCGAGGGGAAGGCTCCTGCAGTCTCCAAATAGCCGAGATCAGGGACGCGACTGCCACACGACTGCCAGAGTCATGCACCCGTAGAGGGGAGACTGCGCAGGCTCGACCGGAACTCGTTCGTCTCCGGACTCCACGCCGGCTTGCCCGCTCCCGGATAGGCCGGCCGGGCAGATTCCCACCGTGAATGGGTGCACAGAAATGCGGCGCACGAGCCGGGGTGTTAACCCACATTCGTCACCCATCAAACGGAACTTGTAGCCACATAGCTTGGGGGGTGCAATATCGATTGGCGTATCGTCTAGCAGTGTCCCGTCTGGAAGTATCCGGACGCCGAGGAGATCACCCATGCCCTCCCGCAGGCTGATAATGAGTGCAATGTCACCCGCGGATGAGCAGGCAAGCCCCTCTTCAGCAACTACGCCCGGAACCTCTGTAATCAGTTCGCGGAGCCACGCAGTCCGTCGAACATGCGGGAGTCACTAGCGTAGCGTAGCACAGGGAAGCACGAAGAGATCCGGTCCGCCCCATCAAGTCTTAGCCCTCTTCATTTCGCCCTCCGCTTTCGATACTGCGCGCTCGGCAATCCCCGAAAGTCTGCGTCTTGCGTCCAGACTTGGGCTCCATGGGCCCAGGCGGTGGCCAGAATGATGCTGTCGGCCATGGGGAGCTTGCGTTCGGTACTTATCCGGGCGGCCATGATCGCCAGATTGCTGTCTAGATCGACGATGCGCCCCTGTTGCATGGCTGCCACAGCTTGCAGGGCGGAGCCCTCGTCTCTTTGCTGAAGGATGCGTTTGAAGACCTCGTACAGGGTCAGGGAAGGTACAATCAGTTCCCGGGTCTTCTCGATAGCTGGCGCAAAGAAACTGGCATTTGGACCGTTCGCGAAGTACTCAAGCCATGCGCTCGAGTCAATCACGTTCATACTCGGTCCTCCTCCCGATTCACACGCGTATCGAGTCCCTTTAGAAAGCCTCTCATTTGCTTTGTCGGACGAACAGGAATGAGCACGATGCGGTCACCGTAGACCACCACCTGGATCTTCTGTCCTGGCGACAGCCCGAGCTTCTCCCTGACCTCCTTTGGAATAACGACTTGATACTTAGGCGAGACAGTCACTGCAACCATATGCACCTCCATCGATAGGTCATGTGTCATACGATGAGCTTATCGATATCAGACCCTCGTGTCAAGTCCTCCCATCGCCCTGGCCACGAACATCATCAAGCAGAAGCCAGGATCCGAGGGGGAGGCTCCTGCAGTCTCCAGATAGCCGAGATCAGGGACACGACTGCCACACGACTGCCAGAGCCATGCGCCCGTAGAGGGGAGACTGCGCAGGCTCGACCGGAACTCGTTCGTCTCCGGACTCCACGCCGGCTTGCCCGCTCCCGGATAGGCCGGCCGGGCAGATTCCCACCGTGAATGGGTGCACAGGGATGCCGCGCAGGAGCCGGGGTGTGAACCCCTGGACGATTGCCCTTTGCCGCCCCCCCATCTGGCAGTACAATTTGCAGCGAGCAAGGAGTGTCGTAACAACAAGCGCCGATGTGCAGGTGCATGGCTTGTGTTTACGGCCGCTGGCTTGCTGCGGTTTACTTGCTGCGGTTTGCTTGCTGCGGTGTCAATAGCCGGGAGGCGTCTTGTGAGAACATGGGTGCACGACCCCGTGCGGCTTCTGCTGGCGTTTCTTGCTTTCTCGCTGACGGCGGGGTGTGGCGGTGATTCGCCACCTTCCGTCCCGGACCCGATCGAACCAGCACAGGATCAACTGCTGGAAGAAGGTCAAGCCGTCATTGGATCGGATGGCGGCAGCCTGGCCTTGTCGGATGGTGCGCGATTGGTCGTGCCGGCAGGAGCCCTATCTGCCGAGGCCGAGGTCGCGCTGACCAAGCTCGGTCATCCGCAAGACTTTGGTGAGGATGCCGTTGCCTATGAACTGTCGGGGTTGCAGGATCTCGCGGCCGCGGCCACGCTCGTCTTGCCCACACCGGGCCTGGAGCAGGCGGAGGACGGCATCGGCATTTGCCGCTATGACACCGAGACGGGTCTGTTTGAAGACACCGAGGCCATCATCGACTTCGCCGCCAGGACAGCAACGATCACGTTGGATCCCACACCGGGGAAGGCTCGCGGTTTTCTGGATCGCCTACGTTACTTGGTCCAGATCGAAGGATTCTATGGCAGCGAACACAGCGACCTCTTGCTGCAATTGCCCT
>CAZZIF010000333.1:0-4737 GCA_964654025.1 uncultured bacterium
ATCTGCACGGTGAAGCAGGAGGCTTTCGATGGCGATTCCATTGCGCACTCACGGTCATCCCCGCAGGCATCTGGTCATCTTGATCTCGGTTGTCGCCACCATCCTCGCGGCGCCCTCATCCCGCGGCGAGTCGTTGGACATCCCCGTCTCCGACTACGGTCTCTCGATCGGCAACTCGCGTGAGTTCAGCGGCGTGCGCCTCAACTGGTCCGACCAAGACGTGCGGCGCATCCGTGGCATCAATCTCTCGCTCTGGCGGGCGAAGCACAACGAAGACTCGCGCTACAGCGGGCTGATCCTGGCCTTGGCCGGTGGCTGCGGTCGCAGCGTGGAGGGGCTCTATCTGACGGTCCATGGCGAGGGGGAGCCCGATGTCACCGGTCTGGCCGTCAGCCCGGTCGGATTCGGCGCATCGAACATGACCGGCATCGGCGTGGCCGGACTCGGCATGGGCTGCGGCGATGTCGAGGGCATCGCGCTGGCCGGACTCGGCATGGGAGCAGGGGATATCGACGGTATAGCCGTTGCCGGATTGGGCATGGGCGTGGATGACTTCACCGGCATTGGCCTGGCCGGCCTGGGCTTGGGTGGGAAGAGCTTCACGGGGATCTTCGCGGCCGGCCTGGGATTCGGGGGCGATGAGATCACCGGTGTCTGCATCGCCGGCCTGGGATTCGGGGGCGAAGCGGTCACCGGCATCGGCATTGCCGGCCTGGGGTTCGGCGCCGATGAAATCACCGGCATCGGCGCCGCGGGCCTCGGGCTGGGGGGCGGAGACATCACCGGCCTCTATGCGGCCGGTCTAGGCCTGGGGGGCGAGCGCTTGACCGGCGGATTCCTGGCCGGATTGGGTTACGGTGGCGAGGAGGTGACCGGGTTCGGTATCACGGCGGGTGCCGTCCGGGCGGCGACCGCGACAGGCCTGCACCTGGCGGGTGCCTACCAGTGGGGCGATGAGTTCACCGGACTCGGCACGGGGGCCCTCATACGGTATCGCGATGCGGTACGTGGCCTCACGATCGGCATCTTCAACTACACCGACCATCTCGAGGGCGTGCAACTGGGCGTGCTCAACTACGCGGGCAACAACCCACGCGGGTTGCGGTGGTTGCCCCTCATCAACGCGCACATCTGAGTGGGCCGTGCGGCTAGAGACTGTCTCCCAGCACATAGCTGGGGATGCGAATGGCGTCTGACGGCGCAGCCGAGAAGCGCGAGATCGGCTCGCCCATCCCTTCCTTCACGGGCCAGCGCGTCGAATACGCATTCATGGCCGCCTGTACCGAGTGACCGGTCCTGACCAGGCTCGCGCTCAGCAGATCGGCTCTCTCGGGGCCCAGGGAGGATCGAGGCCCCGGAGCGTCGGCGCCGGGCCCCGTGGTCCAGCTCCCCAGCACGAATCCCCCCGCACCGGCCAGGACGAACAGCGCCACTGCAGCCGATGCCGGCACAGAGTGGACCCATTCGAGGGGACGGTGCCACCACGGCGCGCCGGTCCCGGCCTTCGCTCGTTCCGATCCCCACGGTGCGCCGGTCCCGGCCTTGGCTCGTTCCGACTCCCACGGCGCGCCGGTCCCGGCCTTGGCCTCCACGCTCTCGGGCCGGCGGGCGCCGCCGCTGCGCATCACCGCGAGCAACCGGTCCTCCATCCCTTCGGGCGCCGACCACTCACGCCGCGCCCGGGCCTCCTGCATCAGGGAACCCAGCTCCTCCTCGCGAGCGCTGCACGGGCAGCACTCGGCCAGGTGTTGCTCGAGTTGGATCGCTCTTTCTCCGTCGAGCTCCCCCGCCAGGTGATCGACGAGCAGTGATTGCCATTGCGCGCAGTCCATCATGGTGTCCTCACCGGTTCATGACCGGCCCGCCGAACCGGGCTCGGAGGTTGTCTGTGTCATCCTACGGTTCCTGCTCTTCGAGACGGTGTCGCATCTGAACCCGGCGTCCGCTGGCTGTCCCGCCATGCTCCCGCGGATCGAAGCCGCCGGACCACTCGCGCAGGGCCGCCCGTAGCTTGAGCACGGCGTGATGGAATCGCGACTTCACCGTCCCCTCGGGGCATTGCAGCACCTCGCCGATCTGGGTGTAGGTCAGACCCTGATCAATCTTGAGGAGGAAGGCCATCCGTTGATTCGCCGGCAGCGCATCCAGCGCCGCGTCCAGGTCGCAGCGGAACCGCGCCCGCTCGTGCGCCCGATCCGGTGACCGGTGGGCCGGCTCGGCGGTTCGTTGGGTCAGCGTCTGCACATCGATCGTATCGACCCGGGAACGCTTCTGCTTTCGCCAGTGGCTGTAGGTCAAGTTCGCGGCGATCCGCAGAACCCAGGCCGATGCCTGACCGCGCGACTCGTAATGGGGAGCCCCGCGCAGGATGCGAAGGAAGACCTCCTGCACCAGATCCTCGGTCACCTCCGGCTGCCGGGTCGAACGTAGGATGAAGGCGCCCAGCCGCGGCGCCCAGCGGCGGAAGAAGCGCGAGAAGGCTTCTTCGTCACCCTGTGCGATCCTGTGGATCAGCTCTTCGTCCCGCATGCTCTTGGTCCAGTACTACGCCGCCGGCACGATGCCGGTGGCGGTCAGTTGATGATCTCGCCGTCGGCGAAGGCCACCGAGGTCGTCGCGAAACGCACCTCGAACTCATCGATATCCCGACGCAACAGCTTCTCCCACGCCTCGTTGGAGAACTCTTGCGGGCAGGAGAGCCAGTAGGCCACCGTCCAGGACGAGCGTGCGCCGGCACGCAGTGGCCCCTGGATCGTCAGGTGATCGTCGATCACCTTGAGCATTCCCTCGCTCACCGCGAAGTGAGCCGTGAACGAGTCGATGTCCCGGTCGGTGCGGTTGCGATAGCGCAGCCGCACCCGCACCTTGTCTTCGAACATGCTGATGCCGTCGATCCATTTCTCGACGTCGGTCAGTTCGACAGCTTCCCTTGCCCGCCGGGCCTCATGAGGCATGATGTGGGTGGCGTAGATGTGCGCCACGACGACGATCAGGCCCACGGCCACCAGAAGAGCGCCCCGGCGCCACCAGGCGGAGGCGCGTGTCGCTGGGCTCAGGCGCTTCGCGAGATGCGCTTGCAGCTGGTCGGCGGTCCAGCCGACGGCGAGCAACAGAAGCAACGCGCCCAGGCCCACCAGGGCCATCGCGCCGATGACTCGGTAATCGAGTTCCATACCCTTTCTAACGCTCCTGCCGGAAGGATCGTTCATCCGACGGAGAAAGTGAACGCCTTCCGGGGCGGTGGCGTTTATCCCAAGTGAGGCCAGGCCGAGCGGACGGGGTTGCGCTGCCGGGACGGGAGGGCTGTAACGTGTTGTGGAAAAAGAAGATGTGGATGGCGTCCCTTCTGGCGGTCGGTGTGCTGCTGGTCCCGCTCGCCGGGGCGCAGCCGGTGGTAGCCAGCGCCGGCGCCGGGGTGTGGGCAAGCACGGCTGGCGGCCCTGGCGCCGACCCCGCCGCGGCCAGCCGCTCCGATGGGGGGGGGCGGCCTTCGGAGGTGCGCTCGCTTCGTCACGAGATGCTGGGCCCGTCGGCCTATCAGCAGCTCGCCGAGCGATGGGAACGCTACGTCGAGGTCCATTCCCGCGACGTCCGCGCCTGGGTGGAGTGGGGCGATGCGCTGCGCTACTCCGGCAATCATCAGATCGCACGCGTCAAGTATGAGCGGGCCTTCGAGATCGACTCCTCCGACGTGGCCGCGGTCGAGGCGTTCGCCTCGCCGAAGATCCACGCCGGCCGTTCGGGCGAATGGCGCCTGGCCTACCTGCGGCTGCAACGCGCGTTCCGGGGCGACCCCTCCTATCCGAACACGCCCTATTCGCTCGTGCTGGGGGCGATGCGTGCCGGCGACGAGGATCTCGTGCGCGCCTGCCTGCAGGCAATCGTCGATCACGACATGCCGCGCCCGGTGCTCGACTACGGCCGCAACATGGTCGCCGGGGCCCCGGAGGGGGCGATCATTTTCACCAACGGCGACAATGACACCTACCCGTGCTGGGTGCAGCAACACCTGGCCGGGCAGCGGCCCGACGTGGCTATCGTCAATCTCTCGCTGCTCAACACGACCTGGTACTTGCGGTCGTTGCGGGAGAGGGGGTTGCCGATCGAGCTCAGTGATCATGAGATCGCGCAACTGCGCCACACGCACGAGAGGAGCATCTCGGCCCAGATGCAGGAGCACATCTTCGAGAGCCTTCGCCGGCGGGGTTGGCCGCGGCCGCTCTACTACGCGGTCACCGTCTTCGAGGGCAATCGAATCCTCCCGTGCAAGACTGTGCTGGAGGGGCTGATCGAACGGATCGTCCCCGCGGAAGGACCCGAGCAGGGCGTGCGGGAGCAGAACTGGAGGCGCATCCGGCACCTGCTCGACCGCGTCTACGACCTGGGAAGCGCGACCGATGCCTACCTGGACTGGGACCGGGAATCGGCGGTCGCCAAGCTGACGCACAACTACGCGGCCGTTCTCGATCAACTGGGCGACTGGATGCTGGCGAGCGGCATGGGTGAGGAGGCTGGTCCCTACCTCTACGACGCCGTGCGCATTCTCACCTTCCATGGCGAAGACGAGTGGGCGCGGCGCATTCTGAGCCGGTGGGAGGAGCACGCCGGGGGGCGCGAGGGCAAACTCCTCGAACGCGCGCGGCGCTTGGCGCGGGAGTAACGGGCGCGGAGGCTCGTGGCGGCTGGCGAGGGGGTAGCGCGCGGAGGCTCGTGGTGGCTGGCGAGGGGGTAGCGCGC
>CAZZIF010000334.1:0-4719 GCA_964654025.1 uncultured bacterium
ACGATTCTATCATGGGTTGTGCTTCTGAGTGAATCCCAGGCCGCGACCTCGCGGCTCGGAGGCCACCCGCCGGCGGGATCCGGCAATCCGGGGTGTGGTGCCACACCGCTCTCTGCGCGCGCTGGCACCTCGGCCGGCTACCGGGTGGTGATCCTCGCCAGCGACGCTCTGACGCGCGCGTTCGTGGTGGCCACCTGGCGCATCCGGTCTCCCGGGGGGGGGTCACACGAAGACTCGGCACCTCTGCCTGCCTGGTTCGAGATTCCGAAGGGAGCGTGTAAACGGCAACTATTTTTATGACAATCAGTTATGAGGTCGAGCGTCTCGAGAATGGGTACGCTGAGCAATCCATGATCATCACCGGCCTCCGGGGTGTCGGCGAGAGTCTGTTCCGGGTTCGTACCGATCGCAAGACCGAGGAGGCGGGCCCTGTGCGATCGCGCGTGATCGACAAGGGATTGCTCTACACGCCACCGCTGCTGAAGGGGGGGGGTGATGGCGCTGTCTTCGCTGGGCACCAGACACATGTGCGCCCATGTGTGTGCATGAGGCGACGGCGCAAGGTTGATCGCGTAAGAGGCTGCACCGATAAGACGTGTGCATGTGAGCCCATGTGTGCGGGTGATACTGACGGAAGCCTCTCTTCGCCCCGGACTTGGGAAATGGGAGGATCAGACCACGCCCGCCCCCCGGCCCTCCTATTGCGCCCCGGCCCAGCCGTTGGCTCGGTAACCTCTGCCCGTGCCGGGGTGCGGTGAGTGATCACCGGCCAGGTCGCGGAATCTCGCCGGAACCTTGGCCACTGCTCCGGGTGGCGGAACCGGGGAGCGAGCCGACGGGAGAAGCTGAGGCGACGTTCGAGGAGCGCCACATCCGATCAACTGGGTCTTGATCGCTCGCGCCAGAACTTCTGCAAGCAGCGACGGGACCGCGTTGACGATCTGCTTCTGCACCGACGTCCGGCCACCGATCACACGCACGTTGTCGGGGATAGTCTGGAGCCTGCACATCTCGCGCATGCTCAGTCGCCGGTTGTCCCAATGGAACGGCCCAGTCGCCGGACCGGGCTGCGCCTGGATCGTCCACGAGGGTTTATCTTTGGCCAGCTTCAGTAGGAAAGACCAGTAGCGCCGCCGCCAACCGAAAAGCGGGAGCCCGCCACCTCGCTCCGTGTGCCAGAGGTAGTTTTCGCCCTCGGGGATCGACGGCAGCAGATCCGCCCACTTCCCGCGCACCCGCACGTCTTCGTTATCGTCCGGCCCGACGTCCGCCAGGGCGTCCCATGCGGTCCGGTAGGGGGAGAGCGCAACTAGCTCGAGCCGCCGATCGTCACCGTTCAGCTGACCGTGGGTCGGCGAGGGAAAAGCGAAACGATCACCCACGCGAGACGCGATCATGATGAACCTTGAGCGAAGCTGGGGCACGCCGAAGCCCGCCGCAGAGAGCACCTTGAAGTAGGGTTGATAGTTGGTCTTGGTCTTCTTGTTGATCTCGCGGATGCGGCCGAGCAGGAGTTGCAAGCCTTCGGCCTTGTCCGAGTACGAAAGCCCCTCGACGTTCTCAAGGAGGAACACCCGCGGCAGCGTGTCCTCAACCACCCGCATGTAAGCGGCCAAAGTGCCTGAACGTGGATCGTCCAGCCTCCCGGCGTCGCCCTTGACCCAGTACCCGGATTTCGAGAACGGCTGGCACGGTGGACCGCCGATGAGCACGTCGGCCTCGCCCTTGTCGAGCCCTGCCACCTCGAGGATCTCGCTCGACGGCACGTCAAAGATGTCCCGCTCGATCACCGGCCACTTCCGATTCGCGCGCAGGGTCTCACACGAGTCGTGGTCCCACTCGATCGCAATCGAGGTCTTGAAGCCGGCAGCCTCGAAACCGTAGTCGAGCCCCCCGGCTCCAGTGTAGAGGCTGATGACTGTTGGCCTGTTCTTCATCCTGAACACCCTATGTCATACCCGCAATGTCCATTCTACCGCACCGCCTCAAGCAGCACGGGCGTCGCCCGACAGGACCAGCGATCATCGACGTGTACGTTGCTTCCGATCTACCCTGGGAACCGCTTGTGTGGGTCGAGGCTGGCCGTGAGCGCATAGCGGAACTCCCAGCGCTCAGAGACGGCGTGCAGGCACGCTGCCACAATGTCGAAGTCATCAGGGCCATAGTACCGCGAGCTGGGGTCACTCAGTGACGCACGGGTGCGCTGGAAGTCCACTCGCGGAATCCCTTCCTTGGTCTTCTTCCGCAGCACGTTTTTGCACTCGACCGTCAGCAGCGATCCCTGGAAGCGCAATCTAATGTCCGCACCACCTTCGGCTTCAATCCGCTGGCAGTCAGTCACCCCTCGGCTTCGCCTTAGTTCGCGGTAGAGGTGCTCCTCGGCCACCCAGCCTCTCACCGTCCGGGGTTTCGAACGTCACGCGGAAGGGGGCCCAGCTCGCCTCGGACTCGTAGAGGATTCGGCACCCGGCCTGCCGAAGCGCCTCGGTGATGAAATCGAGAAGCGGGCGCTTGTTTCTGGCGCTGACGCTGTAGAGGCGCGGCTCAGGAGGACTCACTCTTACCTGCGCGCGAGTACTCTCTTTCCGTTTCTTGACGGCTTTGCTCCCTTGCGGCATCTTGCCCCCGCGATCATGATAGACGCCCTACGATACCCTGCTTACGAGGCTTGCTTCAAGCGAAGCATCGGCAGCACGTTGAACGTGCACCGTGCAGGGCGAGGAGTTGGGAATCTCCGTCCTTGTCACTGCACCGAGCCCAAGCTTTGCCTGCAGGTACTTTCATCCCGTTGGCCCCAGGGGTGCCGACGTCCTGGCCGTTGCGGTCCGGGCGCTTGTGGCTCCCTCACAATCTGATCCCAAGGTCCAGGATGATGCGTAGCCGCCGGCAAGCTCAAGGCCCCCGCCGAAGATCTGGCCGAGGCTCTTATGTCGATGCTCGCGCCGACGGCACCATGCCCGTGGGGCGTAGCCAGATCGCGGCCAGCGAGGTGCCACTCCTCGTAGCGGCCGAGGTGGGGGGGCAGCGTAGCAAACACCAATGATTTGATCTGGCGGCACATGGAACGATCCATGCGAACCCATGTCGAGAACACCGGGACCCTCCTGCCTGGATGGGCTGGCCGACCAACCGACCGGCCAGCTTCCTTCATGATGACCACGGCAGTCACCGGAATCATGGTGGCACGCATTGGCAGCCGTAGATTGCTCCTGTGCCCGCCGCAAGCAAGGCCCTTGGCCTTCCTCGTTGCAATGGGGCTCGACAGCACTGTCCTCACCAACCCCGCTTGCAGATGTACGCCAATAGTCCCTCAGAATTTCGGTTGATGGGTGACGAATGTGGGATGCCGCCTGTCTTGCCTTGCCCGGTTATCCCCACCAATACAGCTGGTGGCCGAATCTATGGATCAATCTACTACCTCAGGCGTCCCTCCACCACTCTTGGGGTCGACTGCGATAAGCAGCTTGTCGATGCGGTTACCGTCCATATCGACGACCTCGAAGCGTGCGTTCCCGTGGTTGAAGCTTGCACCGGCTTTGGGTATGCGTCCCAGATGGTTCAGCACGAAACCGGCCAACATCTCCACGTTCTCTCCCATATAGATGCCGGTTATAGCTTCGACTTCGTCGGTGGGAACCGTCCCGTCCGCCAGCCACGACCCGTCGTCCCTCTGCACAATCTGGGGTCCATCATCTTCTCCTCGTTCCGGAAGGTCGCCGGCGATGGCCTCGATCACGTCGGTGAGCGTCACCAGACCTTCAGTGGTACCGTATTCATCCACCACGACGGCCAGGTGTACTTTTTCCTTCTTGAATCGATTCAGAAGCTTCAGGACCGTTGTGCGATCGGGAACGCACAGCAGCGGAGTAGCCAACTCGGATAACGTGACCTCTTCATAACTGAGTGCTTCGGGAAGAAGATTCTTGGTATGGATAACGCCGACGGGATGGTCCACCGTTCCGTCGCAAACCAACAGACGCGAAAAGCGATGCAAGCGCACAGTATCGATGATCATGTTTCGGTCGGATTTCACATCCACCCAAACGATTTTGGTGCGCGGCGTCATGATGACCCGGACAGAGCGATCCGCCAGGCGGAGAACGCCTTCGATCATATCCTGCTCCTGGGGAGCGAAAATACCCGCTTGCGTCCCCTCGGCAATCAGCGACTTGACCTCGTCCTCGGTGACGGTTGTCTCGCGGGCTCCAGCCAAACCCAAGAGGCGCAAGACCCTCTCGGTTGAGATATGCAGTACCCATACGGCCGGAGCGGCAACCAAGGAAAGTCCGCGCATCGGTCCGGCCACCAGGGATGCGACCCGTTCGGGTTGAGTCAATGCGATCCGCTTTGGGACGAGTTCCCCGATGATCAACGACAGATAGGTAATACCGACAACCGTGATGCCGATGCCTATGGAATGGCCATAAGGTGAGATCGCCGGGAATGTATTGAGCCAGATTCCGAGTCGCTGGCCCAACGTCGCACCGCTGAATGCCCCGGCGATGACGCCGACCAGCGTAATGCCAATCTGAACTGTCGACAGAAACCGGCTTGGATCGTCAATGAGGTGAAGAGCGGCGCGCGCACCGCGGCTGCCGTGATTGGCCAGATGCTCGAGGCGGCTTCTTCGCGATGAAACGACGGCAAGCTCGGACATGGCGAGAAATCCGTTGGTTACGGTAAGAAACACGACTATGAGGAGTTCAAAATACAGCATGA
>CAZZIF010000335.1:0-4684 GCA_964654025.1 uncultured bacterium
CGGTTCTTCGGTGATGCCGCCGTTGCCTGCTTGGTGGTAGGGCGCTATCCCGCGGACGGGTCCAGGGCCGCTTCCGGCAAGCCGGCCTTGCCACGCCGGCGTTCGAGTTCGGCGCGAACCTCGTTGGCCTTCGCTTCGGTGATCGGATAGCTGACCACCGCCCAGATCGCCACCGCGGAGGTCACGATGGGAATGCCCGCGTCGAACAACCGCATGAGGAAGACGGCCTGAGCGGTTTGATTGCCGCCGAGGGCCACATCGAATCCGGTGACGTTGAGCAGATAGCCGCCGCCGGCCAGTGCGGCCGCCATCCCGAGCTTGACCGTCCACCAGAAGATCGATCCAAACATCCCCTCTCGCCTCTGGCGTGTCTTGAGCTCATCGGTATCGACAACGTCGGCGACCATCGAAGGCATCAGCGTGAACAGGCCCCCGAGCCCGAAGGCCAGCAGCGGCGCCGGCAGTACGACGAGTAGCGGATACGATGGGTTGTAGCAAATCCACTTCAGCGCATACCCGAGTATCGAGATGCCCGTGGTGAGGAAGAACGCGCGTCTCTTCCCAACGCGGGTT
The DNA here is from genome assembly GCA_964654025.1 of uncultured bacterium. Classification (GTDB taxonomy): domain Bacteria; phylum Eisenbacteria; class RBG-16-71-46; order CAIMUX01; family WJJG01; genus CAYQJL01. Next base: position 574 of record CAZZIF010000335.1, read on the forward strand.
CCGAGCCAGGTCGCCGCGATCACGACGACGAAGGTGCACACCGCACTCACGGTTCCGGCGTATCCGGCATACTTGGCCCCCATGGCCTGGTCGCCGCCGCAGACGTAGTAGATGATGACGTAGAACTGGAAGGATGAGATCAGCATGAAGCCGTTGAAGACCAAGAAGGTGGCCACGCACAGCTTGAGGAACGGCTTGGACGATAGGGTGATACCGAATCCGCGGAAGAACTCCGCGACGCTCGCCGGTTTGGCTGCCCCGCCGGTTCCCTCTGCAGCCGCGCCTGTCCCGCTATCGACGCTGGAGAGGTCCCCGGTCTTGGCCTCGGCGATGGCGATCGTCTTCATCCGCTCGCGCAGAATGATGGCCGGCAGCAATCCCAGGCCGGCCGCCACGATCGCGACCAGGATGGCCAGCCAGGCCGCACCGCTCACCTGGTCGGGAAAGAGCGATTCGTTGGTCATGAACCACAGGAACCAGGGTGAAATGACATAGGCGAGCTGGCCCAGGAAGTTCTGCGTTCCCATGAGCCGCGTTCGCTCATTGTAGTCGGGCGTGAGTTCATAGCCCAGCGCGACCCAGGGGGTCGCGAAGACGGTGTAGGCCGCATAGAAGAGAATCGAGCCGACGAGGAAGTAGACGAAGTAGAAGGTGTCGCTCTGGCCACGCGGAAGCTGCCAGAGGAGAGCGAAGATGAGCCCGGCGGCAATCGCTCCGACGAAGATGTAGGGACGGCGACGGCCCCACCGGGTCTTGGTGTTGTCGGAGATGAAGCCCATCAAGGGATCGGTGAAGGCATCGGTGAGACGAGGCAAGGCGCCCAGTAGGCCGACCAGGGCGGGATTCATGCCCAGCCCCAGGTTCAAGACGATCATCATGCCGCCGCTGGCGGCCGCGAGGATGTTGTTGACGAAGGCCCCGGCCCCGTAGGCGATCCGGTGGGTCAACTTGACCCGATCCTCTGGGGCGGTCTTGCGCTGAACGGCCGACTCGTTCATGAGTACGTCTCCCAGCTGGCCACGATCCACGCGCCAAGCAACTTTGTGCGCTGTCCGAACAAAGTATAACAAGCGTAGGCCGAGGTCAACAACAATTCAATGCCACCATGGGCGTTAGCGTCCAGCCGCGTGGCGAGGCCAATCGCGCCGGAACTCGCCCGAAACCCTTGACAAGCGGTGGCATCCGCGGGATACTTTGATCGGACCCCGTACAAAGTAATCGGGAGGAGATATTCTGATGTCACTCAAGTCCGTTCCGCACGACATGGCCGCGAAGCTCTTGACCGTGGTCGCTCTAACATCCGCTTTTCTAGCCGGTTGCAGTGACAGAGATCTGTCGACCCTGCCGCTCGCGCCCGGCAATGACGACCCGGTCGTCTTCAGCGACGCGTTCGGCGACGGAGTCGATTACCAGGCGTTCGCCGGCTCGCAGACCGACGCGGTCAGCATCGATACCGACGAAGCCCGCGTGGGCACCGCCTCACTCAGGGTGACGGTCCCGGGACCCGGCTCGACCGGCGGGACCTACGCCGGGGGCGCCTTCACCTCCGCCGACTACCGGGATCTCTCAAGCTATGATGCCCTGGTGTTTTATGCCAAGTCGAGCGTCAACGCCACACTCGATGTGGCCGGCCTCGGCAACGACAACACCGGAACCTCGCTCTACGAGGCCCAGCGATCGGCCATTCCCGTGACGACCGATTGGTCGCTGGTCGTCATCCCGATCCCCGATCCGTCGCGGCTGGAACTCGAGCGCGGGCTCTTCTTCTTCGCGGAGGGCCACGAGAACAACCAGGGGTTCACCCTGTGGTTCGACGAGGTGCGATTCGCCCAGGTCGGGACGATCATCAGCCCCCGTCCCTCGATGCGCTCCCAGACGATCGAGACCTTCCCGGCCGCCACCGTGACGCCGGCGGACACGCGCGTGACCTTCTCGGTCAATGGCGAGGACGTCCGGATCGATCACTCGCCGAACTACTTCGACTACACCAGCTCGGACGAGACGGTCGCGACGACCGCGGGCGGTGTCATCACGGCGGTCGGTGGGGGCGTGGCCTCGATCACGGCCCAGCTCGACACCGTGGATGTGTCGGGCTCGATCGAGCTGACCGTGCTGGCCCCGCCCGATGATGCCGCCCCCGTTCCCACCTATCCGGCCGAGGATGTGCTGGCTCTCTTCAGTGATGCCTACGAGGTTGTACCGGTCGACACCTGGCGGGCGGACTGGAGCCAGAGCGGTCCGGTCGAGGATTATGTCGTCGAATCCGACGTCACCAAGCTCTACACGAATCTCATCTATGCCGGCATCGAGTTTACCACGGCGCTCATCGACGCTTCTGAAATGACCCATCTGCGGGTGGATGTCTGGGCGCCCGCGGGGACGGTCTTCCGGGTCAAGCTGGTCGACTTCGGGGAGGACGGCGTTTACAATCCGCCGATCGATGAATCGGAGCTGACCTTCCACGCAACGTCCACGCCGGCTTTCGTGCCCGGGGAGTGGTCGGTTCTGGATATCCCGCTCTCCGATTTCGCGCTCGACAGTCGGGCGAATCTGGCCCAGATCGTCATCTCGACCAGCGACGCGAGGATCGTCTTCTTGGACAACGTCCTTTTCCATCGGTAAACTGGGCCCTTGAACAGCGATAGCAGGAGATTGGCCGCCGGTTCCACCGGCGGCCCGCGCCACTGGCCACACTGGCCAGCAAGGGGGGCCGGCGCCTTGATGAATCATCACGTGACATGGAAAGGCATCCGCAGAGAGGATCCGGATCGTCCGCGTCCCTTGGCGGATGCGATTCTGCGACTGATATGGCAACGCAAACGCATGTCACGCGCACAGATCGTCCGCGAGGAAAATCTGTCCCGCTCAACCGTCTCTGAAGTCGTCGCCGAGCTGCTGCCGACCGGGCTCATTACCGAAGTGGGCACGGGGAAGTCAAGCGGGGGACGTCGTCCGATCATCCTCGAGTTTCGGGACGATGCGGCTGTGATTCTCGGCGTGGAAATGGGCGCCGCGCACGTCGGCGTGGCGCTCACCGACCTGCGCGGCCGTGTGCTCGCCTGGCACACGCGTCTCCACCCGGTGCGAACCGATCCGCTCGGCACCCGGAGCCTGATCGGCGAGCTGTGCGACGTCTGTCTGGAAGAAGCCGCCCAGGGGCGGCCGTTGCTGGGCATTGGTATTGCGGTGCCCTCGCCGGTCGACCCCGCCAAGCCCGATGGCGGGCTGACCGAGGTCGTCTTGCCCAAGTGGGAAGGACGCCTTGGCCTGGAAGGTCTCAGCGCGCGACTGGGTGCTCCTTTGATGGTCGACAATGATGCCAACCTCGGCGCGCTCTGCGAACACTGGTGGGGTGCCGGCCGCGACGTCGACGATCTGGCCTACATCAAGGTCGCCACCGGTATCGGTTGCGGATTCGTGATCGGCGGCGAGATCTACCGGGGGGCCACCGGGGTCGCCGGCGAGATCGGGCATCTGGCGATCACCCCGCACGGCAAGCGCTGTCTCTGTGGACTCCGCGGTTGCCTGGTGACCTTGGTCGGCACGCCGGCGCTGGTCGAGCGCACTGCCGAACTCCTGGGGGATGACGCGAGCGAAGCCCGTAGCGTACTGGCGGGCCAGGTTCTGACGATTGGTGACATCGAGAAGGCCGCACTCGATGGCGATCCCGTGGCACGGCAGGTCGTGACAGAGGCCGCCGAGTATCTGGGGATCGCCGTCGCGGGCCTGCTGAATCTCATGAATCCGGCCATGGTGGTCTTCGGCGGGGACCTCGCCGGCTTGGGCGAGATGCTCCTGGGGCCGATTCGTGAGACGGTGCGCCAGCGGACCCTGGTGAGCCAGGTGACCGCGGCCACGCTGGTCACGAGCACGCTGGGCACGCAGTCGATCGCGGTGGGGGCGGCCACGATGATCCTGAAGGACGCCCTGGCCGACGGCCGCCTGCTTGCCAGTGGTGACAGCCCCACCGATACGGATGCGAAGGTGCCGACGTCATGACCGGGTGCTTCGCGAGACTGCGGCCCCTCGCGCTTGGCCGAGTGCTCTCGGGCCGGTTGCCTGGGCTGGGGTGCTCGGGCCGGTTGCCCGGGTCGGGGTTCTCGGGCCGGTC
>CAZZIF010000336.1:0-4676 GCA_964654025.1 uncultured bacterium
GTTCGCTCAAGCAGTTCCTCAGCTCGGTCAAGCGCGGGCTTGTAGCAGTGCGGCGGGCCGTCACACCACGCGCGTTCTTGGGCGGTGACCTCATCGTCTTCTTCGTGCAGTCGTCCGACAAGTCCGAGCACCTTGTGGAGTTCGTCTCGCGTCGTTCACCCCATCTCCCCGTCGCAATTCTCCCAAGTTCCGGCAAGCGCCCAGTGGTGACGGGTTTCGTCGCTGGACCAAACGTACTTGTGGTGCCGTCCGATCGTGTCTTGTGCAGTCACCACGACACGGCGTGCGTTCACTCCCGTAAACATCTCATTCTCTTTGGCGTCGAGGACGAAAGGCCCACGCCCGGGCTCCTCGGGGGCCTCAAACCTCACCTCCACGCTTCTCGCAAGGCCGGGTCCCTCGTTGAGCAGTTCCAGACGGGCGGATTCTCGGCTTCCTCCCCTTCGTGACAGGGTCAGACTTATCTCCTGCATAGCCCACTGATGGTCGAGCATCTTGCGGTTCACGTTCGCCATCTCAGCAGTCTTTTCGGCCATTCTCTCCGTCTGTCCAGCCAAGCGCTTGGTCTCCTCTGCGAGTTCGCTGCTGCTGCCAGCCATTCTGCGTGTCTCGTAAGCGTACCACACTGCAACAGCTGCGGTCGCGCCGAGAATCAGGATACTCGCTCTGGCCGCAGCATCGTCGCCGGCCAGATTCCAACCCCAGAGCGCTGCGCCCGCGATGACGGCCCAACCCCCTATCAATGCAAGCAAGTTCGGCATGGTATCTCCTCCATTCTCTCACTCCGTACCAGCACACTCGATTCGATCACGCCAGTTCTGGAGCACAGCCGCTGGATGGCCCATCTCGGCCCCCTATACGTCACCCCTCCGGCAGTCTTGCGGACCCTACTCGTCTCCCTCCGGGAACCACGCCAAGTCGACGTCGTCGAGGTCGATGAAGCCATCGCTTGTGCCCAGAATGTCAGCATCCTCAGCCAACTGACAGGGGTATGACGCACAGACAGCATTCTTCCCGGCCGACTTCACGGCGCGCAGAGACGGTATGAAGTCTGCGTCTCCGCTACAGAGAATGGCCACGTCATAGTTGTCGCGGAATGCGTGCCGAACCATGTCCACCGCCAAGTGTATGTCAACGCCCTTCTCTCGTACGTCTTCGTTCCTACCAGGATAATCGCTGAGAACCAACTCGCATTTTTCGGTGTCCATCACTCGGGCGTGAAGAGTCGCCTGAGCCGTATGGAACTTGTGTTCCTTCGATACCTCACCGTCATACCAATAGGCTCGGATGAGGTCGTGTGCCGGGAACGAAATCAGCTCATTCAGAAGTATTGCTGGATCGAGGAGGGGCAGGCCATCATCTTCTTGGCTGACATCGATGGCCTTGCTTTCGTAGAAGCCTTGGTGGATATTCATGGTGTCGATGAACACCATGAGACGCTTCGCGCGGAGTGCCCGCAGTTCTTCCATGAGGTCGTAGTGCCGGGACCTCTCCTCGACCTTTTGGCGGGCCTCCGAAGACAGAGCAGTAACGTCTTGATATCGCAAGGTGCCTGCCTCCACTTCTATCCGGTCTCATGCTGCGCCCCCGCACTCCACTCAAACGCTCGCTCCTTCGCCCGCTGGTAGCTCTCGTCGAAGGTCGGCTGCAGCAGCGAAATCGCGGCAGTGCGCCGGAACATCTCGGTAAGTTATCGGGCCTCATTGCGGCCCAAGTCCCGCCGTCCGGACGGCAACAGCGAACGGCACAGGTCGGCACGGGGGCCGACCTGTCCGCGGAACGGCGCCCGGACAGGAGTGTCCGGGCCACGGAACGGTATGGCCGTCCGCCGTTCCCTTTTCACTCTTCACTTCTCACTCTTCCCCTCGGCCCCACTCACTCGTTCCAGTGCTCCGAGAGTCCCCTCAGGAACTCCGCGTTCCACCGGAACTTCTCGTCCAGCGAGTCGAAGCTCGCGAAGTCCTCGCAGGTGAGATAGCCGTCGTAGCCGATGGCGGCCAGTTCGTCGGCGATCTCGTCCCAGTCAAGGACGCCCTCATCCACGCGAACGTTCCCGCCCGGCAGCCGGGCGTGACTGCGCGGGTCGCCCTCGGCGGTCATGCGGTTCTTCACGTGCACGTTCTTGATCCACGGACCCAGCATCCGCACCTGCACCCACGGTCGCTCGAAGCCCTCGCTCACGGCGTTGCCCGGGTCGAAGACGATGCCGAGATTCGGGTGCTCGAGGCCGCGGAACATGTCCAGGCACTGGCCCGCCGAGGCGATGTAGCGGCCGCCGTGCTGCTCGGGGGTGACGACGATGCCGTGCGCCGCGCCCATCGCGGCCACGCGCATGATCTGATCGCGGAAGGCCGCGCGGTGGATCTCGTAGTCATACTCGCGCAAGTAGTCGCCCGAGGAGATGCGCATGAAGCCCGCGCCGAGGATGCTCGCGACCTCCAGCGAGCGGGCGATGCCGTCGAGTTCCGCGCGCGCCTCCGCCCGGTCGACCTTCCCGGCCTCCCAGTAGGTGGTCAGGCCCGACACGTGCATGCCGGTGTCCTCGACCATCACGCGGACCTGCTCGGCCTCCTCGTCGGAGATCGTGGGCAGGATGTGGTCGCCGTCATCGCGCATGCGGATGTCGATCGCGTCGAAGCCGGAGTCGGCGGTGAGCTTGATGCAGTCCTCGAGCGAGAGTTCCTTGCCGATCAGCGTGTACATCGAGATCTTCGGAGCCATCATTGGTCCCTCCCAGCGTAATCGTGGCGTCTCCGGGCAGGTTCGACGGACGGGGCGGGGAGGCCTTCCGGGATGGTGCGAACAGCACGGCGGGAGAGCGTCTTATGCGAACTGCTGCTCGCATGCCGCGGGAACAGCTAAACGACGGGCGGGCAGGGAAGCTGCTTCGCGCCGCTACACGACAGCGGGCGCTCAGCACCCTCGCGCCGCACACGACGCGGCGCGAGGGCCGCCCCTCCTTGAACCACAGCCGAGGCGGGTGGCTCATTGCGTCCGAGCCTCTTGCGATATCTGTGAGTGCAAGTGTGGCTTGGGCTGCCGGAGGCGGGAGAAAGTCGTTTACCCCAACTTTTGGCGGTTGTGGTGAAGTCATCGGGCGAGGGATTCGACGAAGTCGAGGCATAAAGAGGGGCCTGCCGGTCCCATCGAGAAGCATTCGGTGGCAAAACCAATAGTCCCGTGGGAGGCAGGCCCATGAGTGTTCTTCTCCAGCCGCAGCTTTTTCCCTTCGACGACTTCGTGGAGATCGACGACGACAACTGTCGACTGGCGCTGGTGTTGTGGATGCTGCCGGCCACCCGTCTGCTGCGGTGGTTGGACGAGCAGCGATCTGGTCGGCGCGACGACTACCCCCAGGCAATGTTGTGGCGGTGTGTAATCGCGAAGTTCGTCTACCAGATCGGCACCTACGCGGAGTTGATCCGGGAGCTCAAGCGCAACGGTTCGCTGCGCCGGATAGTGGGTGCTCAGAGCAAGGCGTGGGTGCCGAAGGCGTGGCACTTCTCTCGCTTTCTGCGCCGGCTCAGCGAGCCGCAGGGGGAGCAGCATCTGGAGGAGATGTTCGACGCGCTGGTGTATCGGATCAGGCTGGTGTTCCCCGAGCTGGGGCGGTACCTTGCGGTGGATGGCACGTCGGTGCGCGCGTATGCGAACCAGCGTGGCTCGAAAGCCGATCCGGACGCGCGGTGGGGCGTGCATCAGTATCGGGATGCCGACGGTCGAGTGACCGAGACAAAGCGGTGGCTGGGCTACATGGTGCATCTGGTGGTCGATTGCGAGACGGAGCTGCCGGTGGGTTTTGAGCTGACGGCGGCGAACGCCAACGAGAGCCCGCGGATGCGTCCGCTGCTGGAGGATCTGGCCGACAATCACCCTCAGATCACTGCGAACACCGAAGCGGTGATGGCGGACAAAGGCTACGACTCGAAGGCCAACTGCGAGTACGTGGTGGAGCAGATGGATGCTCAGGCGATCATCAAGATGCGTCGCACGATTGATGACGACGAGATCTGTCAGGCGGCCGCGTGCCGCTGCACCGAGCGGGGCACGCCGGTGTGCATGAGCGACCAGAAGATGGTGTATTGGGGCCGGGACGGGGACTACCTCAAGTGGCGCTGCCCGGTGGCGGTGGGTGCGGTGGGGCCGGAGGCATGCCGCTGGCAGGGAGGCTGTTCGAACTCCGACTACGGCTCGGTGCTCAAGCAGCCGATCGCAGAGGACTACCGGCGCTGGCCGGGGATCGCGCGGGAGAGCGTCAAGTTCGAGCGGCTGTATAACAGGCGCAGTGCGGTGGAGCGGGTGAACGGGCGCCTGAAAGAGCATCTGTTGCTGGATGATCTGACGATTCGGGGCAAGCAGAAGGTGCGGGTGCATGTGTCGCTGGCGCTGCTGGTGATGCTGGCGGGGGCGGCGGCGATGGCCGAGAAAGGGATGCTCGAGAGGGTGAGACAGACGGTGCGGCTGGCGGCGTAGCCGGCCGCTTGAAAAACGGCTCAAAGCGCCCCTCCCGGGGGGGAGAATGTACGGACGGTGAGTTTTTCAACAAAGGCATACTTCGCCGGGCTTCCAAGCACGCCAAAAGCGGACGACCTGGACACGAGGGCCTCGGTTGGGTGCACCAACAGCCCACTGCTCTCAACTTCACGCGATGGAAAGCCCGCTATCGCAACGGGCTC
>CAZZIF010000337.1:0-4584 GCA_964654025.1 uncultured bacterium
ATGGCCATCGACAGCAGCGAGGGGGTGAGGAAGTGATGCTTCGCCGTGTAGAACTCGAAACGCTCGGCGGCTCCAGACTGTCCTGAACGGCGCAAGGTAAGCTCGAGCGGCAGGTGCGGGGCTTCCTCATCCAGGAGAGCGACGATTCCCGGGGCCGCATCGGCCACCAGTGCCCCGATCGGAGGGCCGGCCGTGCCGATCTTGAACGAGACGCGTGAGGTGGGCACCACGGTGTGAATCTTGGCCCGGCTGACCGGCACCGCCAGGTAGCCGGTCTGCAGGAATGGGTGGCCCAGCCCGTAGAGTCGGTTGCCCTCGGTCCAGGTGACGGTGCCGATCGCCGCGGCGGTGGCGTCACCCCACAACAGGTTCAGCCCGATCGCATCCCCCGCCGCGAACCCGCGAGGCCAGCTCTCGGGCGATCCGGTTGCCGTCCCGGCCCCGGCCCCGGCCTCGGTCGCGGTCGCTGCCCGGGCCGGAGATCCCGCGCCGCCGGAGAGCAAACTCAGGCCGCGAGAGGCGAACGCCTCGCGCCATCGGTCCTCTTCTGGAGTTCGCCCCGACCACACCAGCGGCAGGCCGATCGGGGTTGCCAGGGAACCGGATACGGGTGTGCTTCTCACACCCGCCGACAGGTGGTCCAGCCATTCTCCGGTGGCGCACATTCGCTGCCACTCGGGGAAAGGGGGCATCGTCCCGGGTGCGCCGTGGGGCATCGTGCCGGGCGCGCGGTTCATCCGGGCACCGTCTTCACGGCCGTCCTCTCCGGCGGCGGCCCGCTCGAGATACGGCTGCAGCTGGTCCCGCATCTCGACCGCCGGGGTGATGCCGCCGATCGGCTCCCGGGCGTCGACGAAGGCGAAGGCCAGAGCGCCGAGGAGGCGTCCGTCCACGTAGACCGGACTGCCGCTCATCCCCTGCGCGATCCCGGTGCGTTCGAGTTCGCCATTGCCCCGGGCCAGAATGATGTGCGTTCCAGGGGTCGAGGAGGTGTAGATGTCCAGAATCTCGAGTTCCAGTGTGTCGGGCTCGAATCCCTTCAGTACGGTGACGACCTGGGCTTCGAGCCCCGGGCGAACGTCTTCGAGCGGAAACAGCTCCTGCGCGGATACGACGGCCGTTCCCATGACCAGGATCAGCCCGGCGATTCCGACGCCCCTCGCGATCATGCCATCCATGCGTTTGCCATCCTCATCCGTGTCCACGGCTGCCCTACCTGAGATCGGCAGCGGCGGGTGCTTTCCCATGGCATCAGGAATCCCCGGCGTCACGGAGTGTGGGTAGGCTGAATCCACTCCCGGGCCTGACGTTACGAGAGACGGGTCCGGTCCCGCGCCTCAGAGCGTAGCGAACTCCGGCCGATCCTAGCCGATCCTAGAGGAAGTAGAGACGGAACCCGATGTGGACCTGCAGGCCCGACATGTCGATGTCCAGGTCGTCCGGCCCCAGCTCTTGTAGCTGGAACTTGTGGGGCCCGTACTCATGAAGATGGCCCAATGTCTGGATCTCACCTTCTTCAGTGGCCTGCATGTCGAGAAAGGCCCGCAGGACGTAGCTATCCTCGCGCCGGAGACGTTCCAGGTTCGTGCTCCCGTCATCGAGCGTGACCGTATCGGTGTCGTTGATGCTCACATTGCTGGACGAGGACCATACACCATAGTCCACGCTCGCCCAGCGGTAGCCGAGATCGACGCTCAGCGTGACGCGGTCTTGCACCATGTACTCGGCCGCCACCCCGATCTGCCATCCCTGGCCGTCTCCCGAGTAGGTGACCTCTTCCTTCCGTTCCGTGGTCGTGGTTCCGCCGCCGCCCCCGGCACTGCTGCGGGCGGTGTGGCTGCCGGTTACCTCCTGGTCGGTGATGAAGAGCGGACCGCCGGCCAGAAACATTCGCGTGTTCTCCTGGACGCGGAACGGCAGGGTGTAGAAGAGCCGCGCGTGGTAGGCTGTCTGACTGACCTCCACCTCGATCAGCTCGTTGTAGTCGTCACCCCCCGAGGTGCCCATCGAAACGCCGTAGCCACCTCCCACTGAAAGCTCCACTGGAAGGCTCCCGCCGATGAACGGCACGGGCAACTCGAACTCGCCCAGAGGAATCGGAATGCGCAGGTCACTCCAGAAGGTCCAGCCGTGATTGAGCTGATCGATGGTCGACCAGCCCTTCTCCAGCAGGAAATCGTTGCCGGCGCCGCTGATGCGTTCGTTGACCGCGTCCAGGGCATAGCTCGAGAAGCCGCCACTGGCGCCAAAACTGATCCGGCCGATCGGATCATCCGCTCCGGCTACCGGGCAAAGCACCCACAGCGCCCCAAAGATGACAACCCACTGCGACAGCTTCATGCAAACCTCCGCACTCCTATGCCCCCTGTCACCTCCTCTGGCCCGGGGAGCTATTCGACAGAATTCGGGCCGAAGCCTACCACGGCCCGAAAACGTGTGTCAACGAAACCACTTGCCCCCCCCCTCAGCGGCTTGCAGAGCGGCTCTGCCCCTGGTACCGTGCCCCCGCACGAAACTGCGGCCGGATTTGGGGCCTCCGAACGCTTGACACGATACGACCCTTCACTGGGACCAGACGAGGGATATGGGCAGAGAACCAATCACCGTGGCTCACTTCGTGACGCCATACCTGTTCCAGACCGGATCTTGGATCCACACCCAGCTCACCCACGCCCAGGCAACGCGTCCGGTTGTGGTGACCCACGGCCTGGAGAACCCGGACCGCTTCCCCCTCGAGCCCATCTATCATGTGAACGCCGGCCTCGGACCCTGGCAGCGCCTCGGGCACCGCCTGCGCTACTACCTGGGGCAGTATAGTCCCGCTTTGTGCGAAGCGGCATTCGAGCGCGAGAAGCCCCGCCTGATCCACGCCCACATGGGCTGGGAGGGGGTGCGCACCCTGCCGATCGCGCACCGGTACCACCTACCGCTCGTCACCACCTTCTACGGGCGCGACGCGGGCTACATGCCGCACCGCTATCCGTGGTGGCGCCGCTGGTACCGCCACCTGTTCCAGGAGGGGGCGCTCTTCTTCGTCGAAGGGCCCCACCTCGGGCGGACCCTGGAGGCTCTCGGCTGCCCGCCCAGCAAGATCCGGGTCGTGCACCTGGGGATCGATCTCGAACGCATCCCCTGTTGCGCGAGACCGCTCCGACCCGGGGCGCCGATCGAGATTCTGGTCAGCTCCAGTCTGCGACCAAAGAAGGGCGTGCGCGCCGCGGTGCGAGCCTTCGGGAGCCTGGCCCGACGCTATCCGCACGCACGCTTGCGAATCCTGGGCGATGGTCCCCAGCGACGTCCCATCGAGGAGAGTATCCGGCGCCGTCATCTGGGGGACCGAGTCGTCATGGAGGGCTACGTCTCCTACGACCGGCATCTCGAAGCCCTTCAGGAAGCCCATCTGTTCCTTGCGCCCAGCCGCACGGCGCCCGACGGCGACTCGGAAGGCGGGGCACCCGTGGCCCTGATCGAGGCCCAGGCCGCCGGGGTCCCGATCATCTCCACGCGGCACGCCGACATCCCCGAGGTGGTCGAGGACACCGTCAGCGGCCTGCTCTCCCCCGAGTTCGACGACGATGCCCTGGCCCGCAATCTGGAATGGATGCTCGAGCACCCCTCGACCTGGCAGAGGATGGGTCGGGCGGGCCGGGCGCGCATGGAGCGGGAGTTCGACGCGCGTCGTCAGGCCGAGCTCGCCGAATCGCTGTACGCGAACGTCCTGCGCTGACCCGCCTTCGCACCCGGCCGGCGCGGACCGGCCCACGGAAAGGGCCCCGCCGGCTCACTGCTCGTGCGGCATGAAGACGTGGGTGGTCACGAAGTACTTGTCCATCGGGTAATTCAGGAAGTTGCTCACCCGCGAGGTGTAGATGCAGGCGAATTCCTCGATCTGATTCGCGAAGTGGGAGATCTCCCGCCCCGTGCGGAAGACCGGCCCCCAGTAGCGGTTGAACGCCGTCTCCAGTGCCTCCTCGGTGTGGCTCAGCTGCTCGCCCGCTTCGTGGATGGCCTGTCCAACCTCCTCCAGCGCATGGCGCAAGGATCCCATCGAGGCCTGCCGGATGCCACAGCGCTTCAGCAGCGAAGAGCGTTGCCGCGCCGGCACCTGCCCGGCCAGCACCCGTTCGAGCAGATCACGCTTGGCGGCCAGCCGATCGATCCCGCGCTCCTGTTGCAAGATCGAGTCCAGGAGTTCGCGCCCCGCGTCAAGATGCTTGAGCTCTTCCTCGAGCGCTTGAACGATGAGCGCTGTCCGCCAGCCGCTGAGTCGCTTCGAGCGCAGGATGTCCCCGTACGTATGATCGCCGAAGTAGAGGATACGGTCGCCCCGCACGCGCAGAGTCTTCTCGAGGGCATGGACGCAGCCTCCCGTGAAGGCGAAGCGGCGGCGACTGCGGTGCGGCAAGCCGAGCACCGTGGGACTGACCGGCCGCAGCTGGCCGGTGCGGCCGAAGAAGCCGGGCTTGTGCGCGCGCACGACGACCAGATCGAAGTAGTCTGTCCAGTGCGGTCGTTCGGGGTTCTTGCCTGACAGCAGACGGTCCATGATCAGCGCCGTGTAGTCAGCCTCCGAGTTGGTCAGCA
>CAZZIF010000338.1:0-4582 GCA_964654025.1 uncultured bacterium
CGGCTCCCATCGCGAAAGCTCCGCGTCGCTGGCGCCAAGCGGGACTGACACCGGCCCCCGCATGTCGTCGGGTTCCAACGGTTCCAGCGGTTGACGGTTCCAGCGGTTGACTTCCCCCGGGCTCCCCTCGCACACTAACGCGACTTCGAATGTGGCCAAGCGGGGCGCATCCGCAGGCACCCAGCGGGCCCATGGGCAGACGACACGTTCCGGGCAGACCACACGATCCGGGCAGACGACACGTTCCGGACAGCCCACACGATCCGGGCAGGAGATTGCGGTGACACCACCTGGCACAGCCCCCTGGTACGAACTCGCGTTCGGAGAGCACTATCCGGAGCTCTACGCCCACCGAGATGACCAGACCGCCGCCGAGGAGATCGCCAAACTCCGCACGGCCTTCGACTTTTTCCGTCCGGGCCGACTGACGCTCGACTTGTGCTGTGGCACCGGACGGCACGCGGCACCTCTCGGTGAGATGCAGTTGCAACTAATTGGCTACGACCTCTCGCCAGATCTCCTGGATCGCGCCCGCAAGCGCCCCGCGCTCGTCGGCCGGGTCGTCCGCGGCGACATGCGCCGGCTGCCCTTTGGACCCCATTTCCACCTGGTCGTGAACCTGTTCACGAGCTTCGGGTACTTCCCAACCGACGAGGAGAACGAGCAGGCACTCACGGAAATGGGAAGGGTCTTGGTTCCGGGTGGACATCTGGTTCTGGACCACATCAATGCGGCTCGTCTTCGCGCGCACTTGATTGGGAAGGATGTCCGCCGGGGGCCGGGTGTCCAAATCACCCAGCGCCGGCGCTTGAGCGGCACGCGCGTCCTCAAGGACGTCACCATCGAGCGGCAAGGGCGGGCCACTCTTCAGTATCAGGAGAACGTGCGTCTGTACGATCCTGACGAGATATGTTCACAGCTGGAATCCATCGGATTCCGAGATGTACGTTTCGCGGGAAGCTTCGACGGCCGCCCATTCGCAGAGGATTCTCCGCGCATGATCGTCGTGGCCCGCAAGAGCGAGTAGATCCTCACGGCTATCAGGATGAGTCGATCCTCACGGCCGGGGGCAGCTCGTAGTCCCCGCGACCGGCAGGATGAGTCGGTCCTCGCGGCAGCCCGTAGCGGCGAGCCGATGGCTGCGCCTTGCGGGACGAGTAGCAAGGTCGGATCAATCTGCACCACGTTGGAGAGTCGCGACAGACCGACAATGGATTGGAAAGCCTTGGCATGATTCAGTTGCGATCGACTGCCGTCTCTTTCGACGCTTTGGCGCCTTTCGGCGACGTCGGGCTTCTGCAGGCCTTGGCTCGCGAGGATCTGCCCGGGTTTCCACGCTTCGATCCACGAGTTCCCGAACCCGCCAGCGACTCTCCCTATCTTGACCGGGCGGGTCTGGCTCGTGTGCTGGGAGACGCCAACCCTCATCTGGCACCGCCTTCGCCCGAGACTTCCTATGTGATCGCCGGACAACAGGCGGGCTTGATGCTAGGGCCGCTCTATACGTTTCTGAAGGCTGTCGCGGCCATTGGCCTGGCCAAGGAGGCCCAGGCCCATCGAGACGAGCCGGTGGCCCCCCTGTTCTGGGTGGCTTCGGAAGACCACGACTTCCTCGAAGTCAATCACTTCGAGGTCTTTGGGGAACGCTTCTCACACGAGGCCGACGTGTCTCTGACCCGGGGACGAATGCCCCAGGTTGCCGACATCTCGCTGAAGAATGCGCGAGCCCCCTTGCTGGCCTTTCTCGAGAGAGCGCTGCCCGACACCGAGTTTCGTCCCCAGGTGCTGGATCTGGTCGCGGAAACCGATTTCGCTGATTACGCAGCGGCGGCCCATTCGTTGTTAAAGCGACTGTTTGCCGCCTGGAAGCTCCGCACAATCGATCCGATCACGTTGCGACCGTTCACCTCGCCGGTCCTGGCGGATCTGGCCGACAAATGGGATCACGTCGCCCCGGCCCTGCACGCGGGCGCGAGACGGCTGGAAGATGCCGGACTAACTCCGCCATTGGATTCGGCGAGCATCTTCGATGTATCCGGGGGTGCACGCCGGATGGTGTTGAGCACGAGCATGACCTCGTCAGAACCGGCCTCCTCCTCGCCCTCTCCGTCCCGGCCGGCCTCCTCCTCGCCGTCACCGTCCCAGCCGGCCTCCTCCTCGCCGTCACCATCCCAGCCGGCCTCCTCCTCGCCGTCACCGTCCCAGCCACGCCCGTCCCGGCAATCTCCCTCGGGGACATCCCCGGCCGAACTGGCCAGGACCATCCGACAACAACCGGAGCATTTCTCGCCCAGCGCCGCATTACGGCCCGTCCTCCAGGATGCGGTCATTCCTGTCCTGGCCACGCTGGGCGGCCCTTCGGAACTGGCCTATTTGTGGCAGATCTTGCCCATCTACGATCTCGTCGGCGTCCATCCTTCCCGGAGACACCCACGGGTTTCGGTCACCTTCGTCGAGCCGGCCATCGCCCGCGCCGCACGGAAAGCAGGTCTTGAAGGGCCTGCTCTCGTCCACGCCCCCGAAGCCATGCGCCGCCTTGGCGCAAAGCTCAAGTTCGAACCGAAAAGGCCCGCAGCAAAGTCATCCGCAGATGTAACAACAGCCATAGACGTGGGAACGGCCGCAGACCCGACAACGGACACAGACGTGACAACGGACACAGACCCGACAACGGAGACACACGCGACAACGGACACAGACGCGACGACAGCCACAGACGTGGCGGAGGACGCGAAGGTGATCGCGAGAGTGACCGCGGTTGCAGAGGAAGACGCGGATATCCGGCGCCTGGCCGAATGCGGACAGCGGACGCTCGAAGCCATCGACGCGCTCGCCTCCGAACCCGTTCCCCGCTGGCTTCGCAAGGGCCGGGATTCGATCGCCGGCGGACTCGACAGGGTACTGTCCCGGCTGCATGAGGAGCGGCAGACGGCCGCATCACAACAGCAGAAGCGGTTGCAGAAGATCAGCGAGGCTCTCTTCCCAGGGAACCGACTGCAGGAGAGATCCGTGAACCTTCTGCAGTTTCTCAATCAGTATGGATCCGACTTCGTGGACGCGGTGGTGCGAGAACTCGGGTCGGCGACGGATACGCATCGGTTGGTCGAGATCGTCCCCGCTGATCATGCCGCCGCACGAGCCATAGGAGACCAGCAAGATGGGGATTGACCTGCTGGCCATCGGGGCTCACCCCGATGACGTCGACATGATCGTGGGTGGCACGATCGCCAAGTTGACGGCGCAGGGTCGCAGCGCAGCTATCCTGGATTTGACGCGGGGCGAGATGGGCACCCGGGGCACGCCCGAGACCAGGGCACGCGAAGCCCAGGCTGCGGCGCAGGTCCTTGGCGTGAAAGAACGTATCATCCTCGATCTGGGGGATGGAGTGCTCGCCGACAACCTCGAGAACCGACAGCAGGTCATCGAGGTCATCCGGCGGCTGCGCCCCACCTTGATTCTGGCGCACTACTGGAACGACCTGCACCGGGATCACTCAGCGGCTGGATCGCTCATGCGTTCAATCATGTATCCCATGGGCTTCGCCAACTACCCGGCTGAGGGTGAGCCATACCGTCCCAACGAAGTGCTCTTCTTCATGGCCCACACGCCATTCGAGCCCAGCTTCGTCATTGACATCGACGGCTTTCACGAACAGAAGATGGAGGCCATACGTTGCTTCAAGTCCCAGTTCTACCGGCCCGACAGCGACGAGCCACCCACCGGCATCTCGCAGCCGGATTTCTTGGGTCGGCTGGAAACGCGTGCCCGGTACTTCGGAAGCCTGATCGGCCGGTCCTTCGGTGAACCCTTCAAAACCGTGCGAACCGTGCCCATGGCGGATCCGTTGGCGCACTACGAACCATTCACGAAGATCTACTCGTCCGGCACATGGGAACAGCGAACGCCATAGGAGCGACGCGATGGAGACCGGGCAACCAGGCCCGCAACCGGGGCCGCGACTAGGACCGCAACCAAGCCCGTGAGAATAGCCAGTGGCGTGATACGAGCAAAGCGGTCGGGCACATCGGCGCATCAGGCCGCGATCACCTCGTTGGGTCCGAAAGAATCGAGAGAGGCGAAGGAACATTGCGCGCGCCTACCAAGGCGCCGAGGAGGTAACGGTGAAGATTGCTGTTTCGTGTCACCCGACTCAGGGGGGATCGGGTATTGTCGCGACGGAACTGGCCACCGCATTCGCCCAGCGGGGACACCAGGTGCACCTGGCGGCCACGCGTCGGCCGTACCGTCTGCACGAGACCTCGGATGTGATTTTTCATCCTCTGGAGTCGTTCAACTATCCGCTTTTTCGCTACCCACCCGAGGATCTCTCGTTGGCCAACCGTCTGGCCGGCATCATCGAGAAGTTCGACATCGACATTATCCACGCACACTATGCGATTCCCCACGCCGTCGTGGCGATGCTGGCGGCACAGGTCGCGCAACCACACAATGTCAAGGTCGTCACGACCCTGCACGGAACCGATATCACGTTGGTCGGAAGCCATGCCGAGTTCTGGGCGCTCACCCGCCACGCGATGATTCGCTCCGATGGACTGACCGCGGTATCGAACTGGCTCCGTGA
>CAZZIF010000339.1:0-4576 GCA_964654025.1 uncultured bacterium
AGGCGAGTCTCAAGATCTACGGCCCCGACGGCCGCGTGGCCCGCGTCCTGACCGAAGGCCTGTTCGAGGCCGGTCCCCACACGCTCGAGTGGGACGGCACCGACGCGGCGGGCGTGCGCCTGCCGGCCGGCATTTATTACTACCGGCTGGACACGGGCGATCAAGCGGTGACACGCAAGGCGGTGCTGATGAAGTAGCGAAGTAGCGGCCGCATGGCCGGCAGCTCGAGCAGGACCGACTCCTGGCAGCTCGAGCAGGACCAGCTCGTGGCAGCTCGAGCAGAACTGACTGCTGGCAGCTCGAGCGTGCGTGTGGGAAGCGGCCTGAGGACAAGCTCATAGCACGCGGTCATGCTGCGGTGCGGTATGAGAGGCGGCCGGCTCCTTCGAGAGCCGGCCGTTCTTTCTCCCCATTTGCCAGATGGCTCCCGCCACCTTACAATCCTGTATCCATGGTGCCGCGCCGGCCAACGCCAAGCTCGCCGGAGCCAGGTAGGTCGGCAGAGTGATGCCGGCGCCTGACCGATCGCCAACCTGGAGGCCCGATGATGGATCTCAGTCAGAACGACGTCCAGCGGCAGATGGGACGCTTGGGGATAGTGGCATGGATGATGACCAGGATCGTAGGAGGACTCGTGCTGGGTCTGGCGCCTCTTGCGGCGCCCGCCGCCCGGGCAGCCGAAGCACCGCCGGCTGAGAAGATCCTGCCTCCAGACGGCAACGGCATCACGCTCGTCGGGGACCCGATGGTCTATTTCGGGGAGGAGCTCTACGACTACATCAACGGCGCTGCGCCTCATTTCATCGAATACGGCTTTGAGGAGGTCGCCTCGCAGGAACTCAGGTTCGGAGAGCATACCTACATCTTCGATGTCTACCGGATGGCCGATCCACTTTGTGCATTCGGCCTGTTCACCACGCGCGCCCCAGTTGGAGCGCCCATGATCGGGGTCTACCCCAACAGCAGCCTGACAGCCTTCCAGGGCATGCTCGCCCACGGACCATACTTCTTCGACATCTCCTCCTACGAAACCGGCCCGTGGGTGGGCGAGGAGATCGCTACACTCGTAAACCGCGCCACGACCGGGATGCCTCCCGACCTGGCGGGCAAGAACCCTCGCCGCGACTATCCCCTCGGATACCTCCCCGTGACAGGTCGCTTGATCGGCTCCGAGAAGCTGGCCAGCGGGCCGGTGAGCCTGCGCGCAGCGCTGGGCTCGGCGGCGGGTGGCTCGTTCTGGACACTCATCGAACAAGTCCAGCAAGCCCTCGCGGAGCATTCGCGTGACAGCCGTTCTGGGAACACCCCCGCTGGGAGCGACCCCGCGAGGTACGATCCCGCTGGGAAGGATCCCGCTGAGCACGATCGCAGCGAGCACGATCCCGCTGAGCACGATCCCGCTGAGCACGATCCCTCCAGGCATGGTCCCGCCGGAGAGGTGATACGCCAGAGCGCCTTTTGGGTGGTGGCCGGCTATCATCCCCTACTCGATGAGATGAACGAGCTGAAGCCCCAGACCACGTTGGCCATGTTGGTCGATGCCGGCGATCTGAGCGCCCTGACGAAGCTGGCTGAAGGCATCGCCGATACTTTCCCGGACGTCCGCACTCGGGGCGGCGGACGGCTGTGGTCGGAGAAGGGTCGGACCGGCTATGTACTCGGTACGGCCGACCGGCTCTTCTTCGTGACGTCCAGCCTGGACTTCAAGACGATCGAGAGCTGGGCGGCCCAATTGCTCGAACCCTGACCTGGGCCTCTGGCGGTGCTCGCAACCGCCGCACTGCGGCCGAGCAAGCAAGCGCCCACGCGCACTGTCTCAGCCGGAAACCGTGTTCCACCCCGGCAAGCAGCCCGCTTGCACGTGGTACCTCGATAAGGAGACCGCCCGATGCCAAAGAAGCCCGATGCGAAAGACCGGTCGAGCGCAAGGACCCGGCCTGACACACGCCTGCAGCCGAGGGCGAAGGCTCAGCCGAGCACACGGCCGCAACCGAGCACGAAGGTTCAGCCGAGCACACGGCGGCAACCGAGCACGAAGGCCCAGCCGAGCACACACCCGCGCCCAGGCACGAAGGCTCAGCCGAGCACCGGCCCGACGATGAACCGCATACCAAAACGCATCTCCACCAAGCCCTCGCGCACGATGGAGACCTTCGCCAACCCCAAGCCCGGCCGGGACTACGAGATCGAGATCCATTACCCCGAGTTCACCTGCGTCTGCCCCATGACCGGGCAACCCGACTTCGCCAAGCTGCACATCAGCTATGTGCCCGGCCAGACTTGCGTAGAGCTGAAGTCGCTGCGCAACTACCTCTGGTCCTACCGAAACAAGGGCGTCTTCCACGAAGCGGTCACCAACAAGATCGCCGACGACCTCACGAAGCTCCTGGATCCCCGCTGGCTCCTCGTGGAGGCCGAGTTCCAGGCCCGCGGGGGGATCAACACGACCGTCCGGGTGGAGGTGGCCGGAGGCCAGACCTAGTCAGTGCTAGCTTCTCCTAGTTTCTCCTGGCTTCTCCTGGCTTCTCCGAATTCTGCCGCATCGCTGCGTTAACGGGTTGGAGCACGTGCAGGCGTGCCCAGACGTGATCCTCACGCTTCGATGACGCTTCGATGGCGCCTCGATGACGCCTCGATGACGCTTCGATGGCGCTTCGATGACGCTTCGGCGCCTCGATGACGCCTCGATGAACGACCCACTCAGGTGAGCACCGAATGCGGAAAGGAGAGGCTTTCATGAAATCGTCTGTACTTCCCGGGATGGTCTTGCTGGCCCTCGCGTTCTTGGCCCTTGGCTGTCCGCCAGAAGAAACGCTGATGCCCACCAGCTCTCATGATCAGGTAGCGATCGAAGCACCCGGAAGAGATGTTTCGAGCGACATCCTCCCAGATGCTCAAGGTCGTCACGGACCACCGAAGACGATCCCGCCGAACGCGAAGCCGCATGGCAAGAGCTACAGCGACTGGTCGATCGGATTCTGGCAGTGGTTGTGGGCAGCGCCGACGCCGGAGAATCCCGGGCTCGATGATTCGGGCGAGTTCGTCGCGAACAACCAACAGGATCACGTCTGGTACCTGGCCGCCAGCTACTGGGGTGACTATGAGCGCACGGCCACGATCCCGCCCGGCACGATGTTGTTCATCAACGTCATGTCGTGGTTCGGCTCACCCGCCATCGGCGATCCGGAGGATGAAGAGGAGCTACGAGCGGTCCTGGCCTGGTACATGGAAAACAGCTCGAACGTGATTCTAGAGGTCGATGGAGTGGCCGTTGAGAATATCTGGGACTACCGAATCATCACCGACGAGCTCTTCGGCTTCTGGGTGCCTGAGCAGAATGTCCCCAACGACGTCTTCGGAGTCGAGCTCCCCGA
This sequence comes from uncultured bacterium, assembly GCA_964654025.1. GTDB lineage: Bacteria > Eisenbacteria > RBG-16-71-46 > CAIMUX01 > WJJG01 > CAYQJL01. The sequence continues at coordinate 3,375 of CAZZIF010000339.1, forward strand.
AGGGTACTACTATCCGGCCGCCGGCGATGGCATCTTCGTGATGCTCGCGCCCCTCTCGGCCGGCGAGCACACAATCCACATTCACGGCGAGTTCCCCGAAAACACCGGCTACAGCGATGTCATCTACTCTCTGACGGTAGGCCACGAGTAGGCACCTGCTCGGCCAGGCATACCACGAGCAGATGCCTGGCCGGCATCACCGCATCACGATCAGGCGCTTGCAGGAGCGATACCCGCTCTCGGTCGCAAGCTGCATCCAGAAGACGCCGCTGCCGGCAGGAGATCCCGAGTCGGCAGCGCCGTCCCAGCGCACCGTGTGCTCTTCGCCTCCGGAGAGCTTCGCATCGACGAGTTCACGCACCAGCCGGCCCGAGACGTCATAGATCGAGAGGCGCACGTGCTCATCGCGCGCGAGATGAAACCGGATCGCCGCCGTTCGCTGGAAGGGATTCGGGCGGGCGGCGAACAGGTGCGTCACGGCGCCCGCCAGGTGGGTCTCTTCCTCTTCCGGCACCGATGAGCCCGAGCAGGTCTGACTCCAGAGTTCGAACGGCTCGGCGCCCTCGGTCATCCACGCCAGGGTCGCCTCCAGGAACGATGTACCGGCACCCACCACGCAGGCGCTGTCACCGCTGCAGACCTCGCCCTGGCAACCGTCCTCGCCCAAGTACATCAAGCTGAACCCCAGAAGCGCGCTGCGCCAGTTCGACTCTCCTTGGACCACGCGGTCACGCACCACCTGGGCATAGGGCCACGTGCTGCTACCGTCCCCATAGTCGAGGTTGCCCACCGCGCCGGCGGCGCCGGAGAGCCCCAAGACATCAAAGTCAATCGTGGTCGGGCACCCGTTGCCGCGCAGCGTCAACGGCGTCCCCACCGAATAGGGCGCCGCGTTCGATGTCTCCAGGTGGACACACCAATCCTCGACACCCGAGTACTCGCGGAAGGAATGATCGAGAAGCGTGGCGCCGAAGACGTCGTGAAGCAGCTCCTGGGAAACGGATCCGTAGTCCTCCATGAGCTGGGCCAGGCCGCATCCACTGAACAGCAGACCGCGGCGCGAATCGAGAGCCCCGCACTCGGTGGCCTGGACCCAGTCGAGGAAGAACGGCCAGTCCTTTGCCTCCAACGCTCCCGATCCGAAGTCGCCCGTATCGAGGATGATCAATCGATATCCCAGAGCCTGCTCGAGGGTGAGGCCG
>CAZZIF010000340.1:0-4561 GCA_964654025.1 uncultured bacterium
GCGCGTGGCGCACAGCACCCTGGGTCCGAATCAGGGTTCGGCGCTTGCGGCACAACAACCTGGCTCCGCATCCTGGTGTGGCGCGCGCCGCGCGGCAACCTGGATCCAAGTCCTGGTGTAGTTGAACAAGCGAGTTCGACCGAGAAGCGCAGCGGGTCTTCCGCAACCGGGGCATACTGGCCCCCTAGACATAGTGGTCCCCGGGGCATACTGGCCCCGGGCATACTGGCCCCCGGGCATACTGGCCCCGGGGCATACTGGCCCCGGGAGTGCGACTTGGGGCATGGACCGAGGCGAGGTGGCGATGCGGGGTGACATCAGCATGCGCTCTATCAAGCGCGCCGGGCAAGAGGCCGGGATCCCACGCGGCCGTGCATACTCGGCAGCGTTCGCTCGCCGGCAGCTGGGGATCAGGGGCTTGTCGGCGCTACTGGTCGCGCTATTCTTGGCAGCCACAGCTGGAACGCTCGCTGCCGGGATGGCTTCAGCCGCTACCGGCGTATGGCCCGCGCATGTCGAAGGCCGAATCATCCCCCTCCCGGCCGCAAGCGGCCAGAGCGGCGTGGGCGCCGGCCTTGCGGCAACCGGCCAGAGCCCCTCAGCTTCCGATTGGGGCCCTGCGACAGCCGCCCTTGGGAGGCTGCCTGGGATGGGGCTCGACGCTCGGGCCGGCGGGCGACGACTGCAGGCCACAGGCCGCCTCGAGTTAGATGAGCCTCCGCGCCAGTTCGCCGAGCGCTATCTGACCGAGACGGCCATGGACTTCGCCGGGACCCATGCCGCCTTCCATCTGCTCGATGACCGTATGGCCGGCGACGTAGAACACCTTCTCTACCGGCAAACCCATCGCGGACTTCCGGTCATCGGCACACGCGTCCAGATGAGCTTCACCCAGGGAGTTCTGCTACACGTCACTGCCCGCACCGAGCCGCGGATCAACCTCGCCTCCGACACACCCCGGATGACCCTGGCCGGCGCCCAAGCAGCCGCCATCGCCGAGATGGAGCCGGTCGAGGAGATCACCTGGTACGAGAAGCATCTGGCCATACTGGCCGCCGCCTACTCCGGCTTCGCGGAAGACCGGCTCGTGTGGCATCTGCGTTGCATCACCCGGGGACCGGAGGCGGTCTGGCACATGCTGGTCGATGCCGACACCGGGGAACTGCTGGAGCGGCGTCCACTCATGCGCTCGATTGCGGTGACCGGCCAGGTCGAGGCCGAGCTCACCTACCCAACCCCATGGGGCGAGAGCGTCCGCTGGGCCATGCCCGACCTCGCCGTGGAGGCTTACGATGGCGATCACCTCGTCTCCAGCGGTCTCACCGACCTGACCGGCGTCTTCGACCTCGGAGATCTCGACGCTGAGGATCTGCGTCTCCGATTCCAGCTCGCCGGTCCACATGTGAGTATTCACGATGGGAACTTCGGGTATCCACCTCCTGAACTCGTACTGGATGATCCCGTGCTGCCAGCCGAGGCGGTCTGGGATGCGGCGTCGGGCAAGCCAGCTGCCCGCGAGACCTACTACCATCTCACTCGCGCACACGCTCGCTTGAAACAGATTGATCCGGCCTTTACCTCGCTCGACCGGGTCGTGCCCGTGCTGGTCAACGACTCGACCGCGACGTGCAATGCAATGGCCTACCTCTACCCGGAGTCGCCCTTCCTGCGCTTCCTGATCGGGAGCCACTACTGCGCCAATGCCGGTGAGCTGGCTGACGTGATCTACCACGAGTACGCACATCTGATCACCATGTACGCCTACTATCCCGAGGACGCCTCCAGCGTCTTCCATGAAGCCTTCTCGGACTACTTCGCCGCCAGCCTGGTCGACACGAGTGTTATCGGCCGCGACTTTCTGGGCGAGGGCACCCACCTGCGCGATCTGGAGAATGACCTGACCTGGCCAATCACCGACCCCCACTGCGCTGAGGATCCCCATTGCGTCGGACAACTTCTGGGCGGCGCGCTGTGGCAGATTCGCCAGGGACTGATCGCCTCCTTCGGAGATCAGGAGACCGGCGTCGACGCGGCGGATCGGCTGAGTCACTTCATGCGCGCCGGTCGCCCGCAGGCCTACCGGGACTGCGTCCTGCACCTTCTCATTCAGGACGATGACGACGGCAATCTCGCCAACGGCACCCCCCATCTGGATCTCATCACCTCCGCCTTCGAGGAGCGCAACCTGGGCGACCTAGACCTGCGCTTCGCACACGAGCCGCTGCTCGACACCGAATCGACCATGACTCCCTTCGGGCTCGATCTCGAACTGGCGGCTGTCTATCCGATCGTCGAGGGATCGGTACGCATCGCCTACCGTACCAACGAAGGGCGTTACGTGATCGAGCCCCTCGAGGCGATTGATGCCTTCTCTTATCGGTACACGATCCCAGGGCAGCCCGAAGGTACGCACGTGGACTACTATTTCACGGCCGAAGACCAGTCGGGCGATCTCGCACGCTGGCCCGCCGCGGAAGGAACCTTCTTCTCGTTCTTCGTGGGGCGGGATGAAATCGCGCCGGCGATCTCGCACGAGCCGCTCGTGTCGCTGACCCCAGATCAGAGCCACCTGTGGCTCGCCGCGGAGGTGACCGACAACACGGGAAGCGTGGGATTGGTTCAGGCGGAGGTCACCGTCGATCGCGCGAGCGGTGAGGAGACCTTCTCGCGCACTCTGCTGCCCAAGAACGAACAGATCGCCCCCACCGTCTACGAAATCGCCCTGCCCCTGGGCGAGCCGCTCGCGGCCGGAGATCAGATACGCTATCAGATCTGGGCCCAAGACGGCTCGGCGCGTCAGAACCGCGCGTACTGGCCCGACCCCGATGGCCGATTCTCCACACCGGTGCTACGCGGCCGGAGTTGGGACATCGACACGGCCACGCTCGACCTTGAAACGGACGGCGAATGGTCGTTCGGGGCTACGGATCCGTTCGCCGGCGAACCCCTGGCGGCCTCGGGAAGCCAGGTCGCCGGGATCGCTCTGGGAGGCGAGCACGGAGTCAGTCAGTTCTCCCATCTTGTGCTGCCCTCACTGGATCTCTCCAGCTGGGAGGCGGGCCTTCTCGCTTTCGATTCCTGGTACGCCACGGAAGAGGGCTGGGACGGCGGCTGGGTGGAGGTGAGCAGCGACGGCGCAGAATGGTACACCCTCGCGCCCCCGGGCGGTTATCCGGGCGCCATCGCCTGGAACCAGCACCGGCGCGCCTGTTTCAGCGGGCGGAGCGCGACCTGGGAGCGCTACGAGTTCCCGCTGGACTTCTTCGTTGGCGAGCCCAACGTGCGGTTGCGTTTCGTCTACTACTCGGACGTCTCGGTGACCGAGCTGGGTTGGTACCTCGATAACCTCTCGGTGACCGAACGCCAGCTCCTGGCACCCCCCTCCGGACTGGCGGCCACGACCGGCGAGGACCGCCAGGTGAGCCTGAGTTGGACGGCGCCACGGGGTATCGACGCCTCGCGACCCGCATTCCTGGGATACAACCTCTACCGTGGTCCTAGCCCGGACGCGCTATCGAACGATCCCATCCACGGCCAGCCTCTCCGTGAAGCGCGGTGGGTCGACACGGGCGTCACCAACGGCCAGCGATACTACTACGCGGTGACGAGTGTCTTCACGAGCGGGGAGAGCGAGTTCTCACCCGTAGCCGAGGGTTATCCCTACCGCGTGGCCCTGAGCTTCAATCCCGCGGTGGCTTGGCAGGTCTCTGGTGAGGCGGTCGCCGACACCAGTGTCACGGTGCGCAACGAGGGCACCGGGGATCTCGAGGTGAGCTTCTACCCCGCCGACCAGGACGCCGCCTGGAACGAGGTGCTCCCGATCTATCCACTCGATGGTCAGGCCGGCCCGCAGTTCATCACGCTGCTCAGTGATCCCGCCGACGCCCAGGCACCAGATCTGGCCAATCTGCAGGTTCTGGGGCTCAACGGTCTGCTGCAGATCCGACTGGGGCTGCACGACCCGCTGCCCGACCCCGAATCGGCGTTTTCGGCATGGATCTACCTCGACACGGATCAGCAGCGGCACACCGGGTGGCAGGGGCTCAACACCGGGGCCGACTACGTAGTGCTCCTTGGCGCGCACGCGTATCTGGCCAGCGGCGGACAGAGCCGAGTGCTGTTGCTCGACAGCTCGCTGGAGATCATCGGTCCCCCGGCAGGCTCCGTGATCCAGGAAGGGCTCGACTCGGTGCAGGTCGCTATCCAGCTTCCGCACATCGGCTCCCCCGATGCCGTCGCCATCAACGTGGAAGTCTACGTGCCGGCCGCCGAGGAAGCGTACCTTCCAGGCGCGGAGGAAACCTTTTCATCGAGTCCATCACCTCGATCGAATCGATCTGGTGGAGATGCGCCCGGTTCGGCCGACTCAGCCAGTGGGTTGCCGGATGCCCGCGCGGCTGGGCAGCCGCACCCGGCGGTCGTGGGCCCGAAAGCCCCGGAGGCATGCCCGGGTGGTGTCTTGGCCGGGCCGGCATAATAAATGATGTGATCCTTGACATAGGACGGCAGCCCTTCACCCTTTTCCAGACCCTCCAAAAGCCTGGCGTGGGCGATGTCGCGG
>CAZZIF010000341.1:0-4560 GCA_964654025.1 uncultured bacterium
GGAAGATCTTGGATCGTCAGAGCACCAGCGGACTGACGGAGGAGGAGTTCTGCAAGAAGGAAGGTATCTCAAGATGCACGGGTTCTGAAAGGCACACCCGTCGATTCGGGCCGAGGAGGTGCAGTATGAAGCACAGCCCAAGGCCAACAGATGCTCGCTCCCACACTCCGGACAACGAAGCAAAGCCATCTACCAACCACCCGCAGTCCAGATACACGCAGTCCAGATAGGCCTCGACCGTGGGCACGACAATCTTTAGGGACGTGGCCAGGAATCCTCGATGGCGCAGGGACCCTCTAGCTCTCGGAAGGGCGAGCCGGCTGGAGGATCTGGAACCCACCAGTGCGTAGTGGTAGAGTATCTCAATCAGCAGCGACAGAGATCGCGGTAACGGGCGCAACAACCACCAGATTGAGCGGTCGGTCGCACCCGGCGCGGCCCTGGCCGCGCAAGGGCAAGAGGGGAATGGTGGGCTCAGGTGCTGGCCAGGCCCGCGGCATGGCGGCTTCGCCGCCTGCGCCCGCCGCTCATTTGGATCGTTGGACGGCACGTGAGCTACGAGGCGCGTGCGAGATGACGGCGCAGCCAGGCAGCCAGGGCATTCTCCGACATGGCCCCAGCCGACAGTCGGATCATCGTCGTCACCACTTCTGCTTCCGACACATCAAGCTCGTACCCGTTCAAGCCGAGGAATACGGCCATAACCAGAAAGGCAATCCGTTTGTTCCCATCTCGATACGGGTGGTTCCGCGCAAGTCCGAACCCATATCCGGCGGCCAATCTCGCCAAGTCCACTTGTCGCCCGTAGGCGAATCGATGCCGGGGGCGCGCAAGTGCGGACTCCAGCGCGTTTTCGTCTTTGATCCCCGGCAAACCCCCATGCGCTATGAGTTGGTCTGCGTGAACCGCATCCACAACGATCCGATCCACCCAGATTGGCTCTCGCGCCTTCGATCGCATCTCCTACTTCGCCAGCTCCCGCAACGCATTGCGGTACTTGCGCGCTGCCTTCGCCGCGATGGCCAGCGCTCGCTCCGTCGTCGGGTCATAAGGGGTCAGCAGGATCCCACGATCAGTCTCGACGGCCAGGATTTGATCTCCGGCCGCCAGCCGCAGCCGTTCCGCCATATCCTTGGGCAGCGTGGCGCCAATCGATCCACCCACCCGTCTCAATACAATCTTCCGCGTCATGCTTCCTCCACTCTTTCGCCCACATACTGCACGCAGGTTCAATGTAGCACTAAAGTGCTACCCGCAGCAACGTCTTTTTCTCCCGCGCCTCCGTCCAACCCGTATCAGGCCTACGGCGTCAATAGGTAGTACCTCCCCTCCTTGGCCGGACTACGACCATCATGCGTTGCAGCAGGCTGCCGAGCGAGGGCGTCTCTGCTTCGTTTCCGACGTACGGTGTCTGGGACGTGCCCTGCACCAAACACGTATCGAGGTTCGCGTCTCACGGTTCTGTGAGCCGACCGTGCCGTCGGGCACGGTGAGCTGTTCCGGCTGGGGAGGCTGGAGATGCCCTCAACTGTGATCTGGGTTGGCTCCGCACCCGGCATCCGGTCGCCCAGCTCGCAGGTCACACGGCAAGCTCGACCACCGCAACCCGGCCATGCGGTCGCGTTAGGAACCCGGGTCACCCGGCACGGCCGTCTCGCTGGCGCATCCAGGATCGTGGGATAATCATCGGCGACAACCAGGATGCGGGCGCGGACTCGCTCGCCCTCACGGACTCACCGGCCCCCGAACCCTACCGAACGATCAGCACCGCCCTCGACGTTGAAGACCTCCATGCTCACCGGCCCCGGGCCCGCCCTGTCCGGCCGTGCGTGGTGCCTGGAAGCGGTCATGCACAACGCACAAGCGGACACCGTGGTCTGCGGTCACTTCGGAGTAGTCACGGTGCCTCCGAACGGCGTTGCCTTCCACCCGGGCTCGGATCAGCAGAGCATCATCTGCTGGACGTCGCCGTACTCCAGACGGTCGCGATCCATGTGTTGTTCGCGGCCGCCGATCACGGTTCCTCACAGGTGCACGTCTATCATGACGGAACCGAGCTGTTCACGGCAGGCGTTTCTGGAGTGGGCGACACCGTCGAGTTCACCGGAACTCTCGAGCTTGAGCCGGGGAATACGGTGGATTGAGCGGTCACCCCGATCTCCTTCTACTTCGATACCGTTCTGGTCGACACGACGCTGCAGGGGAGTCCGCCCGTTCCGGTCCAGGAGACGTCTTGGGGAGGGGGTAAGGCTCTGTTCCGGTAGGGCGGAGACCAGCGAATAGGAAACTGTAACTGCGAAATGCCCCCAACCGGCGCAGAATTGGCGTGAGGAGGCGATGATCTGAATCCGCCCCCCGAGCTTCGCGCCTGTAAGCGGTCAGCCCACGGAGCCTTCCCAAACGCGATCCCCTGGACTACAACAACCATCTGTCGCAGGTCGTTGATTCCAGTCCTGGGAGGATCACATGGAGATCATGTCGAATGGCAGGGTTCGGCGCTCGGGCACCGAGTGGCGGAAGATCTTGGATCGTCAGAGCACCAGCGGACTGACGGAGGAGGAGTTCTGCAAGAAGGAAGGTATCTCAAGATGCACGGGTTCTGAAAGGCACACCCGTCGATTCGGGCCGAGGAGGTGCAGTATGAAGCACAGCCCAAGGCCAACAGATGCTCGCTCCCACACTCCGGACAACGAAGCAAAGCCATCTACCAACCACCCGCAGTCCAGATACACGCAGTCCAGATAGGCCTCGACCGTGGGCACGACAATCTTTAGGGACGTGGCCAGGAATCCTCGATGGCGCAGGGACCCTCTAGCTCTCGGAAGGGCGAGCCGGCTGGAGGATCTGGAACCCACCAGTGCGTAGTGGTAGAGTATCTCAATCAGCAGCGACAGAGATCGCGGTAACGGGCGCAACAACCACCAGATTGAGCGGTCGGTCGCACCCGGCGCGGCCCTGGCCGCGCAAGGGCAAGAGGGGAATGGTGGGCTCAGGTGCTGGCCAGGCCCGCGGCATGGCGGCTTCGCCGCCTGCGCCCGCCGCTCATTTGGATCGTTGGACGGCACGTGAGCTACGAGGCGCGTGCGAGATGACGGCGCAGCCAGGCAGCCAGGGCATTCTCCGACATGGCCCCAGCCGACAGTCGGATCATCGTCGTCACCACTTCTGCTTCCGACACATCAAGCTCGTACCCGTTCAAGCCGAGGAATACGGCCATAACCAGAAAGGCAATCCGTTTGTTCCCATCTCGATACGGGTGGTTCCGCGCAAGTCCGAACCCATATCCGGCGGCCAATCTCGCCAAGTCCACTTGTCGCCCGTAGGCGAATCGATGCCGGGGGCGCGCAAGTGCGGACTCCAGCGCGTTTTCGTCTTTGATCCCCGGCAAACCCCCATGCGCTATGAGTTGGTCTGCGTGAACCGCATCCACAACGATCCGATCCACCCAGATTGGCTCTCGCGCCTTCGATCGCATCTCCTACTTCGCCAGCTCCCGCAACGCATTGCGGTACTTGCGCGCTGCCTTCGCCGCGATGGCCAGCGCTCGCTCCGTCGTCGGGTCATAAGGGGTCAGCAGGATCCCACGATCAGTCTCGACGGCCAGGATTTGATCTCCGGCCGCCAGCCGCAGCCGTTCCGCCATATCCTTGGGCAGCGTGGCGCCAATCGATCCACCCACCCGTCTCAATACAATCTTCCGCGTCATGCTTCCTCCACTCTTTCGCCCACATACTGCACGCAGGTTCAATGTAGCACTAAAGTGCTACCCGCAGCAACGTCTTTTTCTCCCGCGCCTCCGTCCAACCCGTATCAGGCCTACGGCGTCAATAGGTAGTACCTCCCCTCCTTGGCCGGACTACGACCATCATGCGTTGCAGCAGGCTGCCGAGCGAGGGCGTCTCTGCTTCGTTTCCGACGTACGGTGTCTGGGACGTGCCCTGCACCAAACACGTATCGAGGTTCGCGTCTCACGGTTCTGTGAGCCGACCGTGCCGTCGGGCACGGTGAGCTGTTCCGGCTGGGGAGGCTGGAGATGCCCTCAACTGTGATCTGGGTTGGCTCCGCACCCGGCATCCGGTCGCCCAGCTCGCAGGTCACACGGCAAGCTCGACCACCGCAACCCGGCCATGCGGTCGCGTTAGGAACCCGGGTCACCCGGCACGGCCGTCTCGCTGGCGCATCCAGGATCGTGGGATAATCATCGGCGACAACCAGGATGCGGGCGCGGATCCGCTCGCCCTCACGGACTCACCGGCCCCCGAACCCTACCGAACGATCAGCACCGGCTTCGACATCGTCTCACCCCCGGCCGACTGGAGTCTCGCGAAGTACACCCCCGAGGGGAGAGGGGCACCGGATCGGCTGCGGGCCTCCCAGGTCAGCACACGTCCGCCCGCGGCCCCGAGAACCTCTTGCTCCCAGACCTTCATCCCGGCCGCATCGACGACCACGAGCTGGGCGGATGCACCCGGCGGCAGGTCGAGCGCCAAGCGAACCTCCCCAGACGCCGGGTTCGGCCAGGCACGGATCCCCCTCGGCGCGGGCACCCCCTGCCCGGGC
>CAZZIF010000342.1:0-4470 GCA_964654025.1 uncultured bacterium
CAATGTTCACGTCTGCGCCATCCGCTTCTTCTACCGTCACGTGCTACCAGTAGCGGGGATAAGGGTGACAGATTGTCGCCGAGGGCAGCCAGCGGGCGATCAGGCGTTGCATGCGCGTCCAGGTCAAGCGAGTCTTCTGGCTGCGGCGTCGCAGGCTGCGATACCACAGGCGACCGACAGCTTGGCGGAACGCGCCGATCGAGGGGCCATTGAGCGGCACACCGTAGTACCGGGCATGGCCTCTCACGACCGATCGCACGTAGGTGCCCTGCTCAGGGACGGGATCATGTCGGCGGCGTTGAAGCTCGATCTTGATCGCCTTCAGTTTCGCCTGCATCCGTTTACGCATCGTCTTACGCCGCACCGTGAACTTCCCCTTCCGCGTCTTGGCACAGATGTGCGTGAAGCCCAGGAAGTTGAAGGTCTCGGGCTTACCCCCGCCGCGCCGGTCGCGGTTCTGAGCCGCAAAGCGGCCGAACTCGATCAGGCGCGTCTTCTCGGGGTGCAGCTCCAGGCCGAACCGGGCGAAGCGTTCGCGCAGCTCTGTCAGGAACCGTTCGGCGTCGTCCCGATACTGGAAGCCCACCACGAAGTCGTCGGCGAAGCGCACGATGATCAGATCCCCGCGTGCTTCGCGGCGGCGCCAGCGCTGGGCCCACAGATCCAGGACGTAGTGCAGGTACACATTGGCCAGCAGGGGGCTCACGCTCCCACCCTGGACAGTACCCACCTGATTGATGATGCGTTGTCCCTGGTCCAGCACGCCCGCGTTGAGCCATTTCTGGATCAAACGAATGACGCGCCGGTCCGCGATGCGGTGCTCGAGGAACTTGACCAGCCATCCATGCTCCAGGGTGTCGAAGAAGCTACGGATGTTGGCGTCGAGCACCCAGTTCACCTTCCGAATCTGGATTCCGGTGGCCAGGGCGTCGAGCGCCTGATGCGGACTGCGCCCGGGCCGGAACCCATAGGAGAAGCCGAGGAAGTCGGGTTCGTAGATGGCGTTCAGGACCTCGACGACAGCCCGCTGGACGATCTTATCTTCCAAAATGGGCACGCCGAGCGGTCGCTGCCGCCCGTCCGTCTTTGGGACGTACGTTCTGCGAGCCGGCTTCGCCCGGTACGCTCCTCGCTTCAGCCGTTCGGAGAGGTCCTGGAGGTTGGCCTCCAGGTTCTCGCCATAGGCCTGCCACGTCCACCCGTCGATGCCCGGGGATGCCTTCGGATTCAGTCCCCGGTAGGCCGCCTCCAGGCGTTCGATGGCGTACACGTGGTGCAGGAGCGCAGTGAACCGCTGTCCCTTATCTCTCTCGGCTGTCTGACGTACCCGTTCGAGCGCACTGCGCGCGTCGGTCCGGCTCGGTGTCCGGGACGCGTTTTGCTCGCTCGGGTTCCCCTTGGCCAGCCCCCTTCCCTCGACCGCCTCCGCGGCCGGCGACCCGGCCTTGTTCGGCGGCTTCCCCGGTACTATGGGGCTGTCCGACTTCCCGCGTCCGTGCATCATCGGCGTCTCCCCTTGGGGTTCCCGATGCGGCCTGGGGCCACACCCTGGCTCCCAGGCAGACGCGGGATCTCCCGGTTCCCGTACGGAGTGCATCCGTGCATGCTCGGGGTCTCTGACCGCGCGGGGTCTGGGCGCGCCTCGCGATATCGGCGCTCCCGGTATGGCCTTCCGCCTACCTCCACGGCGTCGGCACCCCGGAGGGCCCGCTTGCGCGGGGCATGGTTTACGCGGCTCAATACCCGGCCTGCACGTCCCCCTGTCAACGCTTCGCGCCCGCGGTTACCCGCGACCACGCATGACTCGGGGCCGTTGTGGATCGCTAGTCCTTCAACGTCTAGAACTTCCATCTATAACACTCCGCCGGTTTGACCGGCGCACGGAGGTTGTGCATGATCCCCAAGACTGTTCTGCTGGCGGCGATGGTAATAGGCGCGTCAATCATGCCGGCAGCCCAGGCCTATGACGTGGAGCTTAAACCAATGAAAATCCACGAGGGAGGGCTGCCACACCAAGCGCGCTTCGACTCTGAAGTTGGCCGCAATCTTTCGGTGCTCACCAGAGAAGAATTCATTGGCGCTCTCGAGACGGCCTGGAATCGCTGGGAGAGCCAGATGGGCTCTGGTCTCACGACGACCTTCGTTGATGTAGGGAACAATGCTCTTCCCTGGGCAGAGGACGGGGTGAATACTGTCCAGTACGTTCAAGAGGGAACAGCCTTTCTCGGCCGGCATCGCTCGTTTGGAGGCTCCTCGGAACCGTGGAGAATCGAGGAAGCTGACATCAAATTCAACAAATGTTCGGGCGACTGCTGGGGCAATTGTCCCTTCTTGTGCACCGGAGGAGAGAGGGAACTCGACTTGGTTTCGATTTCCACTCACGAGTTTGGGCACGCCCACGGGCTGCTCCATTGCAACAGTTGTGGAACCAGCGAGACATGTATGGTTCCGTTTCTCCCTCCGGGGGAGTGCGTAACCCTCGACCTTGGAACGGTCGACCAAGACATTTGCTCTGACATGTACCGCCATGGCTCCCACAGTTGGCCTGAACCCGCCAATGACCTGTGGGATGGTGCTGAAGACTTGAAAACCTTGAACGGCAGCATGATTGGCGAGGAAACCTTTGGCGAAGGGGACCTTGGAGGAGTTCTCGACAACGATATCTTCACGGTCTACATCTCGCACCCGCCGCCGCCCCATATGCTCCTCGAGATCTTCCTCATGGCGCCAGTCGATGTGGACGTTGCTTTCGAGGTGTATCGCGGCTCTGTCTATGTAGATCTCGTAAACAACCAGGGCACAGGCGGCAATGAATGGGGCGAATATCAGTGCGAAGGCGGTCGTTGGAAAGTCCGGGTATTTTGTCCGGATTATACGAGCAACACCTGGGGCACTGATGAATTCATTCTATACATCGTCGCCACGGCCGCGGTTCAGGATGTTCCGTCATTCGGCCCTCCGAATTGTTCGATGCTGGTGCTCGACAGTTTATGTCCAGCACCGCAGGTTCAACTTCATGCAGTCCAGCATCCCTCACGTCTTGAGATCTTCGACGTCGGCGGACGTGCAGTTCGTTCTGTGGGTGTTCCCGCAGAGGAGCGCTGGGAACATCGTCTTCAAGGGTTGCGGTCAGGCATCTACTTTGCCCGTGTAATCTGCTCAGCGCCTTCAGCCAGCGCATCACAGCGACGCGCATCACAGCGATTCATTGTCGTGCACTAAGGAGGATCTGAATATGCTCAAGACTCTTTGGTTCCTGCTGCCGGCGTATCTTCTGATATCGAGTGCCGCAAGTGCCCAAGGCGCGCTTAGGACGCATGCCGACGGCTATGTGGTAGGCTGGGTCCGAAATGTGGCGCCGTTTGTTGACGACCGCGAGGGCTGTCTCACCGATGTGACGGTCGAGCTAGTTCGCAGCCGCCCCAACTTGGGTGTTCACGCTACGTTGAGAATGCTAGGCGGCTGGTGCAACGACCGCCCCGTGCTGGATACAGTGACGCCCGGCGGGCGAAGAACCTTTTCCTTTGCTCTGGGCGAACTGTCTTTCCTTACCTATTGCGAGGAGGACGGCGTCCTCTGGATTATCGACAAGGGTGCCGTCTGGTCCGACGAGTATCCGGCAGACACTACCGGAGTTGCGGCTTTCGTTGGGGATGTGAAGCAAGGCTTTGTAGAGCTTGACAGTTTCAAGGTCCACCGGGGTTTCTCGCTTGAGGTCCTCAGGTCGCCCGATCCGACTGTTTTCTACGAACAGCCGAGGATGCGGCGGGAAACCTGGTTCTTGCAGCAGGTCCACGACAGCCCGGCTCCAACGCTTGGCGAGTGTGTTCGCGTACTCGGCCTTGAGGATTGAGTACTGGAAAGAACCTCACATGAGGAGGGTAGATTGATGAGACGTCTAGCATTGGGCTTCGTGGTGGTGGCGTGCCTGGGCTTCGTAGCGGCAAGCTGTAGCGACGAACACCAGGTCGTCCGGCCCGACAACCCTGAACCGCCGAGTGAAGAACTGATGATCATCAACGAAGGTGTAGATCTCAGCCTGTTCAAGGTCCCAGATTGCCAGGTCGTGATCTTTGTTGCCGCGGACGGGGACACAACTCCGACAACCTGGGGAAGGATCAAGTGGCTCTACAAAGCTGCTCCGGATCCGGGTGATTCCTGTCAGTGCGGAAACGAAATGTAGGATGCGGAGCAGAGTACGGCTGATCACCAAGAGGGGGATTGCCAAGAGGGGGATTGCCAAGAGAACGGCGAGCTATCATGAGTGACAAAGCCTTCATGCTGATTTGCCGTCCCCTTCTTGTGGGGTGCAGCGGTGATTCCCCGACCACTCAAGCGCATGTTCCCGCAATCATCCGTAGTGTCGAAGGGCATACTTCACATGATCCCCGTCTCATCACCCATGTTGGCATCGTTGTCTACTGGAACGGACACCGCACCGGACACTGAGCAGTACGGTGGCTACATCGT
>CAZZIF010000343.1:0-4428 GCA_964654025.1 uncultured bacterium
CCCCGCCAGATCCCGCTCCTCGATTGCGCAATCCTCCATCGGCGGGATCCACAGGTCGGCTTCGGGCTCCCACATGCCCCGCGCCGCTGAGACGGGCATATCTCGCCGGTCCCCGGCGGATGGGTGGGCCGGAGGTCAATGTCTTAGAAATGCACGTCACGATGTCGTTTCTTTCGACCACTCCATCCTGCCCGATTCCGTCGGCCGCCGCCTACAGATCTCCCAGCGCCCGGTTCATCCTCTCGGCGGCCTCCGCCTGCATGCCCGGCAGCAGATGGCTATAGGTATCCAGCGTGAATCCCACCGACCCGTGCCCCAGCCGCTCCGAGACGATCTTGGGGTGAACGCCCTGCCGCAGCATGTGGCCCGCGTGGCCGGGATGAGGAAGACAGAGAGCACCTGGCGGCGCATGTGGGCACGACCGTAGACACGACAATCGAGTCGGTCGCGACGATCTCGTGGGAGATGATCCCACCGAGGCAAGAGCCAGAGGCCCCGTAGCATGGATCACAGTAGGAATCACAGTAGGAATCACAGTGGGAGCTGCTACGTATGGACGCGGGTACTACGGTCGAAATGTCTTCATCTCGAGGTCTTTGATGGCCTTGTAATGCTTCCGGTTTCCTGTGCACAAGATCAGGTTCCGCTCCACCGCAGTGGCCGCGATGAGCGCATCTGCGACACCGAGTCCCTCGGCCAGGCCGTACTCCTCAACGTAGATTGCGGCACGGTGACCTGTGTTCTCCGACAAGGGAACCACCTCGAAGCGAAGATCGGTGAGGAAGCTCTTGATGCTACGCAGTTCTTGGCGATTTCGAGCTCCTTGGACGAGTTCCATATAGGTGATGGCCGAGATCAGGCGCGGCTCAGCATGGTCAACCCATCGAGCAGCCTTGGTGTTGCCGCGCAGGACCCAAATCAGAACGTCCGTATCAAGCAACATCGAACCGCCCCTTCCTGAGCCTTTGAACGTAGGCGGCTACGTCCTCCATATCCTTACGTTCACTCCACATACCGAAAGCAGAGTGATCTTTGGCCGCAAGAGGAGCCTGCTGAGCGGAGCCCTTGGGAACCAGGATGGCCTTCTCGCGGCCTCGGTAGAGGATGGTGACAGGCTCATTTCGATCCAAGGCCCTGAGGACCTCCGCCATCCGGCGACGCAGATCCAGAATCGACGCTCTCATGACAACCTCCTTAGTGCACACATATTATGTGCACATGAAGGGGGCGAGTCAAGTTCCCAGCTACGAGCATAGGGAGCGATCCGCTCCTGTGTCCATCATGCTGGGCACAGATGAAGGAGGTCAGTGTAATCACCGAACCGGGCTAGAGGTCCGAACGCTTCGCCAGGACGTTCACAACGCCAACGCCGGCAGTGATGCTGCGTGCCCGGCGACAGCCCGCCCCCCCTTGAGACGCCCCGCCCGGACCTTCTCCCGCAAAGGCAATCGGGAACGATCTAGCCAATTGGGGGCCAGGTGGCGAACTGGAGATGCACTCTTGCGAGCGTCGGCCCATGGCCGCGGGGGCAGCCTGCTCACCGGCCCGCGGGCAGGAGCTCCGGCCGATTCTCTTGGAGCCAGGCCGTGACCTGCCCTTTCAGTTCGTTCGCGAAGTTTAGAAGCTCGGCAGCGTCGGCATCTGTCGCAGCGCCGGCCAGATCGTACTCCACTGTATTCCTCTTGGCGCGACAGGTATCCAGATACGCCGCGTCAGCTTGGCTTTCCGACCCCAGGATCAGCGGCAGAACGACGATGGTTCGGTGATGGTGCTGGTCACGCACTGCCCGATAGCCCGAAGCATGCAGCAGAATGGTGCAGAGTTTGAGCGCTGCATTGTAGGCGATCCCGAATCGCCAATCGGCTGAAACGGGTCCGGTGGCATCGACCAGATCTCGCCTTACAATGGACCACATTCCCTGAATCTCGCTCGGCGAGGTCTGGTGCTCCTGAAGCCACCCGTTATCCTCCCATTGAGACAAGCTCATCTTCGTCTCCAATGACAAACAGCTTTGGTTCACCTAGCACAGTCGCAAGGAAGTGATCTGACGCTTCCCGTCTCCGTACGAACTCGGCGACCGTCATGACGTGCGGATTGATCTCACGACCGAGCGTCGCGCTTACCTCCATGAGCAGCCGGGATAGTTGGCGCAGAGACACTTGACCGATGACGAAGAGATCCACATCACTTGTCGCCCCCTCCGTGCCCCTGGCGATCGAACCGAACACGAATGCGAACTGAATCTCCTTCCCCGTTAGCGGCTCTCTCAGAACCTCTACGAGCCCCGCGGTCTTGAGAACGAGCCTCCGAATGTCCACATGGAGAGGGTGAGAGACGTCAGCCCTGTAATAGGCTCGGTTGCCGGCCCGGCGCATCTCCAGCAGGCCGAGTCGGGTCAGCTTGCGGAGCTCTTGACGTACTGTAGCTTCATTGAGGCCAGACAGGCGCCCAATCTCACGAACATGGTATTCGGGCGATCCCATACCGAATAGCAGGCGGAAGACCTCCGCCCTGCTCTTGGAGGACAGTATTTCGGCTAGAGCGCTCATATTGCGGGTTTATACCACGCATATGCGGGATCATACCACGCATTTTTGCTCTCGGCTGGCTAGCAGTGCTTGATCGTAGGGCATCTCGACCTCCTCACTTGGGACCGAATCCATCAATCCCTCCCCTCAGCTCCCTCTGAAATGCCGGATAGCGCCGGTAGGTCTGCTCGATCGCCGAAAACCATGCCTGGGTCTCCTCCCCGGGCTCCACTTGCAGGCAGGCCCGTGCCAACGAGGCCGCGTGCCCGTAGTAGCGCCGCCGCTTGTGGCGGATGACGTCGCCAATCCAGGTCAAGCGCCCTGTTTGAGGCGCCCCGAGGAAAAACTAGCAATCATGACGGCGATCGGCAAGGCCGGGGTATCCTCGCCATCGAGGTGATGCTGGGGGCTTTCTTGCCGAATTCATGGATTCCCCTGCAGCACGGCCGCGGCGTCAGCGCGATACTCGCGCCAGGAACCGCTCGATGGCGCGCCAGTACTCCCGGTGCCCGTCGAGGTCGTTGTGATCGGCGCCCGTGATGGTCACCAGCTCCGTCGGCCCCGCCAGCGCCTCGTGCAGCCGGCGTCCGTACGGCGGGGGCACGGTGCGGTCCTGCTCGGCGAGGACCACGAGCGCGGGCGCGGCGATCCCTGGCGCGCGGCCGATGGAATCCATCTCGTGCCGCAGCAGCATGCGGACCGGCAGCAACGGGTAGTGGTGACTGGCGATGGTGCTGAGCCGGTCGAAGGGCGTCACGAGGATCAGCCCGCCCACCGGCTGCCGCGACGCCAGGTCCACGGCGACGCCCGAGCCCAGGCTCCGGCCCATGAGGACGATCCGGTCCGGCGACAGGCCCTCGCGGCGCACCAGCTCGTCGAGGATGAACGCCGCGTCGGCCGTGAGCGCCGCCGCCGACGGCCGGCCCTCGCTATCGCCGTACCCGCGGTAGTTCACCAGCAGGAAGCCGGCGAGGGGCAGTTCCGCCAGGCGCGGGAAGTTCCAGGAGACCTCCTCGCCATTGCCCCCGAAATAGATCAGGAACGGCTGGCCGGCCGCATCCTCGTCGCGGTGGAGCCAGCCGTGGAGCTCGACCCCGTCGTGGTCGAAGCGGATGGCATGCTCGGCGAGCGCCTGGCGCGCCTGGTGTGCGAGGGGGCGCGGAAAGAAGAGCAGGCGGTCCTGCAGCAGGAACGCGGCCAGGGTGATCACGACGTACGCGGCGGCCAGGATGGCGGCGAGGTTGAGGAGGAGCTTCATGTGCAAGAGGATAGAGGAAGCCGGGCGGATGGGATAGGCGGGATTGTTCGATTTCCGCCCCGCCCCACGCCGACTTCAGCTGCGGAAATCGCATCAGGAGCATCGCGATCAGTGCCGTCCAGATCTGTGACATCACCGCGCGCAAGAGCTCTCGGGTTTCTGCTGGACATGGTTCACCCACAACCCGGCAACGACATCGCCCAAGGCCTGATCGCGGTATCTGCTGTAGATGAATCCCGCCGCCCCTCGGATTGACCGGATCAGGGCGGCCAAGCGGCGTAGGAGATCGAGTGGTACGAGAACCAGACAGGTGACACCCTGGAAATGAGGCCACGGACGCCGCAACTGGTAGAGGACACGCCTATCGGCGCCCAGTGAGAGCCGTTCCTGGGAGAATGGCGCTAACAGGCCGTACCGCCTGCGCGAGCAGCTCGTGCGTCTTGAACTGATCGCCGCAGAGGCGCTGGAGAACCAACGTCAGCCGCCGGGCGACCTTCGAGGGTGAGCTCTTCGATTTGCGCGGTGGGTCGGGGCGGGCAAGGGTATGAAGGCCAGCCGATCCTCGCTGTCCGCAACGAAGAGCCCATCTCGAGCAGAGCCCGCTCTCCCGGCGCGAGATCATCCGAAGGCTCGGTACCTCGC
>CAZZIF010000344.1:0-4419 GCA_964654025.1 uncultured bacterium
CGCCCCTCCAGGAAGGCCGAAAGCGGGATGCCGGGTAGCGACAATCGCGCCCCCAGGACGGCATGCCAACCGGCCTCACTCGAATCCCCGGCCACCTTCTCGATGGCTTCCTCGAGTTCACCCGGGCGGCCCTGGTCGACCACCGTGGGATTCTTGATGGTGAGATCGACCCAGTGCACGTTGAGCCCCCCTCCGGCATAGCCCTGGATCGGCAGAAAGGCCATGGTGAGGAGTTTCAGCCGGCCGGTCAGGAAGAGGCCCATGTCTTCATACTCGCCCGATCCGGTCGCCTCGATGCCATCGAAGAGCCCCTCGGTGAAACCAAACTCCTCGCTGACATACTCCCCGGCAGCCTCGAGTTCGAGCAGCGGGAAGAAATCGATCACCAGCTGCAGGCCAATCAGGTTCGTGCTGCCCACCTCGCCGCTCCCGGTGAAGACATCATCGGATACATCCGCATAACCGAAGCGCACACCAACCGCACTGGCGTGCGCGACGGTCACGCCAATGGTGATGGCGACAGCCGCCGCCAGCGACCGCTTCGCCAACCAGCCCAGGACGGTACCCGCCCACATGCCACCGCTCATCTCGTTCCTCCTTGCCAATACCGTCGGCTCCGGATTCCCCGGCCAACCTGATTCGAACTCCAGTTGTCTCGCACCCTGCCGGCTCGCACCAGACCGGATCCAGCCCCAGCCTCGCACCCTGCCGGCTCGCACCAGACCGGATCCAGCCCCAGCCTCGCACTCAGCTGGCGTAGACCAGGCCGGATCCAGCCCCAGCCTCGCACCCTGCCGGCTTAGACCAGGCCGGTTTGAAGGCAGCGCCGAGGCCTACTCCTCGTCCTCGAGTTCGGAGGGATCGACCAGCGATCCACCCCGTTCCACCGTCTTCACGCCCCGCACGCGACGGACCGCCTCGACCGAACGGTTGAGGGCCCGCACGTTCTTGACCTCAACCACGAACTCTCCACGAGCCTCGCCATCACCCAGCGATGACATGGCGCCATGGCGCATGTTGATACCGAGTTTCGAGATGGCCGAGGCGACATCGACCAGCAGGTTGGCGCGATCACTCCCTAGGACGATGAGGCGCACCAAGAACTGCTGATCGCGGGCCACGTCCCAGGACACCTCGATCCGCCGCTCGGGATTGATGTGATTCGCAAACGTATTGGGGCAATCCACACGGTGAACCGCGATGCCACGGCCTCGACTGATGATCCCAATCACCTTGTCACCGGGAATCGGCTGGCAGCACTTCGCGATGCGGATCATGAGGCCATCGACGTCGCCGATCCGCAGACTGGGCACCTCCTCGCTCGAGCGCTGCGCCAGGCGACGCAGGCGTTTCAAGGCCGAGGCGGCCTTCGTCTCCTCCTTGCTCTCCTCCGGGTGGATCCGCCCCACCACGCTTTGCACCGAGATGTCCCCCTGACCCACCTTCGCGAAGAGCAGCGGCACGTCGACGAGGCCGAAGCTCTGGGAGACATCTTCCAGATCCTTGTCGGGAGGCAGCTTGAGCCGGCGCTTCTTGAGTTCGCGGCTGAGCATCTCCTTGCCGAGACGCACGGACACATCCAGCCGTTCCTGCGTCAGGAACCGCCGGATCTTGCTCTTGGCCCGGCTGGAGGCCACGATCTTCAGCCAGTCCTCCCGCGGCTGCGCGTGCGGCGAGGTGACGACCTCGACGACCTGTCCGCTGCGGAGCTGGTGGCGAAGCGGCACGATCTGCCCGTTGACCTTCGCGCCCACGCAGTGGTCGCCCACGTCGGAGTGAATCGAATAGGCGAAGTCGATCGGCGTGGCGCCGCGCGGCAGCCGCTTCAAGCCCCCCCGGGGCGTGAACACGAACACCTCGTCCTGATAGAGCGAGGTGCGCAGAAAATCCATGAACTCGATGGGATCGCCCGCATCGGCATGCCATTCGGTTGTTCCCTGCACGATAAAGTCGCCGAGCTTCTCCTGGATTTCCTTCTCGGGTCCCTTCTGCCCCTCCTTGTAACTGTAGTGGGCCGCGATCCCGATTTCCGAGATGCGGTGCATCTCCCACGTGCGGATCTGAATCTCGATCATGCGGCGCTTCTTCGGTACCGTGACCATGGTGTGCAGTGACTGATACATGTTGCTCTTGGGCGTTGCGATGTAATCCTTCAGCCGGTCGGGGACCGGCGTGAAGAGGTCGTGCACCACGCCCAGCACGCGGTAGCAGTCGTCACGGCTGCGGGTCAGAATGCGCAAACCCAGCAGATCCAGGATCTCCTGGAAAGGCGCACCCAGCCGTTGCATCTTCTGATGGATGCTCCACAGATGCTTCGGCCGTCCACGCACCTCCGACTCGAGGCCTTCTTCCGCCAGCCGTCGCCGCAGCGGAAGCGCCACCTCTTCGATCGCCTTCTCACGTTCGTCGCGCTTCTCCGCCACGTTCTGGACCATCATCCGGTAGCTCTGCGGATCGAGGAACTTGAAGGCCAGGTCTTCGAGCTCCCATTTGTAGCGGGCAATCCCCAGGCGGTGGGCGATCGGAGCGTAGATGTCGAGCGTCTCCCGGGCGATCTTCTGCTGGCGCACCGGCTCGAGGTGATCGAGCGTGCGCATGTTGTGCAACCGGTCGGACAACTTGACCAGAATCACGCGGATGTCCTTCGCCATCGAGAGGAGCATCTTGCGATAGTTCTCGGTCTGGGTCACTTCCGGGCTGCGAAATGGAAGGTCGCTGATCTTGGTGACCCCATCGACCAATGCGGCCACCTCGTCCCCGAACTCGCGCTCGAGATCGGCAAGGCTGATCTCCTTGCTATCCTCGACCGTGTCGTGCAACAACGCCGCGGCCATGATCGTCAGGTCCGACCGGCGACGGAGCAAATCCAGCAACAAGCGCATCGTCTCGACCGGGTGGATCAGGTAGGGATCGCCCGCGCGCCGCAGCTGGCCCTCGTGGGCTGCGGCGGTCCATTGGTAAACCCGTTCGAGGTAGCGCAGATCCGCATCCGGCCGGTAGCTCAAGAGCTCGGCCAGGGCACCTTCGAAAAGGGCATCCACCTGCTGTCGACTTGCGGAAGCCAAAGACTCACTCTCCAGCTACAGTTTGACCTCGACGTCGGCATCCTGGCGCAGCTGCTGCGAGTACGCATTCACCGCCTGCTGGACCTTCTGGTTACGGAGGAACTGGCGAAGACTCTCCTCCACCTCGTCAAGCGCGAGTTTGCCCTCGTCGCGCTCGGTTACCTTGATGATGTGGTAGCCAAACTGCGTCTCGACGACATCGCTCACCTCGCCCTCGGCCAGCTCGAAGGCAGCTGCGTGAAACGGTAGCACCCACATCTGACGGTTACGGTTCGCGTAGCCCAGGTCGCCACCCCGCTCGGCGGAAGGGCAGTCCGAGTGCTGGCCGGCCAGTTCGGCGAAGTCGGCCCCGCCGCGGATCTGGTTCAGAAGTTCATTGGCCTGTTTGCGCGCCGCTTCGCGCTCCTCGGCCGGATCGCCGGGCGTGCTCGCCAGTAAGATGTGACTTGCCCGCACGCGCGTCGTGTCGAAATACTGCGGGTTGGTCTCGTAGTAGGCGCGCACATCCGACTCGCTCACATCGATCGTATCGAGGATCGTCTCGGCCACCAACGTTTGCACCAGGCGATCGCGCCGAAAGCTCTCCCGCACCTGGTCCACCGTCACACCGCTCTCGGCGAGCTTCCTCTCCTGCTCCTCGGGCGTCTGGAACTGCGACTCCCAGGTGGTCACCATGCTATCGACTGCGGCCGCATCAACCTCGATGCCTTCATCGATGGCCTCCCGAGCCAAGAGCCGTTGGTCAATCAAGTGCTCGAGCGCCTGGCGCTGAAGCTGGTTCTGCGGGATGGGCGCCTGCTGCTGCTGTTGACGGGCAACGGACCAGTAGCGCGCCACGAGGTTGACCTCGGCGAGTACAACCGGCTCGTCGTCCACGGTCGCGATCGTGGCTCCTGGGTCACCCGTGATCTCTTGCCCCGTGTCGTGGATCTTTCCGGTGCCGCCCTGACCCGGCGTCTGTTGCCCCTGCTGACCCTGCGCTGCCTGCTGGGCCTGCTGGGCCTGCTGACCCTGCGCTGCCTGCTGACCTGTTTGGTCCTGCTCTCCTGAGCATCCACTCACTACAAGGCCCAGCCACAGGCTACCGAGCACCAGAATCAGGGAATGCCTCCGTATCCACGTCATTACATGCCTCCTCTCCGGATTCGTGCCGGCTCGAGACGCCGAGCACAGTTTGAGGGGCATTATAGACACATCGGCGGCCCTACACTACCGCAAGGCTTCGTTGCCGCGGAAACGCTTCGCCGGCCCTCTCGTCGGCAGATCCCATCGCAGATCCCATTGCAGCCCCCATCGCAGATCCCATCGCAGCCCCCATCGCAGATCCCATCGCAGCCCCCATCGCAGATCCCAT
>CAZZIF010000345.1:0-4413 GCA_964654025.1 uncultured bacterium
CGGCCGCACGCTCGGCCGCACGCCCGGACGATCAGCCTCGGTGGCTCGATCGCCTGTCCGAAGAGCCTGGCGCCTTTGATTTCTTCACCGTGGGGCTTCTGGCTCCGCTCAAGGGTACCTACGCCGCCTTTGGCATCGCCCTTTCGAACGGCGCCGATGTGGCTCGGCGGTTGCACAATGCGAACGCTCGATTTCCCCTGCGGCTGGAGATTGCCGACACCGGTGGTTCGCCCGAAGGGTGCTTGGAGGCCGTGAAGCGTTTGCATGGCCAGGGCGTTCGCCTGTTCGTCGGCGAGGTGTTCAGTCTCAATACGCTCATGGCCGCTGCCTACCTGCAGGGGCGCGATGCTGTGCTGATCTCACCTGCGGCCACCGATTCGACCGTGCGTTTTCTGGGGAGGGGCACCTACGGCTGCACCGTGGGTCCCCATGAACAGGCCGAAGCGGTGCTCACCTACGCAGCTGACAGCCTCTCGATCAGACGCGTGGCCTTGCTCTACCCATTCACCGCTGACGGACAGCGCTGGGCGCAGCTCGGACGCGACATTGCCCAGCGGCGAGGGATCCGCATCGTCTATGATCGCTCCTACATTCCCGGCACGACCGACTTCAGCGATCTGCTGGCCCGGGCACGCCCGGTGATCCCCGATTCCCTGGACGCGCTCCTCTGTCCGGGGCAGCCGCGCGAACTCGCGGCCTTGCTCACCCAGATGGCGCATGCCGGGTTCATCGGCGCCTACCTTGGTGGACCCGAGCTGGGCGATCCCTTGCTCACGCGGGTGATCAGCGATTTCGAGATGAAGGTTGTCTATCCGGGAGATACCTATGTGCCGGTGAGACAGCCCGGTCAGGATGCCGATTTCGAGGCCACCTACGCCGAGCTTTTCGGTGAGCCGGCGGACGCGTTTGCGCGTCGGGGATTCGCCGCGTTCGGACTGGTCGGGGCGGCCGTCGAGCGCGGCGGCTACTGTCCGGCCGTATTCAGGAACATCATGGAGCGAGTTAGCGAGCCGGCCCGCGGGCGGGGCGAAGGCCGGCGTCTTCAGATGGTCCCCGAGGTGGCGTTGCCCGAACTCCACTTCCGCCTGGGGGATCGGGATCGGCTTGCCGGCCCGGCCTTGGGGCCGCCGCCGGCGCCCGAGCCGCCCGAGCCACCCGGATCATTCGAGTTGCTGGAGGAGCAGGAACCGCTGTGGATCATCGGACCCGATGAGGACGTGCCGGTGGCACCGGCCGATTCAGTGAATCAGTCTCCCAAAGTGTCAGTACCTATTCGAGACGAAAGCGGAAAGGCACCACCACGCTGAACCAGATCGGCTTCTCGTCGACCATCATGGGGCGGAATTGCCACGCCAGCAGCGCCTGCTGGGCAGCTCGTTCGCAGAAGACGTCAGCCTTGTTCTCAAGGGTCATAACGCGGGCAACCGCGCCGCTGGGCTCGACGGTCGCCCGGATCGTGACCAGGCCCTCGACCTCGTAGTACTCGGAGACACTCGGATAGGTGGGGCGGATCATTTCCAGAATGGCGAACTCGTCGGTGACAGCCGAGGGTGTCGTCGCCGACACGGTGGACCGGTCTTCACTGAGTTCGAACTCCACCGCCACTTGCTGGGGCTGAATCGGCACGAGTTCGCCGATCTCGATCCGCGGGCCGGTATCGGGATCCGGAATGGGCTCGGGAATCTCGAGGTCCGCGTCGGGTTCGGGTGGAGGTGTCTGAGGACGCTCGGTAACGCGCACGACCTCGGGGATCTCTTCGGGTACGATCTCGAGTTCGATCATACGCAGCGCCCCCGCCTGGGACCGACGGCGCGCTTCAGCCTGGACTTCAGCTTCCACTCGATCTTTGGGCGATATCTCTAGTCGCCATTGGGGCTTGCCTTCGCGGCCCAACCATTTGGGCTTCGTCGAGTCGGGTTCTGTCGGGACGGCGAGATGGGCAAGAAGCACGCCGAGACCCACAACGCCGGTCGCGGCGGCGAAAGCCTTACGAAATCGCACCCTGCAGGCGAGTTCGATCTCGTAGAATGAGCGTCCCGCGAGTATCATGGATCCTCCGTGCCTGGAGGCGCGGTCGAGGCCTACCGGCGCCCGGGACAAGCCTGGGCCGCCGTTTGCACCGGCCGGTTTCCGCCGCGTTCGTCCTTGGCTCCCGCCGGAAGGGGCTGCCCTTAAACCTAGCCTTCAGGGGGTGGCTTGACAAGCGGCAGACCATCTTCATAATAGACGTTTCAGCAGTAACTTGGGAGAACTGTATGGCCCGTACCCTAAGGCTCTCATCCATTCGCAACATCGGTATCATTGCTCACATCGATGCCGGAAAGACGACGACCACAGAGCGTATCCTGTATTACACGGGCAGTTCCCACCGGCTCGGCGATGTCGACTCCGGGAACACCATTACTGACTGGATGGATCAGGAACGCGAACGCGGGATCACGATCACCTCCGCGGCCATCACCGTGGAGTACCGCAAGCATCACATCAACATCATCGACACCCCGGGCCACGTCGACTTCACCGCAGAGGTCGAGCGCAGTCTACGGGTTCTCGACGGCGTGGTCGTGGTCTTGTGCGCACGCGGCGGCGTAGAACCCCAGTCGGAAATGGTCTGGCGTCAGGCCAAGCGCTACGGCGTACCGCGCCTGATCTTCGTCAACAAGATGGACCGGTTGGGTGCGAGCTTCGAACGCGCCCTCGAAGAGATCCGTACGATCCTGGGATCCACTCCGTTGCCGCTCTACCGTCCCATCGGAGCAGAGAGCCGACTCGGAGGAGTGATCGATCTGATCCGCATGCGCGCCATTCGCTGGGATCAGGAGTCGAAGGGCGCCGAGTTCTACTTCGACGATATCCCGGCGGATCTGCTCGAAGAGATGCAGTTGCACCATCGCGAGTTGGTCGAGACCGTGGCGGCCGAGGACGAGGCGCTGCTCGAGAAGTTCATCGCAGAGGATGACCTGCCCGAGGAGGATCTGCTGGCCGGGATCCGGCGAGGGACATTGAACCACCAGTTCGTGCCCGTCTTTGTCGGAGCCGCGTTGCGGAATCTGGGCGTGCAACCGCTCATGGACGGGATCATCGACTTTCTGCCCGCCCCCGACGAGGTGCCTCCCGCGACCGGTGTCCATCCTGACACCGGCGAGAAGGAAGAGCGGCCGCCGGAGGTCAAAGGCCCCAGCGCGGCGCTGGTGTTCAAGACCTACACGGCGGCCGGAGACAGTGGCACCGGGCGCGTCAATTTCTTGCGGGTCTACTCAGGAAAGCTGAGCGAGGGCGATATGGTGCTCAACAACCGGTTGGGCCAGAAGGAACGCATTGCCCGCCTCTACCGTGCTCATGCCGATAAGAAGAGCCGGACGAAAGAAGTGCTCGCCGGGGACATCTGCATCGCCACCGGGCTGAAGCTTTCAGGCACCGGCGACACATTGACCGATGCCGAGCATCCGCTTCAACTGGAAGCCGTGACCTTCCCCATTCCGGTTGTCATGGCATCGCTCGAGCCGCGCGTGGCCGGTGAAGAGGAGAAGCTCACGACAGCGCTGACGCGGTTGTCCGAGGACGATCCGACCTTCCAGGTGAGTATCGACGAGGACACCGGGCAAACGGTCATCAAGGGGATGGGCGAGCTGCATCTGCAGGTGCTCGAAGAGCGGCTGGTGCGCGAGTTCAACATCCAGGTGCGTCTGGGCAAGCCGCAGGTCACCTATCGGGAGACGATCAGTGAAAAGCGCGTGGCTGAACACGAGTACGATCGCACCACCGGTGGCCGGGAGCACTTCGCGCGCGTTCGGCTCACCGTCGAACCGCTCGCACGTGGCGGTGGCGTGGTGTTCGAGAACCAGGCCGGCGACGCGATTCCAGATGCGTTCGTCACAACCGTGGAGCGAGCGGTGCGCGACGCTTGCGAGTCGGGCATCCGGTGGGGTTATCCCATTCAGGATATCCGCGTGAGCCTAAGCGGCGGCGCCGCGCACGAGCTGCATTCGAGCGAACTCGCCTTCCACAACGCGGCCATAAACGCGTTTCGGGAAGCATGCCGGGCGGCGGTTCCAGTGTTGCTCGAGCCGATCATGCGGCTCGAGATCGTCTGCCCCGCCGACTTCGTGGGCGGCATCCATCAACAGATTGCGGCGCGCGGCGGCCGCGTCTTGGGCACCGAGCCGCGGGATGACGTGCACATTCTCAAGGCCCGGGCGCCACTGTCGACGATGTTCGGCTACGCGACCGATTTGCGCAGCGCCACCCAGGGCCGCGGGTCCTACACGATGGTGTTCGACATGTTCGATCAGGTTTCCGACGAACCGAGCCACCACTAGGGCGGGTGGATTGTCCAGACCAGGCCCTGAGTGGCCGGGCGGGGCGGGACGGAAGGAGCCGCGGCGGCCAGAGCAGCCCTGAGTGGCCTGGCGG
>CAZZIF010000346.1:0-1493 GCA_964654025.1 uncultured bacterium
CGATGTGATGCAGATGTATCTTCATTGCTCTCAATGGCCCCCCGGCCCCCCGGCCCACCGGAAGACCCATTCCCAAGGAGATTAGGAAACGCAGTCCGGCCCGCCGTGTCAACGGTGATCGGACGCTCGAGTTCGTGGAGCAGCAGCGTCCCATTCAGGTCTGGACCGGCGGCCTCCGGCTACGCCATGTCCGCTATGTGTTTGCGCCAGTTGTCCTGGGGTGCCTCGGTCGAGCTTCTGAATGCCCTCCGATGTCTCTGACACCCCAGGATGTTGACTAAATTACTTAGGTTGACACGCCCATCAACCTATAGTATTTAGTTAACCATGCGCATCCCGAACGAGCAACAGGCCCTGAGGCACGTGGCGGCACGCCTCGCCGAGTTCCTCGGCACGACGGATTCCGAAGTCCGAATCCGTCACGACCGTTGCGTGCCCGAGGCCGACGCCGTCGTCGAGCTTGCCGGGACCACTTTCGTCGTCGAGTACAAGGGCTCGGGAGCAGCCGCCCCGATTTCTGCCGCGATCGAGCAGGTCCAGCGGTACGCGTCCATGATAGGTCAGCGCGCGATCCCACTTGTCGTCGTCCCATTCATGGGCCCTGTGGGTCGCCGGCGCTGTGAAGAGGCCCAGATTGCCTGGCTTGATCTGAGCGGCAACGCGCGGATCGTTGCACCGGGGATTCGCGTGCTGATAGAGGGCCAGCCGAATCAGTTCAAGGCGCGGGGGAGGCCGCTCAGCGCGTTCGCACCCAAGAGCAGCCGGATCGCCCGCTGGCTTCTCATGCATCCCCGGCAGCCCATGACGCAGAGCGAGATTGCGCATGCGACGGGTATGGACAAGGGCTTCACCAGCCGGATCGTCTCCCGCCTTGAGCAGGACGGTCTCGTCACCCGAGACCCGGACGGCCGCATCCGACCTCGCGATCCGGACAGCTTGCTCGATGCCTGGCAAGAGGGCTACGACTTCACGAGGCACCAGCTATTCCGAACTCACTTGCCCGCGCGCTCTGGCGAGGAGGCGCTACGTCTTCTTGCCGGAGGCCTACAACGCCAGCGCGTGGAATACGCGGCCACAGGGCTTGCTGCGGCTTGGCTCCTGACCAGGTTCGCGGGGTTCCGTCTCGTGACAATCTACGTGGCAGAATACCCAGCGCCGAGTGTCCTGAGAGGTTTGGGCCTCCGAGAGGAGGAGCGCGGGGCAAACGTCTGGCTCGTGGTTCCCAAGGATGAAGGAGTGTTCCACGGGGCGGAGGAGAGAGACCGGGTAGTCTGCGTGCATCCTGTGCAGGCCTACTTGGACCTGAAGGATCAGCCCGAGCGGGCGAAGGAGGCCGCCGAACACTTGCGTGCCGATCGCCTGAGATGGAGCGAGGATGGCTGAGAAACCGATGACAGCAGCCGGATATCCAAGCGAACAGGTTATTCTCGTGCGGGAGACTTGCCTCTACGTTGCCACGAAGCTGGGCGATCTGATGGACGACCTGGTCGTGG
>CAZZIF010000346.1:1593-4412 GCA_964654025.1 uncultured bacterium
GCGGAGTTCCAAACTGGTGGGCCCGATGAGGCTATCCAGGCGGATGTGGTCGGTTTTGTCCGACAACTCTTCGAGCACTGCGGCTGATCCAATGACGAACCCCTGACCTGGGTCGCCTTGGGTAGCTCTTCGGGTAGCTCTTCGCTTGTAGGCCAGGAGAGGATGTGAGCAAGGTCGCGGCCGGGCGCTCCCGTAGCCAACAGCTACGCCCCGCCCGCCCGGACCAAGTGTGGGAGAAGTCCGGGGGACGGGGCGCTGGCTGCGGGTGGCGACTTCCCGCTTGATAGAGTCGACTGCTACGGAGCCGACACCGGCAGAACCGGCGCCGGCAGAGCCGACGCCAGTAGAGCCGACCCTAGAAGTCGCTCGCGGCCCGCTCGGCATCGAGCGGAAGAATGTCCTCGTCTGCTGCGGAGTGTTCGTCGTGCTGTCCGCTGCGGTTCTTGCCGCGAGAGCTGCCCGACCCGGCTGATCCGGCCGACCCGGCCGTGCCGGAAGAGGGGTACGAACCGTAGGCCTGCCCGCCCTGTCCCTGCGATGACTGTCGCTGGCGGTAAGCCCCCAGTTCGTCGGTCCCGGAACCGTGGCCGAACCCATCTGCGCCGCGCGCGCGACGTGCGGCGGCCGCGCCACCGACCATGCGTACGAGCTCGCCGACCATACGGTTGAGTTCCTCGGCCTGGGCGCTCAGCTCCTCGGCCGCCGCCGAGCTCTCCTCGGCATTGGCCGCGTTCTGCTGCGTCACGATGTCCATCTGCGAGACGGCCTGGTTGATTTGCTCGATGCCGGTCGACTGTTCCTCGGCGCTGTTGGCGATGCCGGTGACCAGATCGTTGACCCGCACGATGTTCGTCGAGATCTCCTGGAACGATGCGGAGGCCTCCTGCGTGATCTGCACGCCGGCATCGGCCTTCTGGACCGAGTCCTCGATCAGGTTCGCCGTGTTCTTGGCGGCCTCGGCGCTGCGCTGGGCGAGGTTGCGCACCTCCTCGGCCACCACCGCGAAGCCCTTGCCCGCCTCGCCGGCGCGCGCGGCCTCGACCGCCGCATTCAAGGCCAACAGGTTCGTCTGGAAGGCGATCTCATCGATCGTCTTGATGATCTTCGCCGTCTCGTCGGAGGAGTGCTTGATGTCTTCGATGGCGCGCGACATCCGAGCGATGGCTTCCGACCCCTTCTCGGCACCCTTGGTGGTCTCGCTCGTGATGTCGCGCGTCTCGGTCGCGCTCGAGGCACTCTGGCGCGTCATGGCCGTCATCTCTTCGATGCTGCCGGCGGTCTCCTCGATCGCGGCCGCCTGCTCGCTGCTGCCCTCGGCGAGCGACTGGCTGGCGGAGGCCACCTGGCCGGCCGCCGCGGAGGTCTGGTTGGCGCCCTCACCCAGCTGGCTGGCGATGCGCGTCAGCGTGCGGGTCAGACCGCGCGTGATGAAAAAGGCCAGGCCCGCACCCACGACGATCGCCAGGATCATGCCCGCCACCGTGACGCGATTGCCGGCGGCCACGACCGTGGCGGTCTCCTCGGCAGTGGCCTTCACCTGGTTGTTGGCGCCGGCGAGCTGGCCCATGGCATCCTCGAGCACTGCGTTGTAGAGCGGGGCGCGGGTGCGGTCGTTGGCCGCCATACCGTCGTTGATGTTGAGCAGCGTTTGCACACCGTTCTGGTAGGTCGTGATCGATTCTTTGACCAGGTCGATACGCTTGCGCTCGGCGGCATCGGCGGCCAGGGCCTCCGCATCGCCGGCGGTCTTCATGAGGCCTTGAAGCGCCTCTTTCGCCGCGGCCGCATGCTCCTGATCGCGGCGCGTGACGACGAAGGCCGTGTGCACGCGGGCGAGTGCGAGCTGCTCGGTCATGGTTTGCGCGATCTGGCTGGCGCGCACCGCGCGAACCAACTCCTCCGAGGTACCGCCGCCCAGGCTGCCACCATCTGCGGCACTACCGTCCACGGCATCGCCACCGGTGACAGCATTGAGCACCTTGTAATGCTCACCGGCCCAGGCGCTGATCGCGTTCTGCATGTCGCGTCCCAGCAGGCTCATCCGGTCGCCTTCGGTGCTGTAGTTACGCATGAGGTCGTAGTAGGCGCCCAAGTAGCCGGCGTATTCCTCGAGCTGGGAACCCGAACCGGCGGCGGTCCGGCGGAGTTCATC
This sequence comes from uncultured bacterium, assembly GCA_964654025.1. Classification (GTDB taxonomy): domain Bacteria; phylum Eisenbacteria; class RBG-16-71-46; order CAIMUX01; family WJJG01; genus CAYQJL01. The sequence goes on from CAZZIF010000346.1 coordinate 3,746, forward strand.
TAGACGGCGGCTTTCGGCGAGCGCCTCGAGTTCAGCCAGGGTCTTCCCGGCGGCTTCGAGCTCGGCGAGGCTCTTCTCTGCCAGGGCCTCGCGGCCATAGAGCATGTAGCCACGCGCCTCGAAGACAGCGTTCAGCGCCTTCATGCACACGTCGCCCGAGGCCACGGCCGTGGGGGCGACCTCGCCGGCGAGGATATCGGCCTTCCCGCCGATATTGGTGCCGTTGCGCCAGCTCAAGGCGCCGAGCGCCACCGTAATGACGAGCACCGCCGTGAATCCGAACGTCAGCTTCTTTCCAATCGTCCAGTCTCGCATCAGCTTCACCTCGTGTTGGTAGTTGCGCCGGGGCCGAAGACCCTCGCTGCGGCGCGCCTTAGAATGCCAACAGGCCGCCCAATGGGCGTCGTTCGTGGCTCCCGCCAGCCTGACAAGTTCCCGCAGTCCGCACCCCGCACTCCGCACTCCGCAATCCGCAGGACGTCTGGAGGTCTGACGGATGCTTGCGTGGCTTCCGTCCCTTCAAGTTCGGCTGCGGGGGGGATGCAGGCCATGGCAGGTACTGCAATGTGGGGCGGCAAAAAGTGCGAGGCCGAAAAGAAGCCTTCGCGATCAATTCATTGAAAGGTAATAACTTAGGACGAGGGAGTCGAGGGGCGGTCGAAGGGAG
>CAZZIF010000347.1:0-4409 GCA_964654025.1 uncultured bacterium
TGGTGCATGGGCTGGCGAGGGCGTTGCGTGCACGCGGTGACCGGGTGGGCATTCTGGCGATCGATCCCAGCAGCCCCTTCAGTGGGGGCGCCATTCTGGGCGACCGGATCCGCATGCCGTCGGCCACCGGTGACGAGGGCCTTTTCATGCGCTCGATGGCCTCGCGCGGAAGTCTGGGCGGCGTGGCGGCCACCACCTACGAGGCCACTGAGATCCTGGAGGCTGGCGGATTCGACTGGATCTTGATCGAAACGGTAGGCGTTGGGCAGAGCGAGCTCGAAGTCGTCGAGCTGGCCGACACGACGCTGCTGGTGCTGGTACCGGAGTCTGGCGATTCAGTGCAGGCGATGAAGGCCGGCATCATGGAGATCGCCGACATCTTCGTCGTGAACAAGTACGATCGTGAGGGTGGCGACCGGCTGATCCGCGACCTGGAAGTGATGCTCGACCTCACCGGGTGGACCCGTTCAGGAGGCTGGCGCCCCTGGGTGACTCAGTCGATCGCCATGCGGGAAGAAGGCATCGACGCGCTCCTTACGGGAATCGGCGATCACGCCGCCTGGCTGGCCGAGGATCCCGAGCGTCAGGCGCGGATTCGGGCCGAGAAGGTTGGCCGCCGGGCCCGGGTGCTGCTGAATCGAACGCTTCTCGAGGCCGTCTGGAAGAAGGTACGCCTCGAGGACGATCTATCCGGGGCTATCGAGCCGATGGCCCGGCGGGAGCTCTCGCCCTATGCATGGGCGCAGAGCATCTTGGAAAAGCTGGCCTACGGCCGGGAGGAGTGACATGGACGAGAAGATCCGGGTACTGGTGGCCAAGCCGGGGCTGGACGGCCATGACCGCGGGGCCAAGGTGATCGCCACCGCATTTCGCGATGCGGGGTTCGAGGTCATCTACACCGGGCTGCACCAGACGCCCGATATGATCGTGGATGCGGCCTTGCAGGAGGACGTCGACGTGGTGTCGATCTCGGTCCTGTCGGGCGCCCACATGACGATTTTTCCCAAAGTCCTGAGCCTGCTCAAGGAGAAGGGCGCCGGGGACGTCTACGTCATCGGCGGCGGCATTATTCCGAAGGAAGACGCCGAGCAGCTCATCGCCCAGGGAGTTGGGGCGATCTTCGGGCCGGGGACGCCCACCACCAAACCGATCGAACACATCCGGGAATGGTTCCGGACGCACCGCCAGGAAGGAGGAGAGGATGGACTTCGGACTTAACGAAGAGCACCGGATGATCCGCGACACCGCCCGCGATTTCGCTGACAAGGAGTTGGTGCCGATCGCCGAGCAGGTGGACGAAACGCGTGAACCGCCGATGGAAGCGGTCCGCAAGCTGGCCGAGCTGGGCTTCCTTGGCATGATGGTGCCCGAGGAGTACGGCGGCGCGGGTCTGAACGACATCCACTACGTGCTGGCGATGGAGGAGATCTCCCGCGGCTGTGCCTCGACCGGTGTGATCATGGACGTCAACAACTCGCTGGTGTGCGAGCCGATCCGCATGTACGCGAACGAGGACCAGAAGAAAGAGTTCCTCGTTCCCCTGGCTCAGGGCCAGAAGCTTGGCGCTTACTGCCTCACCGAGCCGGGCGCCGGATCCGATGCCGGGAGCATCAAGACCCGGGCGGTCGAGGACGGCGACCACTATGTCCTCAACGGCACGAAGATCTTCGTCACCAATGGCGGATTTGCCAACGTCTTCCTGGTCTTCGCCAGCACCGACCCGGAGAAGGGCACGCGCGGCGTGAGCGCGTTCATGGTGGCGGAGGATCTGCCGGGCGTTCGCCGGGGCACCCGAGAGAAGACCCTGGGGATCAAGGGATCAACCACCTACGAGATCATCTTCGAGGACGCACGGGTGCCGAAGACCTGCATGCTCGGCGAGCCGGGTCGCGGGTTCAAGATCGCGATGGAGGCGCTGGACTCCGGCCGCATCGGTATCGCCGCCCAGGCGATCGGCATCGCCCGCGCGGCCTTTGGACGTGCGTTGGCCCACGCGAAGGAACGTCAGCAGTTCGGGCGTCCGATCGGCGACTTCCAGGCGATTCAGTGGAAGCTCGCGGACATGGCGACCAAGATCGAGGCTGCCCACCTGCTGGCCATGCAGGCCGCGTGGCTGCGCGTCAGCGGCGGCGACTACGTGCTGGCCTCCGCGCAGGCGAAGCTCTACGCCAGTCGGATCGCCGTCGAGGTGGCCGACGAAGCCATCCAGGTTCACGGCGGCTACGGGTACACGCAGGAGTACCACGTGGAACGTCACTACCGGGACGCCAAGATCACCGAGTTGTACGAAGGAACTTCGGAGATCCAGCGTCTGATCATCGCTCGCCGCCTGATTCGCGGGTAGGCGGAGAGGGGCGTCGCCTGGCAGGCGGAGGGGAGCAAGCCCGTCCCCGGGGGACGGGCTTCCCCCTGTCTGCAATCGGCCGGGGGCGCAGTGCCGGGAGCCACGGCTGGGAGGCACGGCTGGGAGGCACGGCTGGGAGCCACGGCTGGGAGGCACGGCTGGGAGCCACGGCTGGGAGGCACGGCTGGGAGCCACGGCCGGGAGGCATCGCCGAGGGGCGCCGGTGGTACGCTTGGTTGAGGTGTGCGGAGGGAGAGAATCGTGGACTTCGAGCTCAACGAAGAACAGCGACTGATGATTCACGCGGTGCGCGAATTCGCCGATGGCGAGATCGTTCCCCGTGCGAGGGAGATGGACGAAGAGGCCCGCATTCCCCAGGAGATTCTCGATCAGATGACCGAGCTGGGACTCTTCGGCGCCGTCATCCCCGAGGCCTACGGTGGGACCGGGCTCGACACGCTGACCTACTCCGGCGTCATCGAGGAGTTGGCCCGCGCCTGCGGCGGCATCTCGATCGTGCTGAGCGTGCACTGTTCGGTCGCGGCGTATCCGCTACTGCGATTCGGAACCGAGGAGCAGCGGCAACGCTTGCTTCCCGAGATGGCCGGCGGCAAGATCGGCGCTTTCTGCCTCTCCGAACCTGACCACGGCAGCGATGCCGGCTCCATTCAGACCAGTGCCCGCAAGGATGGCAACGACTACCTCCTCAACGGGCAGAAGGTGTTCGTGACGAACGGCAAGATCGGGAGTTACTACCTGGTCATCGCCCGTACCGATCCGGAGGTCAGCCCGCGCCACCGCGGCATCTCCGCCTTCTTCGTCCACCGCGATACCCCGGGCCTCACGCTGGGCCGCAAGGAAGAGAAGATGGGCCTTCGAGCCAGTGACACCATGGAGGTCTTCTTCGAGGACTGCCGCGTCCCGGCCGAGAACCTCATCGGCAAGGAAGGCGAGGGTTTCAAGATCGCCATGATGAGCCTCGACAACGGACGTATCGGTGTCGGCTCGCAGGCTCTGGGGATCGCGCGGGCGGCGTTCGAGGAAGCCGTGCGCTACGCCAGGGAGCGGAAACAGTTCGGTCACCCGCTCGTCCACTTCCAGGCCATCCAGAACAAGCTGGCCGATATGGGGACTCGCATCAAGGCCGCCCGCCTACTGGTGCAACAGGCGGCCTGGATGAAGGATCAGAGCGTACCGTTCAGCTGCCAGGCGGCGATGGCCAAGGTCTATGCGTCGGAGATGGCAACCTGGGTAACCCATCAATCCGCGCAGATCTTCGGCGGGTACGGCTACATGAAGGAGTATCCAGTCGAGCGCTACTATCGCGACGCGCGCGTGACCGAGATCTACGAGGGCACCAGCGAAATGCAGCGGCTGGTCATCGCCCGCAGCCTGCTGCACGGGAATCGATGATCGGGCCTGGGGGCTCGCGAAGTCGATCGGGTCTGGCAGAGGCGGATCGGAGTCGGCGTCGCGGAGTCGAATCGGGTCGGGCAGAGGCGGATCGGAGTCGGCATCGCGGACTCGAATCGGGTCGGGCAGAGGCGGATCGGAGTCGGCATCGCGGACTCGAGTCGGGTCGGGCAGATCTGGATCGAAACCGGCGCCGCGGACTCGAATCGGGTCGGGCAGATCTGGAGTTGGCCCTGCTGATGTGGCCTAGCCCTCACAGAGTTCGATGAGCACGCCGCCGGTCGTCTTCGGATGGAAGAAGATCACCCGCTTGCCGCCGGCGCCCATGCTGGGTTGGTCACTCAGCGGCTTCAGATTCTTCGCCTTCAGACGCGCGATCTCATCGTCGATGTCGTCGACGGCCAGTGCAATGTGGTGGATCCCCTCGCCGCGCTTTGCCAAGTACTTGGCAATCACACTTTCCGGGTCGCTGGGATGCAGCAACTCCAGATTCGATTCGCCGACCCGCAGGTGATAGGAGACCAGCTTCTGGCTTTCCACGGGTTCGGTTTCTGTCAAATCGAGGCCCAGCGCATCGCGGAAGATCGCCAGGGCCGCTTCGGCGTCGGCGACCGCGATACCGATGTGGTCGATTCTCTGAATCATCTGCTTT
>CAZZIF010000348.1:0-4407 GCA_964654025.1 uncultured bacterium
GAGATGCTGCTCCGCCTCGTAGGATGCCAGCAGCATCGCTCCCTTCTTGGTGAGTGGATCCTCACTTCCTGGCTGGATGCGAAAGAGCCCTCCGAGGGTGTGGATGCGGGGGCCGGCGCGACGCCACTCCTCGTTGTTCGCCCACTTGAATTCCTTCTGCATGGCTGCCGCCATGCGCCAGCCGTGGGCGAAACCGAACTGCGTCAGCACTGCTCGAGCAGCGGTGAGGCCGAAATTGTCAACGAGATACTGCCGCAAGATCCCCATGGCCACAGCGTCGAGCAAAAGCGCGCGCTGCCCCGCGTAACGGATTACGCCACCCTCTGGGTCCAGCTCCAGAAGCTCCTTGTGATCCAGATCCTCGACGCGCATCGGCCACCCCATCAAATTGATTGGATCGTACTTCACTTCGACTGGATTTGCGAGTGCGGGAATCACCGAAGACGTTCAAGTGCCTCAGAACAAGGCAATTGTATCTATGGATCGGATCTTGCAATGGAATGAGCATGGAACGGCGCATACGTGATCGGGATCATCCCCATCTCAGATGGCGCAACGCCCCACTTCAGCGGGGAGATCGGAGCAGAAGAATGAGCGAGAGAAACGACGCCGGACTTGCGGAAGCTGCCGAGGCTGGCCAGCAGTATGCGGCGGCCTATGCCGCGCATTACACGACGAAGAACTTGCGTGAAGCACTCCGGCTTTACCGGGGCGTCATGGCCGCGCAACCAAACACACAGGAGGCCGGCTACTCCCAGTCGCAGATCCAAAACATCGTCAAGGCCGTGGTCCCGAGGCAGGAACTCCTTGACGCTCAAGTGAACTTGGCATTGGCCCACTTCGAGCGCGAGGATCAAGCGGATGCCAAGCGGGCTCAAGCCGCGCCACCAGCTTTGGAGTCAACCAGCTAGGGCAAGGCAGCACGATCACCCGTCGATCCGGTGCAGCTCCCCGGACAACCATCCAGAATCTCAGCGCAATCGTGCCTCCTGGCACCCCACGAAGGAGACAGAATGGAAACCGGACTCATGACCTTCATCTTCAGCGCAGGCGTGTTGATGGTCGCAACGATCGTCGTGTTGCGAGCCACTATCTTCACGGTACAGCAACGCTCAACTGCAATCGTCCAGCGGCTCGGGAAATTCCTCCGGGAAGCCGGACCTGGCATCCACGTCAAGATTCCCTTCCTCGATAGGGTCGTCGGTCGTGTCAATCTGCGCGTCCAGCAACTGGACGTCGAGATCGAGACCAAGACGGAAGACAACGTGTTCGTCCGCATGGTGGTCGCGGTCCAGTACTATGCCCTGCCGGAGAAGGTCTATGACGCGTTCTACAAGCTCGAAAACGCGAACCGTCAAATCACTTCGTTCGTCTTCGATGTTGTGCGCGCCCAGGTGCCCAAGATCAAGCTCGATGACGTCTTCGAGAAGAAGGACGACATCGCCAACATCGTGGAGAGCGAACTTGCCCAAGTCATGGAGGGTTTCGGTTACGGGATCCTCAAGGCACTCGTCACGGACATCGATCCGGATGCCAAGGTCAAGGAGTCCATGAACGAGATCAACGCGGCGCAGCGGATGCGGGTCGCGGCGACCGAGCGTGGCGAAGCCGATCGGATCCTGAAGGTCAAGGCGGCTGAGGGCGATGCTCAGAGCAAGGCCCTGCAGGGTCGCGGCATCGCCGATCAACGGCAGGCCATCGTCGCGGGTCTACGCGACTCGGTGGATGAGTTCCGGAAGTCCGTGCCGGGTACGACGGCCAAGGACGTGATGAACCTCGTCCTCATGACCCAGTACTTCGACATGCTCAAGGAGATAGGCGCCTCGTCACGCACGAATGCGATCCTGATCCCACACTCGCCTGGGAATCTCACCTCTCTCACTGAGCAAATGCGCACCGCCATGATCGAGGCCGACCAGACGGTCAGATTGCCGGAGGAGAATGGTCGGCCCTTGCCCAAATCGAGCCCGGGGTCCTTCACGCAACCCCAGGCACCCGTGCACAGCGGCTGACCACCGGGTCTCGATAGAGCAGGTGAAGATCGTGGCGGAGCGGCCGGCGCTGGAGACAACGAGCAAACCGCGGTTCTGATTGCTGAGGCGGAAGAGGGATTGGAGCCATGATCACACTCCGCAGGGACACAGAGCGCCACCACCGCGGATACCGCAAGCAGGAAGTTTGGCTCACCTTCTACCCGCAGGATCGAACCGACGCGCTTGCCGACGGCTTTGGAGCCCTGGCCACTTTCAACGAGATACGGTTTCCACCGGGGGGAGGCACTGCCGCTCAGCCGCGTGATGAAGCAGAAGTCATCACTTATGTGCACAAGGGGACGCTTGCGCATGAGGACTCGACGGGAAAGTCCGGAGTGATTCAGGCCGGCGAGTTCCAGCACATGACCAACGGCCATCGTATCCGCCACAAGGATACGAACCCGTCGCGGACCGACTGGGCGCACGTCTTCCGGATCTCACTGCACCCATCGAAGGTCGGGCTCGACTGTGCTCACGAGCAGAGGCGCTTCACGGCCGCGCAGCGCCGCAACGTGCTGTGCGTCGTCGCATCCCCGGACGGGCGGAAGGGATCCCTGCGCATCCACCAGGACGCCCTCACCTACTCAAGCATACTCGACCCTGGGCACCGCCTTGTCCACGAACTGCTGCCCGGACGGAGCGTCTGGCTTCACATCATGTACGGCGAGGCGACGCTCAATGACATCGTCCTGACTCAAGGTGACGGCGTGGGCATCGCGATCGAGCCCGCGGTCTCGCTTACCATTCAGGAGAACACCGAGCTACTGCTCGTCGATGTGGGGCCGGCGCCAAGCTCCTTCGGAAGCGGGAGAGACTCGTGAGCCATCGACCGGTGCGGCTGCGGCTTGGCCTCATGGTTCTCGCGGGCAGGAAGCTGACGTGCTCGGATGATGGAGTTATCGGCAGAAAGAGGTTTTCTGCACGCACAACGTAGAAGAGGAAGGGGTAGCGATGACGGATTTGGAATGAAGCAAGGCAAGAGAGGCGAAGCGAGATGCGACAAGGGACGCCGTTTGTCCCGCGCCCCCCTGTTGAGAACCAAGAAGGTAAAGCCTACCGCTTGACTACCCCTGCGTCGCGGCCTCCTCGGGCACGAGCACCGTAACCGCGCTCGGCACGAGCTCGATCTCGAGGGGGGTGGTGCCGACGATGTCCCCGTCAGCCTGAACTTGAAGGGGCACATTGCTCCGGATGGTGGCGCGCTCTTCCACCTTGATGAAGCGCCACAGGAAGTCGAAGGGACGCCCCATGAGGACGTTGAAGATCAGGGCGGGATAATCGCGGATGGTCTTCATGCCCACGACGAAGACGTCCAGATGCCCGTCATCGATGCGGATGGTGGGTCCTTTCGAGTAGAGTGCCTTGGGCACCATTCCGCAGTTCATGACGGAGACTTCGATCGCCCGGTACTCATCCGTGATTCCGTCTACCACCACGGCGAGATACCGCGACCTCCATCTGAACATCTTCAGCAAGATGGCCCAGAGGTATGCCAAACGGCCAAATCGATTCTTGAGACTCGTTGTCGCGCTGCTTACGACGGAGGCACTGACCCCAACGCTGGCATTGAGAATGAAGATCCGATCTCCGATTCTCATGACGTCGATTCGCCTTGACCCTGACGCGCCCCCGATCAGTGCGACGGCTTCGTCCAACTTGGTGGATATGCCGAGTTCCCGGGCGATCAGATTCCCGGTCCCGGTCGGGATGATACAGAGCGGAATCGAGCTTCCCACCAGACCGTCCACGACGCCGGAGACCGTTCCGTCCCCCCCCGCCGCCACGACCAGATCAACGCCGTTGCGCAGGCGGGACCGCACGATGTCTCCGAGCCCGTCTCCCTCGACGGTCTCGTGGATCTCGTACGGGATGTCGGATGCACCGAGCCGGCGGGCGAGCGCATCGCGCACCGACGCGTGTGTTTCTTGTCCGGCTGCGGGGTTCAGGACGGCAAAAACCTTCATGACACCTTCGATGATCTTCCGAGTTCGCAACCGGGCCTAGCTGATCTCGGGTGCCCCGCTTTCTCAGGGATCCCCGATTACCGAGAGCCACCGGTTGAGCGTTTGGGATTCTCCTCTCTCCGCCTCTCTATCTCTTTGCCTCGCTGTCTCTTTCTCTGTATCAGGCCTGCCTCGGGCGATCAGCGCCGGCGTCCTGGGGCTCACGGTCGGGGACGTTTCTACCGGCACTCTGCCACTTCCTGGGAGTGAATACGACAGGGATCCCGCCTAGACAGGCATCGGCAATGCCCTCGGACAACCCCGAGAAGGCCCCGAGACCCGACACCTGGGTGGTCGGCAGGGCGCCCGAGATTCGAATCGAGAGCCTTCCTGTCCTGAACGTGGTAGTATCGACTACTCGCACTGCCAGG
>CAZZIF010000349.1:0-4397 GCA_964654025.1 uncultured bacterium
AGGGAGTGGCGCGACCGCCCAATCCGCTCGCTTACGCAGCAGCATAGTTCGATGGCTTGGGCGCTAACGAGAACGGACCCGCCTTTGCCCATGAGAAGTACCCCACCAGAGATTGAGTAACCCCATTCCCCCAACCACCGGCTGAGCCCTTTGGCTGGTCGTGTCTGCCCTTAGGCCGTTACAAAGGGACATTCCCACCCATTCAATGACGGGGAGGTCCCAGTGGATTTGCGCTGCAAGTGTTGTGGTCGCCGGTTCCGGCGGCGTTCCCAAAATCCGGATCAAGCCTACTGCCATCGCAGAGTCTGTCAAAACAAACGCCGCCAGCGATGGCGTCGCGCCAAGTTGCGCCGTGATCCCGCATATCGAGACAATCAAATCGACAGCCAGAAACGCTGGATGCAAAACAATCCGGATTACTGGCGCGACTATCGCGCCGGGCATCCGGACTACGTCGAGCGCAATCGATGCTTGCAGGCCGGTCGCGACCGGCTCAAGCGAGACCTGAATGCCATGACGCGTACCGGGGCTGTTCTTGCAAAGAGGTACGCGTGCCCGGCAAAATCCGATTTACTAACAGCATATTACGAGCTTTTGCCGGCAAAACCGGACGATCTTGCAAAGAGGTACGCGTCACGTCGAATATTTCAATTGATACCGATTGATTATGACGAATTTTGGGCAAAATCGCCATCTTGCAAAGAGATCACTCGTGGGACTTTGAGCGCCGATTCTGCTAGGACCGGATTATGTCCGGGACCATCGCCATAAACGACATCGAGATCATCTATCTGGATTTGCTCTACGCTCACACCCGCATCCAGCGATCACGCAAGGTTGTTGACCTGGCCGACTCGTTGCTGCGTCACGGCCAGCTTTTACCGATCGTGGTGGTGGCCGGCGAGTTGCGCAAGTTTATACTCATCGACGGATATCAGCGGGTCGAGGCCGCCCGTCGGGCGGGACTGGACACGTTGCGGGCCCACATCTGGCCCGGTCAGCCCCCGGACGCGGTCTGCCAGCTTCTGGCCAGCGACGGTGCCCGACAGTTCGACGTCTTCGAGCAGGCCGCCTTGTTGCAAGAGTTGAAGAGCACCCACCGGCTAAACCAAAGCCAGATTGCCGCGGCCATGGGCCGGCATCCGAGCTGGGTAACACGCCGTCTGGCGCTCATCCAACAGCTGCCGGCACCGGCAATCGAGGCCGTTCGCGCCGGTCACCTGTCCAGTTGGAGTGCCAGCCGGGTGCTGGTGCCGTTGGCGCGCGCCAACACCGCACATGCCCGGGCGCTGGTCGAGGTCATTGCCAAACAGCCGCTGACCAGCCGCCAACTGTGCCAATTCTGGCAGCACTATCAAAAGGCCAACCGGGCCGCGCGCGAAAAAATGGTCGCCGAACCGATTCTGTTCTTCAAATCGCTGGCCGCCCGCCAAGCCGACGATCAAGGCCGAATTGCCGCCGGTGGCCCCGAGGGGCGCTGGCTGCGCGATATGCACAGTGTCAAGCACATCCTGATCCGCCTGGACAAAACCGCCCGGCAGGTGTTTTACCCCCGCCAACCGAGGCTCGAACAGCGCCGGTTGCTGACCATCTTTTTCGATGCGGCAAACGCCTTGGACAGCTTGCAGCGCACCATCGGGAGACTTTGCAATGAGAAACCAGACCGACCGGCAAACCGTGATTGCCATGCACCAGGCCGGCCAGAGCATCCGACAGATCAGCCGTGTGATGAAGATGTCTAGAAAGACCATCCGGCGCATCCTGTCCGGCCACGCTCCGGACAGCTCCAACCGGCCCAGCCGCTATGAATCGCTCGAACCGCTGGTCTGCCAGCTGTATCGGCAATTTGCCGGCAATTGCGTGTCGATGCAAAACGAACTGGCCGAGCAGTACGGCCATCGCATCCCCTACACCAGCCTGACGCGCATGGTGCGGGCACTGAAGCTGCGCCCGGAAAAATCCCGACGCAGCGGCACCTTCTCTTATCCGCCCGGCCGCGAGGCCCAGCACGACACTTCGGCCCACCGGGTGGCGGTCGCCGCCAAAATGGTCAAAGCCCAGTGCGCCTCGATGGTGCTGGCCAACTGCCGGCTGCTCTTCTTCCAGTACTACCCGCGATTTACCCGTTTTGAAGCCAAAGCCTTTTTAACCGACGCGCTGGACTACTTCGATGGCGTACCGTCGATCTGCGTCATCGACAACACCAGCGTGCTGGTGGCAGCCGGCAGCGGCCCCGATGCGCTCATCGCCCCGGAAATGGAGGCCTTTGCGGCCATCTACGGTATGCGATTTGTCCCCCACGCCATCGGACACGCCGACAGAAGCGCCCTGGTGGAAAGAAACTTTCACTACATCGAACACAGCTTTTTGCCCGGAAAAGAATTTGCCGACTGGCCGGCGCTCAATGCCGCCGCCCGAAACTGGTGCGATCAGGTGGCCAACAACAAGATCAAACGCGCTCTTGGCATGACGGCGCGCCAGGCCTATCAGAGTGAACGGCCCTTTTTAAAACCGCTGCCGGCCGTCAAACCGCCGGTCTACCAACCCCTGAGCCGTACGGTGGACATGTACGGCTATGTCACCGTCGATACCAACCGCTACAGTGTCCCTGAACGGCTGTGCGGCAAACCGGTCGAGGTGCAAAAAGGCCTCTATGATGTGCGCATCTTCCACCACCACCGTCCGGTGGCAGACCATGCGCGTATCATCGATCAGCGCGATGCCAAAAGCACGCTGGCCGGCCACCATAGCCAACCCATGGCCCGCAAAACCAACAAACGCACCTCGCCGATGATGCGTCAACTGCTCGGCCACAGCCAGCAGCTGGACACCTACGTGGCCCGTATCAGCGCTCGACGCCGCACCGCGACCACGCGCCTGCTTCAACGCCTGCTGGCCATCAAACGCGACTATCCGCGCCAGGCCTTCGATCCGGCCATCGCCCGCGCCCTGCACTACGGCGTATACGATCTGGATCGGCTCGAGAAAATCATCCTGACCTGTGTCGCCGGAGACTTCTTCGACCTGGAGCAACATGAACCCGACAATCAATAAGATCGAAGAACTGCTCGACCGGCTGCGTATAGTGGGCTTGAAAAAGGCCCTGCCCGAAGAACTTGTCTTCGCCCAAAAAACCGGCTGCGCCCTGAGCGAAAGCCTGTACCGCCTACTGGCCGCCGAGTACGCCCATCGCCAGCAGCGCAGTATGCTCTATCGGCTCCGACAAGCCAAAATCCCCTTCGACTGGACCCTGGAAAGCTTCCCCTTCAAAGAACAGCCGGCCGTCAACAAAAAGCAGATCATGGATCTGGCGCAACTGGACTTTGTCCAAAACGCCCATAATGTCGTGTTCATCGGCCAGCCGGGAACCGGAAAAACGGGCCTTGCCATCGGGCTGCTGCGAAAAGCCCTGATCGCCGGCTACCGCGGTCGCTTCTACCTCGCCCAGGATCTTCTCGACGAACTTTACAGCTCGCTGGCCGACCGCTCCACCAATCGGCTCATCAACACCTTGTGCCGCTACGATCTGTTGGTCATCGACGAACTGGGTTATCTCACGCTCAAATCCGAACAGATCAACGCCTTTTTCAAACTCATGGGCGAGCGCTATCGGCGCAAGGCCACCATCATCACTACCAATCTCCTCTACGAAAAATGGTATGACTTGTTCGCTTCCAAACCCTTGGTCGACGCACTGCTCGACCGACTCAAACACCGCTGTGTCACCATCGAAATCAATGGCAACTCCTTGCGCTCACCGATGCCTCCGAAAAACAAGTAGCACCACGCCCGTTCATCTTGCCCTACACCCGTCGCTGACCGGACTGCCTGCGCAACTGCCCTGTACAAAATGCTGCGCAACATGCGGCCCCCTTTGAGTTAGCAGAAATGGGACCCTTCTGATGGGCGCCGGGGTGTTCCCGACTGGCTAGCAGTAAATGCTTGATATGAGTCTCAATAGGATATATAATTGAGACTCAAAAGGAGATTGCTATGAAATTTTTAAGCATACGAGAATTGAAATCCCAATCGGCCCGGGTCTGGAGAGAGCTGCCCGTGGAAAAGGAAATGATCGTGACCAGCAACGGCAGGCCCATTGCTATGCTTTCATCCATCAATGAAGCCAACCTGGAAAAAGTCTTGAAGGCGTTTCGCACGGCGCGGGCCAGCGATGCCGTGGCCGCTATCCAGTACGAATCGACCGAGCGGGGAACCGATAAAATTTCCCTTGAGGAAATTGATGCTGAAATTCAAGCCGTGAGGGACGAGAGGCGACGGTGAAAGTCGTACTCGATACGAATGTTCTGGTTTCCGGGCTGCTTACGCCCTTCGGTTCGAGCGGGGAAATCGTTCGAATGGTTTTTTCTTATGATCTTAAGCTGTTTCTGGATGCCCGA
>CAZZIF010000350.1:0-429 GCA_964654025.1 uncultured bacterium
CTGAATTGCGTACGGGGTCGCTGAGAGTGCGCACCGTGCCGCCTGAATCGCGCAGCGTGTCGCCTGCATTGCGCACCGTGTCGCCGGGGTTGCGCCGCACCGCGGTGACCTGCATGCCGAGCCCTTTGCAGGCGGCGGCGATCCGCTGGCCGATGGCACCGAAACCAAGCACGAGCGCGTGCTTGCCGGCCAGCAGAACCGACGGGTTGGGCTCGTAGCGCGGCGTCCAATCCCCACGGCGCAGGCTGCGGTCCATCGGCACGATGAACTTGCTGGCCGCGAGAAGGAGCGCCATGGCGAGCTCGGCGGCGGGACCGGCGTTGTGGTGGATGTTGTGGACTCGCAGGTGGGGCCGCGTCCGTACCTGGCGGCCAAGGCCGCCGGGTGCGAGAAAGGGATGATCTTCATCGGTGTAGGCGGTTTGCCCGA
>CAZZIF010000350.1:439-4393 GCA_964654025.1 uncultured bacterium
CGCAGGTGGGGCCGCGTCCGCACCTGGTCGCGCGTAGCCTTCGGCAATCCGGCGTAGGGGATGACCAGAATCCCGAGCTTCGCGCTTGCGTCCAGCAGTTGATCGCTGGGGCGCCCAGCAATCAGCACCGCGTACTCGGCCGGGTCCGGCGGGGTCTCCCCATAGGTGATCTCGACCCCACGGAGATGGGTCTCGAGATGCGCCCGGAAGGGGGCCTCGGGTTCGCTGAGCATGTGCACCCGCATGGGCATGAAGGGCCATCCTTCGAGTAGTAGATAAGCTGTGTCCGGGGCACGATTGGGCTCCATACGTGGCCCTCGGCATGACAGAACCGCTCAGCGCTCTTGGCCAGGGGCCGCGCGGCCGGTTGGGACTGCCTCCGAATCTTACCTCGAAACGATCTCCGAACGCATCCTCAAGACCCGAACCGGTGTCACTCGCGCGAGCCAATGCCAATTGAGGCTGCTCTGGTACTACCTCACGCCCACACTCGCAGTCTGCGAAAATTCGATTTCGAGATGGGACGAGTGCTTCGGAGGTGAGTTGAGACCGCATTCGCCGATCCTGCGGACGTTAGGGACGCGTGGGTCCCCAGGGCATGCCTTGGAGCCTCCGAGCCGGGCGGGCCGTTTCCGGGTGCGGAACCAACCCCAGATCACGGTCGAGGGCGTTTCCAGCGTCCCCCGCCGGAACGAGTCGGTGGGGACGAGGGCCGGACACAAGGGTCCCATAGTGCCTATGCACGGCACCGGGCCACCACCATGGTGTCACCGTCGGTCACCGGGTGCCATCCGATACCCGCGGAGGCGACACCCTGCCAGAGGAGTGTATCGTCCTCCGGCCGCAGGGCGGAGCAGTAGCCGTATCTGGCCGGGTTGCCCTTGATTGGACACCGAAGGGGACGGGACCGGTCGAGCTGGGTGATGACCATTGCTGTTCCGGGACGGCTCTCCGGGTAACGGCTCTCCGGGTATATGCCTGCTTGCTCTATCGGCTCTGTTGCCTTCGTGTTTCTTCCGTGGATTGTTTGTCATGCCCGGCGAGCGGCGGAGAGATACCCGCCGGGGTCCTGGACCACCCTGGCTGCTAGTTTCAGCGAGATTCGCGGAGCTGCAGGAGCTTTCTTATCGAAGCCCACATCTCCAGCACGATGATGAGTGCGATCACCCAGACCACCGACCTGGCGAACACCTCCGCCACGCGGGTAAGGGTCTCGAGATCAGCAGCATCTGGTGTTGCCCCGCGTAGAACGGTCAGGGAATCGAAACTCAGTATCCTGGCCACCACACCCAGCTCCGCCAGACTGATCAGTATGCCTGCGATGAGGGTCGTTCTGTTCCAGCCGCCCTTGGCGTACTTGTAGAGGCCGATCAGGATCGAAAGCCCTCCCAGGCCGTTGACCGCCCAGAACACCTCTGACCAGTGGGGACTCATTGCCATATGCACCTGGTTTCCGAGGGTGGCGGGGAAGTGCCACAGTCCGTTCCACCAGGCAAGGAACACCACCTCGATCAATAGCTCGAACCCCGTTTCGAGGCGGCTGATCCTCAGGCTGGGTGTGGCGTCCTTCAATCTGTGAGGTGACCACTTGTAAAGCCCGTTCAGCGAACCGGAGTTACGTTCCAACAAGTAGAACACCGCTGTTACCACGGCGAACACCCATACCGCGCTCTCGATCAGACTGCCTGTGATCGAGAACAGTCCGGGCAGGAAACCGTCGCCGGTGATGCCGGTGATGAAGAAGGGCAGCGATATCAGTACGCGAATGCCCAGCACCCATGCCAGGGCTAGCTTCAGGGCCCGTTTGTACGCCGGGAAGGCATCAGGGCCAACCAGGTGCTGCTCGGGCAGGTAGGCCGACGCCACCCGCATGGGATGACCCAGCCCCCGGAGAATCTCCTCTATCTCGTCGTCCGTCAGCGCCCGCCCCAACTGCGACTGGCGGTCTTCGATCTGCTCCCGGATGGAAGCGTCCAGCTCGTCCCTCACATCCTGCCGCATCTCCTCCGGCAGGTGCGCCGCCAGATTGTCCAGATACCGTTCCACCATTCCCATCTCATCCTCCCAGCGCGCTTTCACGGCCCATGATGCGATCAAGGGCGCTCGAGACATCGTTCCATTCCCTTTGCAGATGCGCGAGAGTGGTCTCTCCCCCGGGGGACAGCCGGTAGAACCTTTTCCGGCGTCCGCCTTCCTCCCGCCATTCGCTCGCCAGCAGGCCCTGTTTCTCCAGGCGCCTGATCAAGGGGTAGAGCGTGCTCTCCTCGATGTTCAGCCCGCAGTCAGCCAGTTCCCTGCGAAGGGAGTAGCCGTAATGCTCCTGGCGCAGGCGGGACAGCACCGCAAGGACCAGCACACCACGCCGCAGCTCAGATCGCAGCCCCGAGAACGGATCCCCTGCGTTCACGATCACCTCCCATGATGGCTCGTTCCGGCTGTCCTTTGCATACCTGTGCCACGCACACTGTATGTAACATACTATGCATCGCACAGTAGCGTGGCGTCAAGTGGATTCTTGGTAGTTCCGGCAGTTTGGGTGGTTCCGGCAGTTTGGGTGGTTCCGGCAGTTCAGGGTAATGCTTCAGAGCATCCCTGAAGGACCAAGCTCGTGGCCTTGCTCTCGCGCTCCGCCTACGCACATTTGATGTCTTCGCGAACCCGACGGCCGTTGAGGGAGACCTTCGGCTCCCACGTAGCGGATTTCCCCGCCCCCGTCTTCACGCTCTCGCCACCCAATGCGCCTCTCGCTCCACGGGGCAGTTCTTGGAACTATCCTGCAATGAGACATGGCTGTGTTGCGATGACAGGCTGACAGGCTGACAGGCTGACAGGCTGGCCAGGACAGACTCGCACCCACTTGTTAGTATTGGGCGGCATCTTATCCAGGAATGGACACGATGAAGGCGGCCAAGAAGGCGCTCGACGGCGTTGCCACCCAGGGCGGCACCGTGAGAATCAGCCGAGGCCGCAGAGCCCCATCACTGCCGAGAGCTCTCGAGTACGCCAGGCGCGATCGGACCCACAACCAGATCCGCCCTTGTCAGGAGGCACTGTCATGAGCCGGAATGCCGCAGGGACGCGGAGGACTGGAAGAAGCGAGGGCCCGTGGCATCCCTACCTGGGCGCCCACATGTCGATCGCCGGCGGGTTGCATCGTGCCCTGGAAAGCGCCGCCCGCTATCGTTGTGGCGCGGTGCAGCTCTTCACCAAGAGCTCCAATCAGTGGGCGGCCAAACCGCTGACCGAGGAAGCGATTCAGGAATTCAAGGCGGCAGACGCTGCTCTCGGCCCCTTCGAGATGGCGGCTCACGACTCGTACCTGATCAATCTCGGGACGCCCGACCCCGTCTTGTACAAGAAGTCCCGGGATGCCTTTGTCGAGGAGATCGAACGGTGCGAAGCGCTTTCGATCCCGCGGCTGGTCTTTCATCCCGGCTCCCACATGGGAGGTGGCGAGGCCGCGGGTCTGAAGAAGATCGCGCAGGCTGTCCGGGAAGCCCTGCGCCGCACCAGGGGATATCGCACGCGAGTGCTGGTCGAGAATACGGCGGGCCAGGGCACGAACCTGGGATACGCCCTGGAGCACCTCTCCGAACTCCTGGAGCGGATAGGACAGCCGGAGCGCACAGGGGTCTGTCTGGATACCTGCCACCTCCTGGCCGCCGGGCATGAGTTCCGCACGGAAGAGGCGTATCAAGCCCTGCGGAACCGGCTGGACGAGCTGATCGGCCTGGAGCGGATCCAGTGGTTCCACGTCAACGACTGCCGGACCGACCTCGGCGGGCGGGTCGACCGGCACGCCCACATCGGCCAGGGTTGCATCGGCACCAGGCCGTTCCGTTTCTTCCTGACCGATCCGGTCTTCCGCAAAGTGCCCATGGTCCTGGAGACGCCCAAGGAGAACGAGATGGACAAGCGAAATCTGGCGCTGCTCCGGAGACTCTCCCGGATGCC
>CAZZIF010000351.1:0-4377 GCA_964654025.1 uncultured bacterium
GCAACGGACCGCTGCGCTCGCGGGGCGCCAGCGGAAGGACTTTGACGGGGACCTGTGCTCCCCCCTCCATCACCTGTCCGCGCGTACGCTAGTATGCTATAATGAATAGATCGGCTTCTGTACGGCATCCCCCGACAGATCCAGAAGGACGACGGCCCACCGAGCGCCGCCGCCCCCATTTCAAGGAGGTAACATGTTTGCGCGCCTCGATTCCGTCCGGGTCGTCCTGTTCCCGGGGCTCATCCTGCTGGCCCCCGTACTCTTGGCTCTCGTGGCACTCCTGGCAGTCCCATGTCCCGCATCGGGTTCTCCCGAGCGGGTTCGCACCCCCGACGGCCTGCTGCTGCCCGCCTACCACGACGGCGTCGATCCGGATCAGGCCGGGGTGCAACCCTGGGACATCGACCCGGCCGTTCCGGAAGCCGCGGCCAAGATTGCGGCCATGGAACGCTTCGACTCCATGCGCTGGTCCTCCACGCCGACCGCCAATGAGCTGGCGATGGATGCGGTCTACTACGATCTCGACATCGAGATCGATTACGGCGCCCACACGGTCGAGGGAACGCTCTTGGCCCGCCTGCGTGTGAATGTGGCCGAGATCGATCAAGCCGATCTGGATCTGGCCGAGGGGATGACCGTCTATGGAGTCACGCAGAACGGCTCGCCGGTCAGCTTCACGCATCTCGACGAGATCATCACGGTCGATCTCGACGGCACCTACTATCAGGACGATGTCGTCGAGATCACGGTCAGCTACGGCGGCACGCCGCCGGCTTCCTACGGCGCTTTCGGCTTCGACTACCACCAGGGCGAGACAGTGGTGTGGACCTTGAGCGAGCCGTTCGGTGCCCGGTCGTGGTGGCCGTGCGACGACTGGTCGGACGATAAGGCCGACTCGATGGATATCCGGGTGACGGTGCCGACGGGGCAGATCGTGGCGTCGAACGGCACCCTGCAAGAGGTGGTGAACGGCCCGGAGACCGACACCTACTGGTGGCACGAGAGCTATCCGATCGCCACCTACCTGGTCTCGTTGGCCATCTATCCGTACACGACCTTCACCGACTACTACTACACCGAGACCGATTCGATGCCGATCGAGTTCTTCATCTATCCCGATCACTACAACGAGACGCTCGCGGTGAACCTGCTCACCAAGGAGATGATCGCCGGCTTCGCCGAGATCTACGGCGAGTATCCGTTCATCGATGAGAAGTACGGCCACGCCGAGTTCAACTGGAGCGGCGGGATGGAACACCAGACCTGCAGCAGCATGGGTATCTGGGCGTTCAATGAGGCCACGGTCGCCCACGAACTGGCCCACCAGTGGTGGGGGGATCTCGTCACCTGCGCGACCTTCCATGATATCTGGCTCAACGAGGGTTTCGCGCGCTACTCCGAGGCGCTCTGGCTGGAGACGCAGTACGGCGAAGCGGGATTCTGGGGCAAGATGAACGCCACCCGCTACTATGGCGACGGCACCATCCATGTGCCCGACCTGAGTGACTGGGGACGCATCTTCGATGTCAACCTTACCTACAACAAGGCTTCCTGGGTGGTGCACATGCTGCGCGGCGTCATGGGGGATGAGACGTTCTGGACGTTTCTCCAAGCCTACCGCGACGCGTACGCCTTCGACTCGGCCACGACCGCCGGCTTCCAGGCCGTGGCCGAATCGGTCTCGGGGCTGGCTCTGGACGACTTCTTCCAGCAGTGGATCTACGGCGAGTATTACCCCACCTATGCCTACGAGTATGAGACGGTCGAGAATGCCGGCGCCTACGAGCTGCACCTCTCGATCGACCAGATCCAGACCGATACCGGCCTCTTCACGATGCCGATCGAGATCGAGGTGGAGCTCGAGAGCGGGGCGACCGAACTCTTCCGCGTCGACAACGCGCTAGCCCACGAGGAGTACATCCTCGAGATCGCTGAGCCGGCGACGGCCGTGATGCTCGATCCCCATGACTGGATTCTGAAGCGGGTGGTCGAGCCGGTGGTCAATCCCACCTTCAGCGAGGGAATCCTCCTGGTCAACGGCGTGGACTGGGGCACTTACGGCACCGAGATTGCCAGCGCCTACGAGGATCGCGCCTTCTGGGGCAACCTCGCGATCTCCTTCTGGGACGTCTTCAGCGAGCCGGCGGGCGGCTATCCGAGCACCCTGCCTGAGCCGCTGGGCCACGGCCGCGTGCCCTCGAGCACGCTGGGCAGCTTCGAGACGGTCATCTGGATCGGCAACGACTACGCGGGCGACATCGACGCCTGGATCAACACGTCGATCATGCCCTACCTCGAGGCCGGCGGGAACGTGCTGTTGATGACCCGCCAGGGGCAGAACTTCCTGGACGACGCCATGCGCGACTACCTGGGCATCACCCTGACCAATCGCACCACGCTGAATTTGTGCACCTCCGTGCATCCCGAACTCGAGGATATCGGCCGGATCGGCCTGCAGAGCTACTGCCGTACATTCGACACCGAACTCACCCAGGAGACGAGCACCCTGCTCTTCGAGGACACCTACTGGGAGCCGGATGAGGGGATCGGCGTGCTGCGCGTGCCCACCGAGGGGGGGATCCATAACCCGGGCGGCGGGCGGTTCGCCTTCCTGAGCGGACGGCCTTACCGCTGGAACCACGCCGATCTGGCCGCGGCGGTGGAGACGATCATCGGCTCGCTGATGGTGAATCCGGCTTCCGTGCCGGAGACGCCGGCGGCGGCTCAGCTCATGCTGCGGCTGGCCAGCCCGGCCTACCGCGGGGCGGTGATGCAGCTACGGCTGCCGGAACCGGCTCGCGTGGACCTGAGGCTCTACGACGCTCAGGGACGATTGGTCCGCACGCTGCATCGGGGCGACCTTGATGCAGGTAGCCACCAGTTGACTTGGGACGGGGCTACTGCGGGCGGCGCTCCGGCCAGTGCGGGGATCTACTACGTGCGTCTGGCGGCTGGGACCGAGGCGAGGGTCCGGTCGATGCTGTTGCTCAGGTAATCCCACGCACCCTCCGTGTCCAGTCGGCCCTCCGCGTTTGTCGCGGGGGGCCGATTGCGTTCAGGCCGCCTCGGCGAAGCCTCCATTGAGCGCGTCGCGAATCGGTCCCATGAGGACGACCATTTCACGCAGCAGGAATCGGTCGAGCTGGTGGCCCATGGTCTCCTGCATCTCGAAGATCGCGTCGTAGGAGGGCACCGCGTCTCTGTAGCACCGCCGGGTGGTCATGGCATCGAAGACGTCGCAGACCGCGGCGATCTTGGCGTAGGGATGGATGTATTCGGCCGTGAGGTTCTGCGGATACCCCTCGCCGTTGCACCGCTCGTGGTGCTGATGGATCACGGCCGCCGAGTTCTCACTGAGGTGGGTGGCTTGCTCGACCAGCTCAAGGCCCAGGTCTGGATGCATGCGGATCACCGCCCATTCGTCCTCGTCGAGGGGTCCCGGTTTGAAGAGGATGGCATCGTCGATCTTCGACTTGCCGATGTCGTGCAGCATGAGCCCGATACCGAGTTCATCCAGCTCCCGGCTGGAGTAACCGAGACGCGAGGCCAGCGCGAGTCCGAAGATGCAGACGTTCACCGAGTGCGAGAACGTGCTGTAGTCGAAGTTGAGCAGCTCGATGAGGGCCGTGGTGTTGTCGGGATGGGCGATGAGATGGTGCACGGTCGTTCCGATGAACGCCTTCGTGCGGCGGACGTTGGCCCCCACGCTGGGGTTGGCGAAGAGGTCCTCCATCATGTTCATGGCCGACCCGTAGAAGACCTCGTTCTTCTCGGCGTCTGAGAGGTTGGGGTCGGAGAGAATCTGATCGAGGTGCTCCTCCACGTAGCGCAAGTAGGCTCCTCGTTGGGAGGAAGCGATGTAGAGCTGTTTGACCCGGCTGGCTCGCAAGCGTTCACGGTGAACCTCTCCGAACGTTAGATTGCCCCTCCGGTAGAGGACGTAGCTGTCCTGCTTGGGATGGTGAAGGTAGAGGCTGAAACCGGTGATCGTTTCCAGGCGAAGCGATGCGAGCGAGATCGGGAAGAACTCCTGCGGCTGATCCTGTTGACTGCGGCTGCTACCTCGAGCGTCCTCAGATTCCCGGGACTCGTCCGTCTTCGAGGGCCGGGGCACGACCTGGCGTTTCTGACGACTGGGCCTCTTCTTGGGACTCATGGTGTTCCTCGCAAAGCCGGTCTCGGTGGCCGCAAGTGGCCAAAGCCATTGCCCCTGGGGCGGTTCTGCCCCTACTACTACTCCAGTCGGCCACCGGAGCGGTGCCCTTGCTATCAAATTGTAGGACAAGCGTTTACAGCCGATGCGGGTAGAGAACATCACCGGTAACCTTCGGTCCGATTGACCTTCGGCGCTAAGTAAAAGTGGCGTAAACGGATAGA
>CAZZIF010000352.1:0-2311 GCA_964654025.1 uncultured bacterium
GAGACGATCCGCGCGGGCCAGCCCTTTGCGGTGGTGGTCGACTATGCACACACCGCCGACGCACTCGCGCAGGTGCTGGCCTCGGCACGCGACATCACCGAGGGTGAACTCATCGTCGTCTTCGGTTGTGGCGGTGACCGGGACCAGAAGAAGCGGCCGGCGATGGGAGCGGTCGCGAGCCGCTTGGCCGACCATATCATCGTCACCACCGACAACCCACGCTCGGAAGATCCCGAGTCGATCATGAAGATGATCGTCGCGGGGACGGCTGCTTCAGGGGCAGCAGTTGAGCCCATCGTGGACCGCCGGGAGGCCATCGCGGCGGCCCTGGGCCGGGCGCGGGGCGGGGACACCGTGTTGGTGGCCGGGCGCGGGGCAGAGACGAAGCAGGTGTTTGGGGAACGAGTCGAGCAGTTCGACGACCGGGAGGTGATTCGTGAAGTGCTGGCCCGGCGCGGAGCGGCGCGCTCATGACGCCGTGCCGATCACAAGCCGTCAGCCAGGTCCCTCCGGTAGCGACAGAGGAACACACCCGGATGGATGCTAGAGAGCCGCAAGACAGAGATCCGGCGCCGGAACCGGCGTCAACGTCTGAACACCCTCGGCCCGTCCGCAGGCCCGTCCGCAGGCCCGTCCGCGGCGGCGTTGAGCGGGAACCGGCGACAGAGCCCGAGCGGCATCCGCCGGTTGGCCGGGACGAAGAGGTGGAACCGGCGGCGGCACCCGAGCCGCAGCTGCCGGTTGGACAGGGCGAAGAGGCGGAACTCTCCGGCCATCCCTGGTCGCTGGCCTCGATCGCGCAGATGACCACGGCGACGGTCGCGGGGGTGAGCCCGCAGGACTGGCGCGTTGTGAACCGGATCGTTCTCTCGGGCGCGCGGATCGACAGCCGCCGCGTGATCGGCGGCGAGGTGTTCGTACCTCTGCGTGGTGAGCATATAGACGGGCACCACCACATTCCAGACGCCTTCCATGCTGGGGCGGGTGCCACCCTGGCCCGTCGTGATTGGTGGAGTCGCCGCAAGGCTTCTCGTGCGCTGGGCATCCATCTCTTGGTCGACGATCCGCTCGAGGCGATGCAGCAGTGGGCCGCTCGGCTTCGCCGGGCGGTGGATCCGCAGGTGGTGGGTATCACCGGATCGAGCGGCAAGACGACCACGAAGGAGATGATCCTGGCACTCCTGGGGCGCGCCGAACACGCGGCGGAACTGGTGGGGACGCCGGGCAATCACAACAACCTGATCGGTTTGCCGCTGACGATGCTGCAGATGCGTACCGGGACTCGGCGCCTGATCCTCGAGATGGGTACCAACCAGCCCGGTGAGATTGCCACGCTGAGCCGCATCGCCGCGCCCGATGTGGCGGTGATCACCTCCATCGGGCAGGCTCACCAGGGCCCGCTCGGGGGACCCGGTGGGGTACTGGCGGCCAAGCTCGAGATTCTGGAAGGCCTGGCCGCCGGTGGCACACTGGTCATTCCGGACGATCACGAAGCGTTGCGCCGAGAGGTGGCCGCGCGCTGGCCGGGGAAGGTCGTCACCTTCGGATTTACGGAGACGGCCGACGTGCGCGCGGTAGAGGTCGCCTTCTCGCTCGAGAGCACCGAACTGCGGGTTGCCGGATTCGACGAGCGGATTCATCTTCCCCTGCTGGGCGAGGGCGCCGCCCGTTCGGTCCTGGCGGCGATCGCCGCCTTGCGCGCGATGGGTGAGCCGGCTCCCGATTTCTCGCGCCTTGCCCACCTGCGGCCGATGCCTGGACGGCTGCAACTCGTGCGGCACCGGGGGCAGGCGTGGCTACTCGATATGTACAACGCTTCTCCCGAAGCGACGAAAGGCAACCTGCGCTTCCTGGCCGGATTGCCGGCGACAGGACGAAAGGTGTTCGTCTTCGGCGGCATGCGTGAACTGGGCGAAGATAGCCAGGCCTTGCACGAGGAGGTGGGGACGGCTGCGGGTTTCTGTGACGCGGGAGTGTTTCTCGGCGAGGAGGCGCGGCACGCGGCGCCGGCCGCGCAGACGGCGGGGGTCAACCAGGTGCTGTGGTGCACGGAGCTGGCCGATGCGGCACGATTCCTGAACGAGTTCGTGCGCGAGGGCGACGTCATTCTGGTCAAGGGGGCGAGGCTCTCCCGACTGGAGGATCTGGTGAGGGAGCTGGGTGTGCTGGACGGGGACCGCGGCGCGCCGGAGAGCGAACCGGCCGCGCTGGACGGGGACCGCGGCGCGCTGGAGAGCGAACCCGCAGCGCTGGACCGGGACCGCGGCGCGCCGGAGAACGAATCCGGCCGAGAGGAGGGCTAGAAGGGTGT
>CAZZIF010000352.1:2411-4373 GCA_964654025.1 uncultured bacterium
GGGACCGCGGCGCGCCGGAGAACGAATCCGGCCGAGAGGAGGGCTAGAAGGGTGTTCTACCATCTGCTCGAGCCTCTCACTGATATTTTCGGCGGGTTCAACGTCATCCGCTACATCACCTTCAGGTCCGCCTATGCGGCGGTCACCGCGCTCATGCTCAGTTTCCTGCTGGGTCCCTGGCTCATTCGGCGGCTGCGCGGGTGGAAAATCGGCCAGCAAGTCCGTGCCGACGGACCGCAGACCCATTACGTCAAGCAGGGGACGCCTACGATGGGTGGGCTCCTGATCGTCGGGGCCATCGCGATTCCCACGCTTCTGTGGGCCGACTTGAGCAACTTGCAGGTCCAGCTGGCGCTGGGCGTCACGTTGCTCCTGGGGGCACTCGGCTTCTTGGACGACTACCTGCACTCGGTGCGCAAGCACCCCGGCGGTCTCATGGGCCGCTACAAGCTGATCGTGCAAGGCCTGGCCGGCCTGGCGGTCGGTTTGATCGTGATGCAGTCCGAACCCTACGGCGCCCTGAGTGGTCGGACGGCGATTCCCTTTCTCAAAGACACCTTTCTCTCGCTCGGATGGCTCTATGTGCCGTTCGTGGCGCTGGTCATCACGGCCTCGAGCAACGCTGTGAACCTCTCTGACGGACTGGACGGGCTGGCCATCGGCATGGTGGCGCCTCCGGCCGCCGCCTTTGCAGCCCTGGCCTACGTTTCCGGGCACATGGGGTTCAGCGAGTACCTGAACATCCCGTTTCTAGAGGGTGCCGGGGAGCTTTCGATTTTCTGCGCCGCGTTCGTGGGGGCCGCCCTGGGGTTCTTGTGGTTCAACGCGCATCCGGCCGAGGTGTTCATGGGCGACACCGGCAGTCTCGCGCTGGGCGGCGCGCTCGGAACCGTGGCGGTCTTGATCAAGCGCGAGCTTCTGCTCACAATGGTGGGGGCGCTCTTTGTCGCGGAGGTTCTTTCCGTGGTGATCCAGGTGCTCTCCTACAAGCTCTACCGGCGGCGTGTGTTTCGCATGGCGCCGCTTCATCATCACTTCGAGCTTGGTGATTGGCCGGAGACGAAGGTCGTCATCCGGTTTTGGATCGTCTCGATCCTGCTGGCCTTGTTGACGCTCTCGACGATCAAGCTGCAGTAGCCGTAGGCGGCCGCTGCCCAGAAGACCATCCAGGAAGGATCATCGGCCCATGCCCATGCCCATGCCCACGCCCATCCACAGGAGGTCGCTCACCATGCCGCCCGGCCTGGCGTCCGGCGACCGCGTGGCCGTGCTGGGTCTGGGACGCTCGGGGCTGGCCGCGACCGGCTTGCTCTTGAGATTGGGCTGCCGTGTTCTGGCACTCGAGCAACGCGTCTCCGACGAGGTGCGCGCGGCCTGGGAACCCCATCGGGAAGCCGGCGCCGAGCTGGTGGCCGGGGAGCCGCCGGCGGGTGTATTGGCCGGCTGCCGGATGCTCATCCGCAGTCCCGGCGTGCCGTCCGAGTCGCCGCTGCTCACCGAGGCGAACGAGTTGGGCATTCCGGTGCGCTCGGAACTGAATCTGGGCGCCACGCAGATCGCGACTCCCATGATTGCGATCACCGGGACGAACGGCAAGTCGACCACGACGGCCTGGACGGCCCACCTGTTGCGGTCGGCCGGTGTCCGCGCGCGGGCCGCGGGCAACATCGGGCATGCGCTCTCACGGGCGGTGCTGGAGGAGCCGGCCGGCACCGTGTTCGTGGTCGAGGTCAGCAGCTTCCAGCTCGAGGACAGCCCCGATGTCCACCCGCACGCCGCGACGATCCTGAACATCACGCCCGATCATCTCGACCGGCATGGTTCCTTCGAGGCCTACGCGGCGGCCAAGTGGGCCCTGGTGGCAAATCAAACGACCGAGGACTTGCTGGTGGTGGGGCCGGACCTACCGCTGCCCGGCGGAATGACGCTGCCGATGCGTGTGGTGCGCTGCAACCCGGCGCC
>CAZZIF010000353.1:0-4326 GCA_964654025.1 uncultured bacterium
GCCACATGCACCTGCCGCGTGCACCGGCCACATGCACCTGCCGCGTGCACCGGCCGCGTGCACCCGCCACGTGCACCGGCGGTCGCTTGCGCGAGCACATGCCAACGCCCCCGGCCCAATCGGACCGGGGGCGCTGCCGTAGGTGAGGGGGTACGGTGGCTGTCGTCTCCAGCGCGTCTCACCTGACCAGCAGGAGCTGGCGCTTCTCCACCCGGTCGCCGGCATTGACCCGGTAGAAGTAGAATCCCGCTTCAGCCGGTTGGCCGCCGTCATTGCGTCCATCCCAGTGGAGCTGATGGTGACCCGCCGTCTGAAGCTCGCCGTCGAGGAGCACGCGAACGAGCCGGCCGTCGACATTGAAGATCCGCGCGCTCACCCGGGCCGCCTGGGGTAGCTCATAGGCGATCACGGTGGAGCGCACCATGGGGTTGGGCCGATTGGCGTGGATCCGCAGCGACCCGTCGCGCTCCGGTTCCTCGATGGCCGAAGAGGTGATCTCGGCGACGACGAACGGCGACAGCGACGAGGTGAGGCCGCAGATGATGTTCTCCTCCATGTCGATCGAACTCGTGACATCGACCCACGCCGGTGGGGTCTGGGCGGCATCGTAGTGAAGCAGCCGCAGGCTCTCCTCACCCATGGTGACCTCGCCCTCGTCGTAGGGCATGCAGATCGTGATCTGGCCCTCGAAGCCCGCGGTCGTGGTCAACAGGTGGAACTCGGCCGGATCGGCAGGGACGAGTGAATACTGAGACGGCACCTCGGGCCCTTCCGCACGCGTGATCTCGCGGGAATCGCCCTCGGTGGTGACGGTGTCGAAGGTCAGGGTGATCTCTCCCAGCTCGACGGGGACGTTCGAGCCGGTGGGCGTGGAGGCGATCAGACCCTGATCGCAGGCCGCGCCGAGTGCGCCGATCAGCAGCCCACTGGGGCTGTACTCGGGCAAGCAGGGCGATACGGCGTCGAGACGATAGTCCCCCTCGAGCGTGACCGCCGGCATGCGCGGGTCACAGAAGAACGGGTCGACGTAGACGTTCAGGTCGGGACTGCCCCAGTCGACCAGATTCAGAGGATCATCGATGTTCAGAGGATCGACGGCACATCCCAGGACGCTGACGGCCAGCCCCCCTATGACGCGCAGGTCATTCTCTTCGTTGCCCCACAGAATGCTGTTCTCGATCACGGTGCTGCCATCGCCCCCGACGGCGATGCCGTCCTCGACATTGTGCGCGATGGTGCAGTTCGAGATCTCGGCGAAGCACTCATCGAGGTGGCACCCGTTGTGGTTGCCGCGGATCTCGCAGTCTGACAGGCTGACGGTTCCCTCTCGCAAGTCGGCCGCATAATCGGAATCGCAGATAATGCAGTTGCTGATCTCAAGGGGACGAGTGCACTGGTCGTAGTAGACCGCCGCGCTTGAGTATCCTCTCATCATGAATCCATCGATCAGCACGGGGTCGGCCGCCATGTCCGATTGCATATTCACTCCGAGCCCGTGATCGATGTCTCCTTCGAGAACCGTGAACTGAGGGCCGAAGATCGATCGAAGGTTCACCGCATGGTCGTGGCCGGTGAACTGAAGGTCGCTGTTGCCGTCACCCTGGTAGATGCCATCCCAGACGAGAATGTGGGGATGGTCGGCGTCGGATGCGTCGATCGCGGCCTGGAGGGTCGGGTACGTGGTGGGCACCTGGAGCACACCAGGATGAATTGCGCCCACGCGGATGTTGTCGAAGAGCGGCGAGGCATTGCTCTGCCCCGTGCAGAGGTAGGGAGGAATGCCGAAGTCCTCGCAACTCGCGTAGATCTCGATGACGAGCTTGACGGCGATCGCGTCGGAAGGAACGTAGCCGTCCCCCAGGCACGTCATGCGCAAGCAGATCGGGCCGGGGTTGTAGAGATAGATGCTGTTGCCCGTGCGCTCGGACCAGTTCGTGCCATCGGTCGTGTAGAGCCATCCCGGGCGATAGAAGACGCCGTCGTAGTAGGGCATGGCCGCGAACACGTCGGCGACGCCCACGACCGAGCACCCCGGTTCGGGCAGGATGACCGGCGGGGAGATCAGGATCGTCCGCTGTCCGTCCGGATGCTCCTGGGCGCCGTCATGGAGGTGGAGAACGTTGCCGGTAAGCGGCACGGGATCGCAGGGAATCTCGTAGTCCTCGACCGGTGCGATGCCGTAGAAGCTGGGGGGCGTCGGGGTCCCGCCTCCCAGCGTGAAGCCCTCATCGCCGCTCTCGAACGTGTAGGCCAGGTCTCCGCCGACCACGTTCCCGGTGAGGGAGATGTCGTCGACGGCAAATGGCCCGTACACGCTGTCGTAGTACCCGTCTTCGTCGGACCACCCTTGGTCGGTCTCGATCGCGAAGACGAGCTGCGCGTCGTTCTCGCCGAGCTGGGCGAACAGGTCGGCGGTCAGATCGGCATAGAAGACGGTGGGCTCTTCGATGTGCGTAAACTCTGCCCCGGGCAACAGGATCTCGACCCCGCCGGTGGCGCCCACGAGGTAGACACGGACGTAGTCGTAGCCATCCTCCAGATCCGTCCAGTAGTGGAAGGCCAGCGAGATGGCCCCATCACCATCCCAGGTGAAGACGGGACTCACGAAGCGATGAGCCCAGTTGTTGCCGTAACCGGTCCCGGCGGCCCACCCGAGGTCATCGGCCTCGTCCTGGTACAGTCCGGCCCACGCGCTGCCGGTGCCGTTGATGACCGGTGCGGTGCCCGGGTTGCCGTGGGCGGCCCGGTCGGCATCGTCGATGCGGCGCCAGGCGGGGGGGAGCACCGGAGGCGCGAGTTCGGTCCACCCTTCGTACTCGTCGGCCCCGCCGTGATCGAAGGTCCACATGTCTCCGGCAATGGCGTTGCCGTCAGCGTCCACATTGCCGAACCAGGTGAGCGGAAGGTCGCGTGAACCGGCCGGCGGCATGGTCAGGCCACCGGCGCCGGCCGCGGGAAGGCTTGGGCACTCGACGAGGGCCACATCGGACACCGGCCGTGCCTCCGCGCCTGGTGCAAGAAGATGCATGATGAGAACCGGGGCGATGAGCAAGCCGAAGGCGGTTGCCAGGATCGGTACCGCGTGCGATCGGTGGGCGCGGGCGTGCCGGCGATGACGTGGCGTTACGAATGAAGTGACTCCAAACGGTGACAAGGGAAAGCGCTTCATTTTCTCCTCCTGTAGACGGTTGCTCCGAACGATCACCCGAGTCGCCGGCCACCGGTACCCAGCCCGAGGCTCTGGGGTTGGCCGGCATGGCCTCCGGCCTGACATGGGGGGACTCCTACAAGGAGATGCGTTGAAGTGGCCGCCGGCGCGCAGAGAAAACGGCCTGTGCCGAGATTCAGCCCACCCGCGGCAGGGCATCTCGGGCCGGATGCGCTCGCATTGTGAGGCAGCGTACGGCGATCGGCCGCATCGGCAGATCCTCTTCCCGCAGCAACGGGTCCAACAGGTGGCCGGAGCGATCGAGGGCGTGGTCCTTGTATACACACGGGCGGATCCGTTTCCGCCCCAGGCCCTTCAACATGGTATCCTCATCAGTAAGTGCATTGACTGGGGACCCGCAGAGAAGTCCGGATGGGAGGTTCATGATGGAACTTGGAACGAACGTGAGTGGCGGACGCCGGCACGCCCTGGCCAGCCTGCTGCTGGCGGTGTGTTGCCTCATCCCGCCGGCCGCGGCCGAAGGCCCGATGGTGGCGCTCCGGCTGGCCGGGGGGGAGAGTGCGGTCTATGCCCTGAGTGAGATCAGCCGGATCGGCTTCGAGGGCGAGGAGACGCTGGTGGTGGTGACCGGCAGCGGCTCGGACGAGTACGCGACCGAGGCGATCGAGCGTATCGAGTTTCTCTTCGAGTTCTCCGGCGTGGAAGACCCGCGGGAGGCGGCCGGAATGGTCGCTGCACTCCACCTGTTCCAGAACCGCCCGAACCCGGTGTCGTCGGGGACGCAGATCGGCTTCGAACTGCCGCGGGCCGGGAAGGTGGAGCTTGCGGTCTACGGCGCCGACGGGCGCCTGGTGCGCAGACTGGTGGCCGAGGAGCGCGCGGCGGGCCGCCACACGATCGGCTGGGACGGTCTGAATGAGGCGGGCCGCAGGGCGCCGAGCGGGGCCTACTTCTACCGGCTGCGCGCGCCGGGGATCGAGGAGAGCCGGCGGATGATCCTGTTGCCGTGAGGGTGGCATTGTAAGACGAACACGAGGACCGAGAGCAGAGGAATCGGCAGCGGGAGGAGAATCGAGCGATGACAGTGATGAAAGGTAGGATCGCAGCGCTGGTGATTCTGGCGCTGGCCCTGGGTGTCACGGTGAGCCAGGGTGAGT
>CAZZIF010000354.1:0-4318 GCA_964654025.1 uncultured bacterium
TGCACGCTACCGTGTGGCCTGAACAATGGAACCTGCGAGCAACGAAATGGCGCAAACCAGACTACGGATGGGCACGATGCGGGGAGGATGCGGGCAGGATGAGGGCAGGATGGTGCGGAGCGCAGAAGAACGCGGACCGGCCGCCTCCCCCGAGAAGAGACGGTCGGTCCGCGCGAAGCCGCTGGGCAGGACAAGAACCCTAAGCGCGGCTAACGGAACAATGCCTTGACCTGGCCCCAGGTGCCTTCCTCGGCGGGGGTCCCGCCCTCGACATCGATCAGGAGGTCGGTGTACGCAGAAGGAAACGTCCCACGGTGAGAGGCTTCGGCACGATCTCGATCCAGCAAACCCGCTAGTTTTTCGCGAGTTCGGCAGCCCCTTCTCGCATCGAACCCGCGGCGGTCAAGACGAAGGCACCGCCCAGCACGACCATCTCGAGGGCTACGACCAGGGCGTTGAGCTCCGCCACCGGCACGAGAAAGACCAGGCGCTCGACGAACACCGCCGCCGAGACGATTCCGGCCATCAGCATGACCCACCAGGGTGTCTGCTTCATCTCGCGGGCCCACAGGCTGACGAAGGGAATGGCGAAGAGACCCAGCAGCACGAAGACCGACATCTGCTGTAGTGGGGAGATCAGCACACGCTTGGAAAGGTAAGCCACCTCCCACGGGATGTTGCCGTACCAGATCACCAGGTATTGCGCGAAGAACTGCCCCACCCACAGCAGGGAGAACCCGAACATCAGGGTCGCCAAATCGAGCAAGGTCTTGCCCATCGCCGCGCGGTGCCGCCGGCACAGGATGGCAGCCATCACGGCCGACATCGCCACGCCCAGGTAGATCGCCTCGACGAAGAAGTAGGCGCCAAAGAGGGTCGAGATCCAGGGAAACTCGAACGACATCACCCAATCGAAAGCAATCACCGTCTGGTTGGTGACGAACAGGAAGGTGTAGAGGACCGCCAGCGTGCGGGTGGCGGGCGCATCCCTCACCGCCCCGCGCGAGAAGGCGGTTCCGACCCAGGCCGTCACGAGCAGGAGCGCGACGTTGCGGATCGTGAAGAACGGTTGGTCGAGCCAGCCGGTGGGGTGTTCGGCCCAGGGATAGATCTCCTGGCCCAGCGAGAAGAAGAGAAACGCGAAGGGGAACACCCAGAGCAGCGGATGAATGCCCAGCACGATGCCACGGATCCTACGGTGCCAGTTCGAGTGCGCGATCTCCGCGGCCGCCATGAGCAGCACGCCGCCCTGCACGAGCGCCACCCAGAAGAGCAGCCCTGGCAGCAGCGATCCCTTGGGCGCCAGGAAGGTCAGCAGCCCCGAGCCCACCACAGCCGCCACGGCGTAGATGTAGCCCCTACGTGTCATCGGTCACACTCCCCTCGCAAGTAGCCCGCCCTAGCCCCGCGGCTCGGGCTCGACTTCGCGGACGACGAAGTAGTTCTCATGTTCCTCGGGATTCGACAGGCCCCGGGGTGACGGCATCCGGCTCAGCAACAGGAATCCGGCGAAGGACACCAGCGCGCCCAGCAGAATCGTGCACGCGAAGGCGATCACCACGAAGGGCGGGATCGAGACCAGCGGTTTGCCCGCTACCACCAGCGGCCACTCTTGGACCGTCCAGATCGTCAACCAGAAGCCGAAGGCCCCGCCGGCCAGGCTGCCCGCCAGCGTGAACAGCCGCAGGCGACTGGGCTTGCATCCCAGGGCGTCTTCGAAGCCGTGCGCCGGAATCGGCATGTAGACTTCGAGCTGCTCCGGTGGCACGCCGCGCGCGCGCAGCTCGCGGATCTTCTCGAGGAACTCCCCCTCGTCCTCGAACCGGTAGGTCTTCTCCTCGCGGAGGCGTTCGCGATCAAGCATGTTCTCTCTCCTTGATCTCCGTGATCGAGATCACCGGCAGGAGCTTCGTGAACAGCAGGAAGAACGTGAAGAACATCCCGAAGCTGCCGATCGAGATCCCGATCTCGACCAGGCTGGGCTTGTAGATGCCCCACGAGTACGGATCGTATTCCTTGGCCAGCGCCGTCACGATGATGACGAACCGCTCCAGCCACATCCCGATGTTGACCAGGATCGAAAGGATGAACAGGAACGTCAGGTTGCGGCGCAGCCGCTTGACAAAAATGAGCAGCGGCACCAGGCAGTTGCAAAGAACCATCAAGGCGTAGAGCGGCCAGTAATCACCGAAGAGGCGGTAGGAGAAATGGGCCGTCTCGAACTGATGGCTACCGTACCAGGCCAGGGCGATCTCGACGATGTAGGCATAGGTGACGATGAGCGAGGTGAAGAGCAACAGCTTCGTCAGCTTCTCGAAGTGATCGACCGTGATGTAGGCCTCGAGGCCAAGGATCTTGCGCATCGGGATCCCGAGCGTCAGGACCATGGCCGTGCCCGAGAAGATCGCGCCCGCCACGAAGTAGGGCGCGAAGATCGTGGTGTGCCATCCCGGCACGATGCTCATCGCAAAGTCCCAGGAGACGACCGAGTGCACCGAGATCACGAGCGGCGTCGCCAGCGCGGCCAGGAACAGGTAGAGCTGGTTGTAGTGCAGCCACTGGCGGGCCGTGCCCATCCAGCCCAGCGACAGCAGCGAGTAGAGCCGCTTGCGGTTGCCATCGGCGTGACGCCGCACCACCGCCAGGTCGGGCACCAGGCCGACGTAGAAGAAGACCGCGCTCACCGTGAAGTAGGCGCTGACAGCAAAGACGTCCCATTCGAGGGGCGAACGGAAGTTCACCCACAGGTGACGCTGGTTCGGATAGGGGAACAACCAGTAGAAGAGCCAGGAGCGGCCGAGGTGGATCAGCGGATAGAGCCCCGCGGTCATGACCGCGAAGACGGTCATGGCCTCGGCGAAACGGTTGAAGCTGCTCCGGAAGTTCGCGCGAAACAGAAAGAGCACGGCCGAGATCAGCGTTCCCGAGTGAGCGATACCCACCCAGAAGACGAAGTCGGTGATGTAGACGCCCCACCCCACCGGGTGACGGATGCCGGCCACGCCCATGCCATGGATCATCTGGTAGAGCCACAGCGCCAGTCCACCGGCGAAGGCCAGCGCAGAGACCGCCAGCGCCACCCAGTAGGCCCGGCTGGGCCGCTTCATCGCGGCCAGGACATCCAACTCCAGCTTCTCCGAGTACGCCCTAACGCTCATGCTGAACATCCTCGTGCAGGTAGTAGACCGCCGGCCCCGTTCCCAACTCCTCCAGTATCCGGTAGGCACGCTTCGAGTGGATCAGGGCGTAGACCTCCGAGGAGGGATCCAACAGATTCCCGAACACGATGGCCCGGGTCGGACAGGACTGCGCGCAGGCGGGGACGACCTCGCCGTCCCGAACCTTGCGGCCCTCGTCTTTGGCCACGTCCTTCGCTTCTCGAATTCGCTGTATGCAGAAGGTGCACTTCTCCATGACCCCCTTGGGTCGCACCGAGACATCCGGATTGAGCAAGAGGTCGAGCGGCTCCTGCCGCGGGTGCGAGAACCAGTTGAACCGGCGCACCTTGTAGGGGCAGTTGTTGGCGCAGTAGCGCGTGCCCACGCACCGGTTGTAGACCTGCGCGTTGAGGCCTTCCGGATTGTGGTAGGTTGCGAAGATTGGACAGACCGCCTCACAGGGCGCGTAGTCGCAGTGCTGGCAGAGCATCGGGATGAACTCGATCCGGCCGTGGTGCTCATACGGCTGCACTCGGATCCAGGACATCTCCCGGCCCAGCAGGTGCTCGTCGGGACCGGTGATGGCGACGTTGTTCTCGATGTAGCAGGCGGCCACACAGGCTGAGCACCCAATGCACTTCTCGAGGTCGATCGCCATCGCCCAGCGATAGTCCTTGTGCGGGTGCGGCTTGTACATGCTGGCCGGCGGGTCGGCATACTTCTCCTTCCCCGGCAGCGCCGCTGCGGTGGCGTGCGTCTGGCTGTCGGACGCATCGGTACCCTGATCCGTTCCGTGGCCGGGACCGTGGTGCGGCGTATCGCCCGGCAGAATGCCGCGGCCGGAGGCATCCATCGAGCCCGACAAGATCGGCAGATCGATGCGCGTCCCTGTGGTCCGCAACGTTACGCCGGGGAGGACGCAGACGAGGTCGCCCGTCGCAGAATCGGTCGGTAGCGGCAGGGAACCGGCGTGGTTGGCGGCCACGATGTCCAGCCCCACCCCGATGATACCCTTGGGCTGGCCCGGCATTACACGCACGGGCAGGCGGAGCCCCCCGGCCTCGGCCTCGATCTCGGCCACGTCTCCGTCGGTCAACCCTTCGGCCGTGGCATCCTCGGCGGAGATGACCAGATAGTCCCCGTAGGAGACCGCCGTCAGC
>CAZZIF010000355.1:0-1828 GCA_964654025.1 uncultured bacterium
CACCGCCTTGTCCATCAGCGCCATGCCCTTCTGGGCCCTGCCCTATCCCGCTCGCAAGCAGATGTCCGCTCAGCCGACCCCGGCCCGTTTCCGCGATTGCGTCAGTCGCAACGACTCCATCCGCTCCCACCACGGAGGTGTACTCGTCTCCGTGGCCCAGGGTGCTCAGCAGAATGCCCGCCTGGCCTCGTTCACCCCACTTCCCCCGCAGGCGGACGAGTCCGGTGAACCGGCCGGACCCGTCGTCCTCCGTGCCGACCCCCCAGTGCTCGCGGTCGGCTGCTCGTTCATAGGCGCACAGCACGCCCGCCCGGCTGCCGGCGCCCAGCGGGCGCGAGATGCAGGCCGCCCACAGCGGGGCGACGATCGTGCGGGTGTGGATGGCGCGCACGATCGCCTCGCCGGTCCCCGCCAGGGTGAAAAGCTCACGCTCGAAGAGGAAGAATGGACGTTTCTCCGGATAGTAGAGTGGATAGCGCCGGTTGGTCTCGAGTTGGGGCACATCCGCCTCCACCTGGCGGAAGTCGGGCCGCACGGCCAGCGCCAGGTTCGCGCCCCCCGCGGTATGCCAGCGGCCGGTGAGGCCGGCTTCGTAGTCCCACCCATCCTCATCGGGTGCCGCGCGCACACGGCTGCGCTTGGCCACCACGCTCGGAAGCAACTCGGCGCGGGCCTCGATCGACACCGCGGCCGTCCGGAGGCGGATGCCACGTTGATGCCAGCCCGGAGCGTGCAGGTCGTGCTCGGGGAACGCCACGCGTTCGCCCAACCGCGCAATCTGGCGTAGCGCCAGCAGACGCAGCCGGCCGGGTTCTGGATCGTTTCCCAGCAATCTCCAGGGAATCGCCAGCTCCGCACTCCAGCCGCGCTCATCCCGGTCGGCGGCGGCAGCAAACTCGTAGTCCATCGACAGGTCGTCGCGCTGCCCAGTTTGGTAGGCATCCATCAAGCAGCCGCGAGGATTGACGAAGAGTTCGATCGCGCCGGTCCCCGAGCCCACGCCGGACAGCAGCACGGCCACCCAGTCGTCGGCGAATGCTTGGTCCCGGCGCAACTCGTGGGCGCGAATCGCCTCGGGTCGGCTGTCGTGGCAGTCGAACCCAACGTAGAGATATTGCCGATCCGCGAGAACGCGCAGGTGGGTAGATTCGCTGGGCGCCTGCCCCGGCGTAGGTTCCGCTTGCCGGAACGCCCCGCTGCCCGGGGCGATACGCCAGCAGGACTCATCAAGCTTCCCGTCGAGTGCCGGCGCCTCATCGAGGAGCGGAACCGTCCAGAGGCTATCTGTGCTGGCCTCGGGTAGAGCGATCACGGTGGATACGACGCCCACCTCCGTTTGGGCCGGCTCGGCCTGTGGGCCCTGCGGGACCTGTGGGACCCGTGGCTCGGATCGAGCGGGCACCGGCACAGCAGCTATCAGAGTCAGCCATGCGAGCAGCGTCAGCCACAGTGGCCGGCTCAACCACACCAGCCGGCTCAACCACGCCGGCGAACTCAACGACATCAGCCGGCTCAGCGACACCGACCGGCTCAACGACATCAGCCGGCTCAGCGACACCGACCGGCTCAGCGACACCAGCCGGCTCAGCGACACCGGCGAGATGGACCACGACCAGGTGCGCCTGGCCAGGTCCCGGCGGCCCGATTGGGCCCCGGTTACGACAGAAGGCTCTCGACGTTGGTGCGAGTTCGGATTGGTCATCCCCTTCCCCCTTGGGGTCAAGGGGCACGGGGATCCGTGCGCGCGGCGTCGGCACTCGCCTCCGCCGTGCACCTGTCATAGCAATTCAGCGGCCAGGTAGCCGAGCGGTCGGCAGACGGGGAGCAG
>CAZZIF010000355.1:1838-4307 GCA_964654025.1 uncultured bacterium
CCGGCAGGCGAGCCGACGAGCCGGGCGAGCCGACGAGCCGGGCGAACCAACGAGGCGGGCGAACCAACGAGGCGGCCGAGCCCACGAGGCGGCCGAACGAAGCGCTCGCGGGTGGGACCCGAACGAGCGCACGAAACCCCCGCGCGAGGCCGCCACTCGAACAGGCTACTCGCGTTTGACGTAGATCTTGCGCAACTCGGTCTCTCCCAGTGCGCTCAGCTCGAGGACATAGAGACCCGGGGCGACCCGTTGGCCGCGGTCGTTGGTGGTGTCCCAGGTGAGGAGCACCGTGGCGCCAGGCGCGAAGTGGGGGTAACCCCCGTCCCAGCGGCTGCGCACCAGATCACCGCTCACCGAGTAGATCCGCAACTCAACCTCGACGCTGCTATGGCTGTGGGGGGGCAACACGAGCCGGAACTCGGCGGGGTCGCCCCCTGGCGGAACCACGATCGGATGCGGGAAAGGTCCTTCGAGTGTCACCCGTTCGGCAAAGAGTTCCACCTCCGCGCTGGCCGGGCTCTCGTTGCCGGCCTCATCGACCGCGGCCACCGAAATCAGGTACTGCTCCCCTCCCTCGGGCGGGAAAATGGGCCACCCCATCCGGCCGGGCGACACCTCATTGGCCGGACAATGCTCGATCAGCTCCTCGTACAGGCGCTCACGGGCCGGGCTGCTCACGGGCCGGCCGTAGAGGTAATAGCCGGCGATATCCTCGGCGTCCACCGCCAGCCAGGTAACCCAGATGCCCTCCTCTTCCTTGCCGCGGATCACAGACGCCCCCGGCATCGACGGTGCCGGCGGCGCCACTTGGTCCTGCGGATGCGTGAGGCCGGTGACCACATTCGAGATGGCCGACCAGACTCCCAGGGCATCCCGCGAACGCAGGGCCACCCAGTACTGCTCGCCGTGGCGGATGGAGCCGAGCCGGTAGCGCTGCCGCTCGCCCGGCGCTTGGGGCGCCGGCTGAACGGGCGCCCGCAGCAGGTCAGGCCAGTTTTCGGCCGTGATCGGGACCCGTGCGAAGCACAGCTCATACTCGGCCACCGGGCCAGGCGGCTCGTTCGCAGCCGGCACGGTCCAGGCCAGCTCCAGCCACCCGGGCCCTTCCTCGACAACGGCCAGGTCGGTGACCGCCTCAGGGGGCTCGGGCTCGTGCGGCGTCGTGAGCTGTACGTAGATGGAATTCGAAAGCTCCGATATGTTGCCGGCCTCGTCGGCCACGCGCAGCGCCAGCCCGTACTCGGCGCCGGGCGTGAGATCCTCCAATGTGTAGACTTCGCCGGCGCCTGCCTCGGCCGGAGGCATCTCGAGTTCGGCAACCTCAGCCTCGGACCAGCCATCGGGCCCGATCGGCGCGCCCGGGCGTATGCCCAAGAGATAGCGATCGGCATACCCTGCCGTCGAGTCGTCCCCCGTAGCGGTCCAGGCCAGCGTGAGCCGATCCTCGCCCAGCTCGCTGACGCGCAGATCGGTGACCGCCGAAGGCGCGCACTCGTCGGGCGGCGGTGAGGGTTCGTCGGGTTCGAGCTGGACCGTCGGGCTGTTCGAGACCTCTCCCCACAGCCCGATCTCGTCACGGTAACGGATCGCGAATCCGAACAATTCCCCGGCCGACAGACCCGTGAGGTCGAAGCTCATCGCCGTGCCGCCCGGATCGCTACAGGGCTCCTCAACCTGCTCGGCCGCTTCGAACTCCTCGGCAGTCTCGATTGCCCCGCCCGCGCGCATAGCGATCACGAAAGCGGCGGCCGTGCCGTCGATGCCGTCGTCGCCGGCGGCGGTCCAGGACAGGCGCACCGCATCCTCGCCAAGGGCCCGCGCGGCCAGATCGGCCACCCGGCCCGGGGGCATGAGGTCGGGCGGCAGCGGCGGCGTGATCGTGAGAGTGGCACCGAGCGGCGAGAGCAGATCGGCATCGTCGATCGCCCGCACGGCCACGGTCACCGTCTCACCGGGCGTCAAGCCTTCGAGACGGAAGCTGACGAGTGTGCCCGGCTCCGCCGGGGCGGGCAGGCCGGCGGTCACCTTCTCGGCCGCATCCCAATGGGCTTCCGTCTGCAACGTCTCACCGGCGGCGATCCCGAGCACGAACGAGGCAGCGGTGCCGTCATCGCCGTCATCCCCCGAGCAGAGCCAGCCCAGGTCGGCCCACTCGTAGTTGATCGCATCGAGCGTCAGATCCACGATCGCCCCCGGCGGGGTCAGATCCTCCCCGCCGCCGGGCCCGGAACCGGAATCGGGCAAGGTCACCGCTTGCAGGGGTGTCCCCAAGGCGCTCCAGTTGCCGGCCTCATCGACAGCACGCAGTGCCAGTCCGTAGAGCGTCTCGGGCGCCAGATCACGCAACCGCCAGGCCTGCCCGAGTCCGGCCGGTGCCGCCGGTGGAAGGCCGGCGGTGATCTGCTCGGCCTCATCCCAATCGGCCTCCTCGTCGATCGCCCGGCCCTCGAGAACGCCCAGCGCATAGGC
>CAZZIF010000356.1:0-4304 GCA_964654025.1 uncultured bacterium
AAACGCGCTCAGGCTGTGGTCTGGGATTGGCGCCGCACCTGGTATCCGCCCGCCCTGCTCGAGCGGCACGGCGGCAGAGGGATCCGGTCCTCGGGTGGCGCCGGCGGTTGGCGTAGGCGCCGTAGTAGCGCGTCAGGTGTTGCCGGGGGGCGGGGATCTGCTGGACGACCTGGTGGATCCAGTTCAGGGGGTCGAGTTCGAACTCGGTGCGCCCGGTGTGGGGGTCGGGTGGGGTCAAGATGCGCACCGTGCCCGCTTCGGTCAGGCGCACGTCCTTCTGGGGCATCGGCACCCGGGCGATGTAGCGGCCCAGGCGGGCCAGATGACCTGCTTCCCAGGGGTAGATCCGCGGAACGGCATGGACCGAGAAGCCCGAGTGGGTCCAGGAGAGCAACGTGTCACGGAACTCGGCCGAGAGCCGCTCGGCCCGGTGCAAACCGGTCAGCACGAGGCGGCGGAAGAGCTGCTCGAGCACATCGGTGTTGATCGTCCCCACCTCCACGAACTCGCCCGTGGAGCAAAAAGCGCCCTGGGTGGCGAGAGCATGGATGTGCGGGTGGAAGGCACGCCGCGTAGGAGCCAGAGGTCTGGATCGAGGCGATGAATCCCGGCACTGCCGCGCGGTCCTCGAGGTAGGCGGCGTAGGCCCTGCGCACCGCCTCGTAGGCGCAGCGCGAGAGCAAGCCCAGGAGCTTGCGCTCGCACTGGAACAGGCCCCTGATGGCCTTGGGGATCGTGAAGACAATGTGGCGGTGGACGACCGGCAGGGCGATCGTCTCACTCACCCGCTCGGCGAACAGGGCTGCCCGCTTACTCTGGCAACTCGGGCAGAAGTTGCGCGTCTGGCAGGAGTAGGCCAACAGATGCTCGCTCCCACACTCCGGGCAACGTATACGCGCAAAGCCGTTTACCAACCGTCCGCAGTCCAGATAGGCCTCGACCGTGGGCACGACGATCTTGCGCAACGGTCTCGCGAGCCAGGCGGAGGATCAGATCTACACTTGCTTGAGGCTCAGAAGACCGCCCGGCTCGCGTTCGGCGATGGCTGTAGTCCCACTTCTGGGCGACGCGTTGCCGGTGCCAGCGCAGGATAGTGTCGGGAGTCACGATGGACGCGATCTCGCCGAGGAGTTTGCGTCCCAAGATCTTACCCTTGATCGCCAGGCGTCGCCGCTGGTTGTCGTTGAGCCTGATCCGCTTCTTCCCGTGGGACTCCCTGAGAATCCGATTTTCGGTGCGCAGGTATTCGATGACCTCCTGCTGCTCCCGGTTGATCCATCCGGCCAGGGCAAGCAGGAGCAGCTGCCAAGGTTGTAGAATGAAGCTCATGGGCTACTCGACTACCCGTTTGGGCAAATCGGGCACGATGGAGGACGCGCGGCCGGGTTGTCAACCGGCTGAACCACGGTGGGGCACTGGGCCCGCAACTCATTCTGTGATAAACTTTTGGTGTTCGGCTGCATTTCTTGACCAAACGGGAGTTCGTCGTGCTCGGCTCGTTCGCTGATGCCCTCGACCGCGCGTTCCGTAACGTCGGGTGTTGAATGCGATCCCCGACATTTCGTATCATGAGCACCATGAAGCCAAATCGAGAGCACATCCTTCGGCTGATCAGAGAGATGGGACTCGCCCGCCCGCGGGAGCTCGCTGCCCACGGCGTGACACGCGCGCAGCTCTCTCGTCTCGTCGCGGAGGGGCTGGTCATTCGTCAGGCCCGTGGAATCTACGTCGTCGCCGACCACGCGCCCACGGAAGCCCATACCCTGGCTCAGGTCGCCAAGCGGGTACCCGAGGGGGTCTTCTGCCTGCTCACGGCACTGCGGTTCCACGGTCTCACCACCCAATCCGCACCCGAAGTCTGGATCGCGCTTCCTGAGAAGGCGCGCCGGCCGCGCCTCGAGTACCCGCGCCTCGCGGTGGCGCGGTTCTCAGGGGCAGCGCTCACTGAAGGAGTCGAGAGGCACGAGGCAGAAGGAGTCGTGCTCCGCGTCTACAGCCCGGCCAAGACCGTCGCCGACTGCTTCAAGTACCGGAACAAGCTCGGTGTCGACATCGCCGTCGAAGCGCTGCGCGACTACCGCCGCAAGTACCGCGGCGGCGCCAACGAGCTTGCTCGCTTCGCCCGAATCTGCAGGGTTACGCGCGTGATGCAACCCTATCTGGATGCGATCGCATGACCGGCAAGACGAACCTGGCCGCCTCCGTTGCCGCGCGTCTGCTCAACCAGTCGAAACAGACCGGCGCGGATTATCAGGCCCTGCTGACAGGCTACTGCTTGGAACGCTTTCTGTTTCGCCTCGGCGTGTCCGATCTCCGCGACTGCTTCGTGCTCAAGGGCGCCATGCTGCTGCGGCTCTGGTCGGATCAACCCTACCGGGCGACGCGCGACCTCGACCTGCTGCGGCGGGGCGACGGCTCGTTCGAGGCCATCCGCGACGATCTGCGCGCGATCGTCGCGACGCCGGTCCCGCCCGATGCCATCGACTTCGACGGAGAGGGCATCGACCTCGAGGCGATCCGGGCCGATGACGAATACGCCGGCACACGTGCCACGCTGCCCGCCCGCTGCGGACAGGCGCGCCTGGCACTGCAGATCGACATGGGGCTCGGCGACGCCATCTGGCCAGCGCCGCGGGCCTGCACGTATCCGACCCTGCTCGACCTGCCCGCCCCGGAGGTGCTCACCTACCCGCGCGAAGCCGTGGTCGCCGAGAAGCTCGAGGCGATGGTCGTGCTTGGCGCCCGGAACAGCCGCATCAAGGACTACTTCGATCTTCACTATCTGGCGAGCCGCTTCGAGTTCGACCGGATCACGCTGACCGAGGCCGTGCGGCAGACGTTTGCGCGCTGCAGCACGCCCGTGCCCGCGGACGAGCCGATCGGACTCACGCCGGTGTACTGGGAGGATCCGTCAAGGCCAGCACAAGTGAGGGCCTTCGCCCGGCGGGCGCATCTCGAGGTCCCGGCGAAGCCAGGAGAGGAGTTCATGCAACTTCTGCGCGCGTTCCTTGCGCCTGTGCTGGAGGACCTGCAGGCAGGGAGACCCAGAGCAGCCATCTGGCCCCCCGGTGGGCCGTGGAAGGAGGCATCGTGAATCGCCCGTAGTCCGCGAAAACTCCGTAACTCCCTCACAATCCGTCATCTCTCCTCCAATGGTACAATCTCACCCATGATCAAGACAACACTAGTCGCGTCCTGGCAAGATCGGCCATCCACGGATCCCGCGCACCCACATCGCCTTCATCAAACGCATCTCCACTGACCAGCCCGGCTGGGGCGAGGACAAGATCGCCGAGGAACTGGCCGCCAAGTTCGGCATCCACCACGCCCCCAGCACCATCCGAGTCTACATGGTGCGCCGCACGCCCCGTGGCGACCAGACCTGGCGCACCTTCATTCGCAACCACGCCAGAGAGGTGTGGGCCTGTGACTTCCTGACGCAATACACTGCCTTCTTCGCCATCGCCTACGTGTTCGTAGTTCTGGAGGTGGGAACGCGTCGTATCGTGCATGTCAACGTCACGAGCCATCCCACGCTGCTTTGGATGAAGCAGCAGATCCGAGAGGCTACAGGCTCTGATATTTCGCCACGCTTCCTGGTCCATGACAACGATGGGATCTTCGGTCAGTTTGGTCGGCCCGTGGCAGTCCAGCGCGACGGCAAGACACGGTCCTACCGCTGCCACCTCGACCAGTGGCTGGGTGAGGCCATGTGCATCGAAGGGCTCCCCATCCCCTACGGCGCACCCAATGCTTCGCCTTATGTCGAACGCTGCGCGAGGAGGCCTTGAACCACTTCATCTTCCTCAGCGTCGATCACATCTGGCGTGTCGTTGCCGAGTACATTCGCTACTACAATGGCGCGCGGCCGTCGCAGGCCATTCATGGGATCC
Source organism: uncultured bacterium (assembly GCA_964654025.1). Classification (GTDB taxonomy): domain Bacteria; phylum Eisenbacteria; class RBG-16-71-46; order CAIMUX01; family WJJG01; genus CAYQJL01. Next base: position 3,894 of record CAZZIF010000356.1, read on the forward strand.
CGGATCCCTACCCGGAACTCCGGCAGCCTCCGCCGCCCGATGGGGGGCTCGTGGCGCTCCCCGTCCTCGGTGGCGTTCAGCATGACTACAGGTTGGTGGCGTAGGCGGGCGTCCGATCACTGGGCAAGCAAGCTGATCGACGGAGCCACCGGTGTGCCTGCTCACCGGGAGCTTGCCATTCCTGCTCGAAGATCACCAACGAGGCTCCTCTGGCTGGTTCCCTCCTATCCCCTGAACGAGCCGGAGCCGTCACGATTCAATGCCGACGCTGTCGTCATGCCTCGGAATCGACTTTTCGCGGACTACGCGAGGAAATCGACCGCCAGCTCGACGAGCACACCTACCGCGAGGTGGCCGCGATCTTGAACGGCAAGAAGATGGTCTCCGGAACCGGACAGCCCTTCGATGGCG
>CAZZIF010000357.1:0-4283 GCA_964654025.1 uncultured bacterium
ACGAGGCACAGGCAGATGCGCCGGAAGACGCCGGCCAGCGGGATGAGGCCGGCCAGCGGGATGAGGCCAGCGAGAGCGATCCGTCCGGCGACGGTGAAAAGGCTGATGGGCAGGAAGGCCAGCAGGACGAGAATGCGGCGGACGAAGGGACCGAGCAGGAGGCCCAGGGCGAGGGTGCGCAAGACGATGCTCAGCCCGAGGACTCCCCGCTGACCGAGGAGGAGGCCGCCGAACTCGCCGCGCAGCAGGAAGCGCTGCGCAAGCAGCTCGAGGAACTGCAGAAGGAACTCGAGGAGCTGGCCGAGGAGACCGGCCAGGACTACGAAGAGCTGTCCGAGATGCTCGAACAGATGCAGCAGCAACCGGCCTCGGATGAGACGCCCAAGCAGATGCAGCAGGCCCAGGAATCGATGCAGCAGCAACAGCGCATGAGCGCGCTCAAGTTCGGACGCAAGGCCAAGCAGGGGCTGCAGGAAATGCTCTCCTCGATGATGGAGATCCAGCAAGAGATCGACATGGAGGCCATCGAGCGGCTGGCGCAGAGGCTCTACGATACGGCCAACCGCATGGTGGACGCTTCCCTGCGCCAGGAAGAGGTGATCGGAGAGGCTACCGGCCCGGCCGGCCCGCGGGAGCTGGCGGTCAGTGAACACCAGCTTGTCGAGGAGCTGGCGGCTTTGAGCGACTCGCTCTATCAGATCGCCAGGGAAACGCCGGTCGTGACGCGCGACCACCTGCGGGCGATGGGGGCGGCCCGCCAGTCGATGATCGAGACGCGCAATCTCTTCGAAACCGGGCGCCGGTCGCCAGCCCTCGGCAAGGCCGAGGAATCGACCGTCGCGGTCAACCACGCGGTCAAGTTGCTCGTCGAGGCGGCCAGTCAGATGCGGTCGAACTGCGCATCGAGCTGCGCGAACCCCTTCAACAAGATGCAGACCCTGACGGGCCAGCAGAGCGAACTCAACCAGCAGACCCAGGAGATGCTCCAGGGAATGCAGATGCAGCGGCCGACCGCGAGCCAGCAGCAGGCCCTGTCCCGAATGGCCGCCCGGCAGGAGATGATTCGGCAGGGGCTCGATGAGATCCGCGACGATCTGGAGCAATCGGGCAAGCTGATGGGTGATCTGGGCAAGGCGATCGATGAGATGGAGGAGGTCGTGCGTGAGATGCGCAACCGCAATGCGGACCGGCGCATCATCGAGCGGCAGGAGCAGATCCTGAACCGCCTGCTGAGCGCTCAGCGTTCGGTGCGTCAGCGCGACCAGTCCGAGGAGCGCCAGTCGCGCGTCGGGGTTGCACCCCTGGATCGCGAGCGACCCGGAGAGGTCGATATGGGCACCTCGCGTTCGGAGATCTTGCAACGCTCGATGCTGCGCGGCGCCAAGGATCCTGTTCCGGCCGAATATCGCAGCATGGTAGAGCGCTACATGCAGTCGCTGCTGCGCGGCACGCGCTAGGCCCGCAGGCGACTCGAGGAGACAGGGGCTCGATGAGTACACGGAAACCGCACACAGTGCGATGCGGACGGGCTTCCGCAGCGGGTTTAATGAGCCGGACAGGTCTGGTGGGCTTGATCCTATGGGTCCTGCTTGCGGCCTGGCCCTCGGATGCCTCCGCCTATCCCGACACGGCGGTTACGGGCGGGCCCTTGCTGGCGCAGAATAGAGGCGGCTCATCGCAAGAGGTCAGCCGGTTGGCCCAGGACGATCCGCGCGAGGATCCGCGCAACGATCCGCGCAACGATCCGCGCGAGGATCCGCGCAACGATCCGCGCTCTACTCGTCCCAGCCGCACCGTTCACGGAATGAGCCTGCGCAACGCTCTGCGTAGCTCGAGCGCTCTCCTCAAGGACGGACACCAACAGGAGGTGATCGACTTGCTCGAGCCGGTGCTGGAAAGCTATCCGGGCGAGGAGCGGGTCATTCGAGTTCTGGCTGAGGCCTACGCGGGAGCGGGTCGCTATGATGACGCCATCGGTCTCTACCGAGAGGAGATCGACCGCTCGGGCGGACGGAACGCGCAGATGTGGAGCCTGCTCATCATGACCCAGCGTGAGGCCGGGCGGTGCAGCGAAGCGGTCGGCACGATCCTGGAGATCCTGGAACGGGAACCGGGCTGGCTGTCGCGTTTCAGCGATCAACTCGAGATGGCCGTGACCGACACCACTTGCGGCCCAGCGGCCCTGATCTACCTGGAAGAGCAAGTCCAGTCGGCCGCCGATCCGCCATCGGCCTGGCGAGAGGCGCTGGGGCACGTCTACGTGGTGCGCCGCGACTACGACCAGGCGATGGGCGTCTACACCGCGATCGAGCGGGGCCAGCGGCTCGGGGGGCAGTACATCTACAACTTGGCGCGCGTGCTCTCGCGGCGCGGCGAGTACGAGGCGGCTGTGGCGGCCTATGACTCGGTGCTCGCCGTGGCCACCACGCGCCAGCTGCGCGAGCCGGCCATGTTCGAGCGGGCGGTCTTGCTCGAGAAACTGGGCCGGATCGAGGAAGCCGCCGCCTACTACGGCGAGCTGGCGGAGACCTACCCGCACACCGCGCTGGGCATGCGGGCCGACCTGGCCCGGGCGGGGCTGTACATGGGGCCGCTGGGGGACTTGGGAAGGGCCCGGCAGGCCTTCCGAGCCGTGCTCGAGTTCATCGAGAACCGTCCGAAGAACGCCGGTTTGCTGGCCATCCAAGAGGAGGCCCGCCTGGCCCTGGCCGAGTGCGCCCTCCGCACGGGACACTTCGAGGAAGCTGACTCGGCCTACGTCCAGATCGAGCGTGAGGCCACGAAGACCAAGACGAAGGAGCAAGCCGCGTTCGCCCACGCCCAGCTGCTCTACTTCCAGGGACGGTTTCCGGAAGCCGAGGAGGCTTTCTTCCGGATCAGTGACGACTACGAGGGGGGCGAATGGGTCAACGACGCGTTTGCACAGGCCCTTTTGATCGGTGAGTTCGCCGGCCGCGCGCCGGGGGCCCTCGAGACCCTGGCGAGTGCGGAGTTCGAACGCCTGCGCGGCAACCTCGCCTCGGCCGACTCGCTGTGCCGCGAGGCATTGGCCGACACGACCCAGGTGCTGCTGCGCGATCACCTGCGCGCGCTGCAGATCGAATTGCGTGGGGAGCGCCGCGAATGGGCAGCTGCCGACTCGTTACTCCAGGACTTGCTGGCCGACGAGCCCAGTCCACGGGTGGGCGCCGATATCCTGCTGTGGATGGGACTCCAGGCGGAGTCGGATCCCCGGCGCTGGGAGCAAGCGATCACCTATTACGAAGACGTCATCATCCGTTTCCCTGGCTCCTTCGAAACGCGGCGGGCGCGTGACCGGCTGCGCGCCATGAGCCGGGAGGTGGAGAGATCGTGATGACCGGTACGGGAGACACGGGAAATCGGATCGGTAGAGAGGGAACGATGGTAACGACGGCAAGGGTTGCGACGACGGCGAGGATTGCGACGACGGCGAGGATTGCGACGAGGGCAAGGATTGCGACGAGGGCAAGGATTGCGACGACGGCAAGGCTTGCAACGGCAACAAGGGTCGCCATGGTAGCCGCCCCTCATCGCCGCCTGTTTGCGCGAATCGGTTTGGTACTCCTCCTCTTCATCCTCGCCGCCGGTGCCGCGGCGCAGGCCCGGCTGCTCGTGCCGATGGACCTCAGACAGACCGACCACTTGAAAGCCTACGGCTTGGCCTACTCGGCGCTGGAGGCGGGGGAGAACGTCGAGTGGTTGCTCAACTACCGCGGTGGGTCGTTCCTGATCGAGGATACTCCGGCCAATCGGCGAACGGCCCTTCTGATGGGTGTACGGCTCGAACTGGCCAGCGAGGGCGATATCGGCGGCGTCTACGCCGAGATCGAGGAGCGGAACATGGAGGTGATCCTTCTCGAGAAGGCCCCCAGTGTGGCCGTCTACGCTCCGCCGCACAACGACGAACCTTGGGACGACGCGGTGGTGCTGGCGCTCGACTACGCCGAGATTCCTTTCGAACAGATCTACGATCGTGAGGTCTTGAGCGGCGAGCTGTTCCGTTTCGACTGGATCCACCTCCATCACGAGGACTTCACGGGCCAGTACGGGAAGTTCTATGCCGGCTTTCGCCATGCCGCGTGGTACCAGACGCGCCAGGAGCGCATGGAGGCCGCTGCCCGCGAGGCCGGTTTCGCCAAGGTTTGGCAGCACAAGCACGCCGTGGCCGCCCAGCTCAAGCAATACGTGGCGCGCGGTGGATTTCTCTTCGCGATGTGTTCGGGCACCGACACATTCGACATTGCCCTGGCGGCCCAGGGCGT
>CAZZIF010000358.1:0-4279 GCA_964654025.1 uncultured bacterium
GCCGTAGGCGGCGGGGCGCTCGTGGACGGCGCCGGCCTCGGCAGGCCCGGGATCGTAGGCGGAGCCGGTCAGCGCCGTGCAGACAAGACGTTCGAGGCCGCGCTCGGTGGTGTCGGTGGTCATCGGGCTCCCCCGCTCCCGCTAGTGATCAAGTACCCGTCAAGCAAGCGGCAAGCAATCCATTCAGCGACAACCCCTTGTTTTCCAAAGAGTTGTGGCCAAGGGGGGGACAACGGATGAGTTATCCGGAGGCGCGCCATCAAGCAACCTCCTCGGGGGTCCCGGCAAGGCACCTTCACTCCGGGCTTTACTAGGAGCTTTACTGGACGGAGCTGCTACGACGCGGCGTAGTAAAGGCTTAAGCCGTAGTCTCTTGAAGAGTTGCGACAAGGGCGATGCCTTGGAACGTCGTTTCTCGACGCGACTCCTTAGCTTCCTCACGGCATCCCTCGCTCTCCCTTCAGCCCAATAAGCACCCACGCGGGTCGCTGTCGGGTCCCTCGATTCTGAATGCTCCCTGCTCGCATCGGCCTCCTCTGGCTGCGTCTCGCGCAGGAAAACCGAGACCTGGGCGACGTCCATGTCATACTCGCGGTCGTAGGCGCCGGACGCACGAGGGATCCAGCCCGCTCCGCAGGCGGCCGGCCGTTCGTGGACGACGCCTGCCCTGACTGTCCCCGGACCGCCCGCCTTCGCCGAGGCTTCGGCGGACAGGCAGGGCGCGCCGGTCAGGGCCGTGCAGATCAGGCGTTCGAGGCCGCGCTCACTGGTGTCGGTCGTCATGTCATCCTTCCGATCAACCACCCGTCAACCACCCATGGCTCCCATAACCCATTGTAAGAGAAGCGCATTGCCAAAGCAGTGACCCGAACTTCCCGCTGCCAGTCAACCACCCGTCAACCAAATCGCTACGCCCAGAACGGAAGATAAGCCCTCAGCTTATCTGCAAGATTGTCCGAAACCAGACGAATCAGTCCGGCATCGAGGGCCTCGCGAAGCAACCTGGACGCCATGGCCTTGTTGGCAGGCTGAATGCCGAAACGCTGGCGAAGCGAGGCGTTGTTCATCGGCTGTCGCGTCACGTACCGCAGGCAGGCATGCAGGTAGCAGGCGCGCACGCGGTCCGCCTTCTCCATGGCCGACAGCGGCTTGTGGGCGAAGAGGACCGTCCGCGTGAACCCTTCCGGGCTCTCGAACAGCGGCGCCGGAAGCTGGAACAGCTCGACCTGGAAGACGACCTTGTCGATCCCGCTACCCCGCTCCTCGCAGATCCGAATGCGGCGCATGAGCGAGGCGAGCGCCTCATTGCACGAGCGGGGCGGGGTGTCCACGAAGCGCTGCGTGTCGACGAGCGGCTCGCCCGGGTTGCTGATCTCGATGCGGTCGCCGAAGATCTCGACCATCGGCCCGCTGCCGGTGACGAAGAAGTCCTGGTGGATGAGTGCGTTCGCGACCAGTTCGCGCACCGCCAGCTCCGGGAACATGGGCACATTCCTGCGTAGGGCCTGCTCGATGACTTCGTTGGCGGGCAGCAGGCCGTGGATGTACCCGATCAATCCCTCGAAGCCGCAGGCGTAACCCTCGGCAACCTCCTGCTCCTTGAGGGTTTCTGTCCGTCCGTTGCCTCGGTACTGAATAACTCGCACCGCCTTGCGCCGCAGCCCGTGAAACGCATCCAGCCGCTTGGCGAACAGGATGGCGCCGAGGTTCGTGACATCCCAGTCGCCGGTGTCGCTCTTGCGGAGCCGCTTCCGCGATGTCGGTGACGTGGTGGGGATCGTACAGAGACGATCTCCTGGCGCCTGACAACTTCACCATGAGCCTCTAATATGAAGCTGCCGGAGTTGGTGGCGGGTGCCGTCCCACCACGACACGTACGACGATGCGGCCTTCGTCCTCAAGCGACTTCAGTGTACCTGAAGGTGTTCAGAAAGCCGTAACACGGCTGCGCGGACCAGAAGCCATCCATCAGGTTTGCCTCGCGCTGAGCCGGACCGAGCGCGCAGAAGTCGCACATGATCATGAGAATGAGGTCAAAGCGCGCCTAGGTCTCGAACTCGAGGTAGTCCTCGACCAGGTACTCCATCGGCAATCCCGCCCGCTCGGCAGATGTGGGCATCGGTCCACAGGTCGGCCGCCGTGTAGCGCTCAAACGGCGCCGGCGCGCCTCCGGGCACGGGCCGGTACCCGGTCACCGAACCTCACCGGCCGAGTGCACGCGCGGACTCCGAGCCGGATCCGGTGCCCCGCCCCCGCCGCCACACCCAGTGGACGATCGCCAAACCGACCAGCTTGACCGCCAGGTCGACCACGATGCGGGTTCCGGAGGACGGCGACTGGTAATCCAAATCGAAGAGCCCCCCGGACTTCCAGTGGCCACCCAGGAGGAACCCGACGAGGTTTGTTCCGTTGTGGATGCCCACCACCAGCTCTTCCTTGAGCGAGTTCTCAGACGCTCTCACAGGATCCGCGCTCGCTGGTGCTCGGTGATGTGCTCCCGGGGCGGCGGCAGGGTACCGACGGCTCCGGTGGGATGGAATCCCTTCGACGCATACAGGCCGATGGCGGGGGCATTCCAGTCGCCGACATCGAGCAGGATCTGCGTCGCGCGGGCTTGCCGCGCCCACGCCACGACCGCATCGACCACAAGACCGCCCACGCCGCACCGGCGCGCCTCGGGGGCGACCCACATCGAGAAGAGGCCGGCGTCGTCCCCGTAGGGGGCCCCGACGATCAGTCCGATGTCCTCATGGCCTTCGTGGGTCGCGACCACGTTCACTGCATCGGTGCGCCGGAGCCGGCGCCGCCAGTCTTCTTCCGACAACCTGCGCTCTCGCTCCAGCGTATCGCCAAACGCATCGGGACAATCCCGTAGCGCGCGCAACCGGATCGCGCGGGCGCGGGCCCACTCGCCTTCTGCCAGGATGTGTGTCGTCGCCATGGACAATCAAACCACCTCGCCCCGGGCGGGCACGATCGTGCGCCAGCTGTCACGGTGCGCAACCGTCCGGCCACCGATCACGACCGGTACCGAGAGGGAGGTCAGGCCGAGGTCGAGCCTGGCCTCGCGCAGGGGCTGCAGCAGGCCTTGCACCAGTCCGCGGGCGAGGACCTCTTCCGCCGTGCTGACGATCAGGAAGACGCCGATCAGCGTCTCACACCAGACGAAGCCTGTGGACACGAATTCGCTCGGCGGACTGGCCGCGCCGCCGGGAGGGCCGCCCAAGAGCGCGGGCGAGATCATCCCTGCGAGCACGAACACGAGCAGGCCGAGCCCCAGGGCCAGGGGAATGCGCAGCCACGCGCGCTTGCGAACACTCATCGGTCGGCTCCTCCTACCGCGGCCCCGTCTGCACGCCCCGCGGGCTCAGCAGCGCGGCCCACCAGCTCACCAGGTACAACCCGTTGGCCGCGATCGCAAGATAGCATCCCCAGCCGGGCACACGCTCGACCGGGAGGATGAAGATGCCGAAGAGCGTCATCGTCTCGAAGATGAGCTGCGGGATCCACAGCAGGATGATGCTCGAGCCCACCGCCAGCACCGGTTCGGCGAACTGGATCACGATCTCGGCCCAGCGGTTTCGGGTCGCGCGAGAGAGGCCCAGCACCAACCAGGGCCACAGGTACACGCAGGCGAGCGGGATCGCGATCTGCCAATCGCCGGCCACCAGCTGCCAGCTGTGGCGGGCCTGGAGGCCTGCGTCGCCCCCGGGATCGAAGTGGTAGATGGGCAAGAGCGCCGCCACGATGAGAAGCAGGGCCGCCCCCAGCTTCCCGATGCGCACGAAGCGCCGATCCGCGCCCCCATCCTCTTCCGCCAACGAACGCGAGTTGTAGAAATGATAGAGCCCGGCGCGCAGCAGCGCGAAGACCGGCACCATGACCAGCAGGAAGCCCGGCAAGCGCCCGTGGGTCAGGTCCCAGGCGATCATCCCGAGCCACACCCCGCCCACCGCGATCAGGGTGCCGCGGTTCGCCATGAACCAGGCCAGGCGCTGGCGCTCGTCCATGTGCATCAGGTCCATCTCGTTTCTCATGGGACCTCCTCGGGCTCTTCGCCCAGCTCGAAGAGCTCATCCACCTTCATCCCCAGTTCACGGGCAATGAGGAAGGCCAGCAGCGCGGACGGGAGGAAGTGACCCTTCTCGATCGCTAGAATCGTTTGCCGGCGAACCCCCACCCGGGCAGCCAGTTGCTCCTGGGTGAGATCCAGCCGGGCGCGGTGCTGCTTGATGTGATTGAGGAGCTTCACGAGACAAATGTACGGTATACCGAACAT
>CAZZIF010000359.1:0-2919 GCA_964654025.1 uncultured bacterium
TCAAACAGGAAGGAGGCGTTCCCTGTGGCCATCTCGCTAACCAAGGACACCAAACACGTACTGATTCCTTCGATCCGCAGGTTCTTCGAGGAGAAGTGGGAAGAGGAAATCGGCGATCTCAAGGCTGAGCTGCTTCTCGATTTCTGTTTACGCGAGATCTGCCCCGCTGTGTACAATCAGGCCATTCGTGACGCTCAAACCTTCTTCCATGAGAAGGTCGCTGACCTCGAGGGAACCTGCTATGAGCCGGAGATGACCTACTGGCACGTCTCATCCGAAACGCACCAGGATAGACGAGAGGAGTCTTCATGAAGCCGCAGCTACTGGCCTTGTTGACTGCCGTCGCTTGGGGCGTAGGTGGGTACCTTGAGAAGAAGGGCCTTCATCTGGGTAACCTATCGCCTCAAGTCGGCATCACCATTCGCACCGCCGTTGCCCTGGTCGTCCTGGCCGCGGTGAGTGCCCCGAAATGGACGACCATTTCGCAAGCGGGCGCCAAAAGCCTTTGGCTGATGGTTCTTGGAGGCGGAGTCTTGGCCGGGGCCATCGGCATGCTCTGCTTTTATGGCGCCATCAAGGAAGCGCCTCTCGGCAAGGTGATGCCGATCGCCTTTACCTCGCCGCTCTTTGGAACGATTCTGGGCGTCTGGCTCGGCGGGGAGTCGTTGGCCTGGAAGGACGTCCTGGGCATTGCCCTGACAACGGGCGGGATCCTAATCTTGACTGCGCGGTAGTCTGAGAAGCGGTAGTCTGCGAAACGGTAGTCTGAGAGAGGGACTGAGAAACGGTAGTCTGAGAGAGGAACGCAGAGGCCGGGGCAGAATTCATGGCAAGGAGCAGTCGAGTCAGCGTGGCGATCGCAGACGCAGAGAAAGGTCTCTGACCGGTGCGGTCAGCACCGTCATCAGGGCAGCAGAATCCCGGACAAAGAACGCCTCGGGCCGACGAGCCCCAGGATCGATGAGCCTCGGGATCGACGAAGGATCGACCAACTAGACTAGGATCTAAGAATGCGCATTCTGTTCATTTACCCTCATCCCGACGACGAGTCATTCGGTCCGGCACACGTCATGCATAAGCAGCGCCGAGAGGGACATGAGGTCTACCTCTTGACCTTGACCCGCGGCGGAGCGACCAGACAGCGTCACAAGTATGGGTACAGCATCGAGAAGATGGGCGCGGTCCGGCTCGAGGAGATGCGGGCAGTCGAAGCGGTACTCGGGCTAAGCGGGATGACCGTACTCGACCTCCCCGACAGCGGCCTCAAGGAGATGGCGCCCCAAGACATTGAGGAGGTCGTCCGCGAACATGTCGAGATCGTGCGGCCCCATGTGCTCGTTTCCTATCCCGTGCATGGTATCAGCGGTTTCCATGACCACCTGGTCACACATGCGGTCGTCAAGCGCGTGTTTGCGGACTTGCGAGATAGGATCCCCGCTCTGCAGAGGCTGGCGTTTCCAACGTTGTCGCTCGAAGAAGCCGCCCGTGGCGAGCACTTCCGCCTGAGTGGATCGACGGACGAAGAAATCGACTGCATCGTATCGGTGGATCAACAAGACATTGATGCAGCGCATCACGCTTTGGATTGCTACGAGACGTTCCAGGAGACCATAGAGAAGTCTGGGATCAAGAACTTCATCGGCAGAGAATCATGCTTTGAAATCTTCGGCGAGGCACACGATCCCCCGCTCACTGACCTCTTCGCCGGACTCAGTGAGGGCGGAGCCGCGCGGGGCACCTCCACATCCACCCAGGCAGCCCATGATGTACGCGCCGAGGATCCTCGCGAGAACGGTCGATTCGTGCAACCCGAGCGAACCGCGCAGACCCGGCAAGCCGAACAAGCCGCGGAGGCTGGACAAGCCGCGAAGGCTGGACAAGCCGCGGAGGCTGGACAAGCCGCGGAGGCTGGACAAGCTGCGGAGGCTGGACAAGCCGCGGAGGCTGGACAAGCTGCAGAGGCCGCCCCCCCCATGGAATCCGACAACCTCCCTGATCTCGCACCGGGCGTACTGCCCAGAAAGGTTCGTGTTGCGGAGTACTACTACCGTCACGAGGCCGAGCTTGCCCGCACGGTGCTCGAGGCGAGCGGAATTGCCGCCTACGTTCTTTCCGATGATGCGGGGGGACAAGCAGTCGGCATCCAGTTCACCGGCGGCGTGGGACTGTGGGTAGAAGAGTCCGACGTCGAGCTTGCCAGGGAAGTTCTGCAATCCACGGTTTCGGACGAGGAAAGTGCACCCGGGGCGGAGCATGCGGATCCTGGGAAGGCCGAAGCACCAATCGCATACCGTCCTCTGCGTCCATCCGATGCAGAGAGCTGCTTCCGATTACGATCGGCGGCGATCATTCGCTTGTTCCACACAGAGCTTTCGCCCGGGGAGGTCGCGGCGGCGGTCAACGCCCACATGCCACAGGACTACGAAGAGATGATCCAAGACATGTATGGATTCGGAGCCGTCATGGCTGGTCCATCAATCCCCGTTGACCGGATGGTAGCAAAGGAAACCGGAGGAGAACGCCTGGTCGGCTTCTGCCTTTTTCGGGTGGTCGACAAGACGACCGCTGAGATCTTTCTACTCTATGTCGACCTCGACATGCAGGGCCGCGGAGTCGGAAGGCTCCTGTTGGAGAAGGCGGAAGAGAAGATCACAAAGGATCATCCGGACATCGAGTGGTTGATCGTAGACTCGGTCACACCACAGGGTAATCAGGCATTCTATGAGCGGTGCGGTTTTCACGTCGTCGGTGAGCACGCCTACGAATACCCAGACGGATCGGTCCGAGCGATCCGACTAAGCAAAACGATGCGATGAGATCTCCGACAATGTGGACCAGACCGATGTGCCGGCCAGTGTGCCTGACAGCGCGCTCGGCAATGTACTCGGCACACTCGGCTGTGTGCCTGGCAGCGCGCTC
>CAZZIF010000359.1:3019-4264 GCA_964654025.1 uncultured bacterium
TGTACTCGGCACACTCGGCTGTGTGCCTGGCAGCGCGCTCGGCAGAGTGCCGGCGGACCGTCAGTAATCGTCTCAGCTTCTTAGCCTTCCGGCATCTCAGGAGCCATCCCAACCTCACTATCCTGCTAGTCTTACTGGCTCCGCTTGCGCATCTGCTCATTCCCCCGGTGCTGGCGGAGGCGGGACCGATCGGGTCTGTCCACGCGTCGGCAACAACACTTGCCGACAGTCGTGCCGATGGTCATGCCGATGGTCATGCCGACAGTCGTGCCGATGGTCATGCCGATAGTCGTGCCGATAGTCGTGCCGACAGTCTGGTTGCTGCGGCAATGGCTCAGATCGGTGTCACGGTTCTCTACGATGGATCGTATCAAGCTCTCGACTACCCAGGAGGAGACGTCCCCGCCAATACCGGGGTCTGTTCAGACGTATTGATCCGAGCCTATCGGGCACTTGGGAATGACCTTCAGGTCCTCGTACACAACGACATGGCTGCGAACTTCGACTCCTATCCACAATCTTGGGGCCTTTCGGGGCCGGATGCGAACATTGACCACCGGCGAGTGCTCAATCTGTTGTGCTTTTTCGCTCGCAATGGCGAGACGTTGCCCCGAACGAGTGATCCGTCCGATTACCATCCAGGCGACATCGTTGCCTGGGAGCTGTCTCCCGGGATCCTTCACATTGGCCTTGTCTCGGATCGATTCGACCGCGCTGGACGCACACCGCTGATTTTGCACAACGTGGGCGCTGGAGTCTGTCTGGAAGAGTTCCTCTTTTCGCATCCGATCGTAGGGCACTATCGCTACTGACACGTTGCTGGCGCGCGCGGAAGCTCCGAAGGCGCTGGGCTCCGAGGAGGGCGCCGGTCTCCCGCGGGAACACGGGGTTCCCCCGGGGAGGACGCCTGCCTCCCGCGGGAACGCGGGATTCTCCCCGGGAGGGGCGCATCCGGTGGGGGCGCCGGCACCTGGGGCGGCGTTCATACCCAGGGTGCGTTGGCACCGAGGGCGGGGTGTTGGCAACTACTGGAGGTATTGGTGGCGTCGGGCTAGCTGCGCATCCAGCAAGAGCAAACAAGAGCAAAGAGCAGGTGTAGGAACAGGAGTAGGAGTAGGAGCGGGAGCAGGCGTAGGAGTAAGGGAGTAGGAGCGGGAGTAGGAGCAGGTGTAGGAGCAGAAGTAGGAGTAGGAGTAGGAGTAGGAGTAGGAGCAGAAGCAGGAGCGGGAGCAGGAGCAGGAGCAG
>CAZZIF010000360.1:0-4259 GCA_964654025.1 uncultured bacterium
GTCCTCGCCGACTGCAACGCCGAGGACGACTAGCCCCCTCGCGCCTCCCTGCGCCTCCTTGCGCCCGCTCGCGCCTCCTCCCGCCGGATTGGGCGGTCCAAGTTCCCCCTGGCGGCTCACTTGACACCCCCCCACCCCGTTGGTATACTCCGAGCGTGCTAATGCACAACAGCAAAGGGCTAGGATAAGCCTTCTAGGAATCCCCCCTGATTCTGGTAAGGCAGCTTGGGATGGCGACAAGAATCGCAAGCAAGACAGAGTTCCACCAGTCACGGCGTTGTCACTGGTCATCAGGCCGGGCGATTGGATATACCCCAATCCTGCGCTCGTTAGTCTGATACATGTTTCTGTTTCGGTACCCCCACACCGGCTCTTCAACGGGAGGCGGCGGAGCAAGGAGCGGGAGGAGGTGATGCCCCATTTGAGGTGATACGAACCGTTCCAGCCCTGAGGCCGAACTACCCTCCACCCTCTTTCACGGTGTCGGACCATCAGGTTTGAGTTCTCGGTTCGTACGTTTTCTTGTATGTTGAATGCCCAGGTGGCCCCAGTTGTTACAGCCTGCATCAGCCAACGGGGCTGTGGTTGACTGGGGCGGAGCAACCATGGAGGCTTACGATGAAGAGAGGCTTTGCGTTGTTGGCCACCCTACTGCTGGTGGTGACGACCGGCGCTATGGCCAAGGGGACGGGCCCGGAGCTGTACAATGCGTACACCCCGACCCTGTCCGACATCACGAAGGACAATCAGCAGTTCGAGTTCTTCCGTCAGGACACGATTTATTTCGGTAACGACGACGGAACCGGATATGCGGTTGAAGGCGGCGTGTGGGACTTTGAGGGCGCCGGTGGCGCTGGTGATTACCAGGGTTGGGAGACCTACGACTACACCGAGAACCTCGATACCTACTTCTACCGGGTGACCGAGCAGGACTTCATCGACGGTGGAGACCCGGTCATTCCGATGATCGACGGAACAATCGGTATGATCTGGTGCGGTACGCACCAAGATGACGCCGATGAGCTGTGTTGGACGTCCGGCATCGGCTACGGCGATGACTATTGCCAGAGCGCGTTCTCGCCACTGTACGCCATCGTTCAGGGCACCGACGATGTCGTGATCGGCTTCGACTACTTCGTCGACAGCGAGCCGGACTTCGACTACACCTACGTCAACGTCCTGTGCTACGACGGCACGGGTGAGCTGCTCGAGGACGGTGAGATCCAGGTGGACTTCCTGCACGATGTGGTGGGCTTGCCGGAGAGTCCCGAGGTGTTCAGCGGTACGGTCGAACCGGGCGACATCCCGGCCGGCACGGCCCAGATTCAGCTCGAGATTCGCTTCGATGCGGACGGTGCGTGGTCGGACGTCGATGGTCTGTACGACTCGATCAACGGCCCCTTCGGTGGTGACAACTTCGTGATGTCGGTGGGCGGCACCCAGGTGCTTGACGCCGACTTCGACACCGACGCCGACGGCTTCACCTTCTCGAAGTGCTCGGGTGCGGGTGTCTACATGGGCTTGGTGGACGAGGCGACCTACAGTCAGTGGCTCGACTTCGTCGGTCTGGCCTGCTCGTGCACGCTCAGCGGCTGGGCGCTCGAGTTCGTCGATGAAGAGAACAGCCAGTACACGATTCCGGGTCACTTCTCCGGCCAGCACGAGCGGGCCGAGTCCGGTATTGTGGACCGTGCGGGCTACGATCCGATCGCCTACAACACGACGATCGTCCGTTGGGACCAGTACTCGGCGCTGGCGCAGGAGTACGGTACGTTCTATCGCCAGGGTTACCGGTACTATCCGTTCACCTGCGAGACGAACCCGGTTCCGACCTGGTCGCCGCGTTTGGGCCAGGACACCCACTACTACACCTCGAGCATCGACTGCGGCCTGAACGGCACCAACCTGACCACGCTTGACGGCCAGGCCGGTGATCCGCTCCCGAACGAGTGGGAGCTGATGCGCTTCACCTATGACATCTATTGCTCCTGCGCGAGCTTCGCTATTCCTCCGTCGATCTGTGTCGAGGAAGGGAACACGAAGGGCTCGCCGGTGATCGACAACGTCAAGGTGGGCATCACGGGTGCGGCCGACGCCCCGGCGATCAACCCGGACACGGGCCACAACTGGCATGACGGCTATGGCCAGACCTTCCCGACGTTCCTCGATCCGGCCGATGTGGGTAACGCCAACATTACGCGTGACTGGAGCCCCACGAACCCTGAAGAGGACGACGAGAACGACTGGCATGGCGATACCGCCATGGTCGTTGGCCCTACGGTGACCACCGAAGAGGGCCGCTGGCTCGTCGAGCTGTGCTTCGAGGTCTTCCCTGGACCGCGGCAGCACCTGATCCCCGAATACATGGCCTGGAAGGCCCGGCTCGGTGGCGATCCGGAAGCTGGCGAGGTCTGCGTTCTGATGGACTCGCTCGAGACCACTCAGGGCGTCTGGAAGAACAAGTTCGAAAGCTATTTCCACGAGGATGATCCTGGCTTCGATCCGGCGTTCGATGATCGCACGCCCGAGCAGGAGATCCTTCCCGACCTGGTCTTTACGCCGGGTACGGGCATCGAGTACTACTACCGGTCGTACTGGTATGACGGCGGCGCCCCGCCCGAGGAATACTTCGTTTGGGGTCCGCAGGAGATGGAGATTCTCCCCGACATGGAAGCCGTCGAGACGACGGATAGCTACGGCCAGGAACTCTACGAGGTCGTATGGCCGAGCATCCTGTACGTCGACGCCTTCAATCGTGGCGTGGAGTACTACCTCAACCCGATGTTCGAGCAGCTGGGTCTGGAGTACGACAAGTTCGACTACCTGGATGCGTCGTCGAACTGGCACGCCCCGATGGCTCGTAGCTTCGGTGGTACGATCTACAACCCGGGTGGGTATGGTAACAACGGTATGACGGCCGAGCAGGCCCTCGGTTACCGGCTCATTCTCATCAATACGGGTACCTTCGGCGAAGGCTGTATGGAGCGCAAGGACTGGCCCCTCCTCGAGGCGTGGCTGACCACGACCTCCTGCGGTCTGGATGATATTCGCCGTGGTCTGATCCTCGACGGTGACCAGGTGGCGACCGTTGTCGACCAGTACCAGCCCGGCGGCCGCGACTTCCTGAATAACACCCTGGGTGTGAATCTCGTGTGGCCGTCCTATCGTGACTACGCCGACGATTGGGAGTTCTGCGTCTTCTTGGATCCGGACGCGAATGCCGTGTTCGAGGTCCTGGATCGCGATCTCACGCTCTACGGCAATGGTTGCCCGAACATTTACAACTACAATGTTCTGGGTGTCCAGGCGGGTGTCAGCGGCACGCAGGGTAACTACCTGTTCAACAGCACTGAGTTCTCCCAGGTCGTTCGCGATCACAGCGGTGAAGGTCGTGACTTCCTTTCGGTTGTCGACGGCTTCAGTCTCCACCACGTCACCTACGCGCAGGCCGAGGATGACTGCCCCAGCGACAGCGTGTCTGTCGTCGAGGGTGCTTCGTCCATGGTCGGTGCGATGCTCGAGTGGATGACGGATCCGACGCAGCCGTGGGAGAAGTGGCGTTATCCGTGCACGAACCTGGATGTCGAGGAGGGCGACGACCAGACCCACACCACGGGTCCGGTGAACTTCCTCTTCGCCAGCCGCCCGAATCCGTTCCACAACACGGCGACGATCCGCTTCGCTCTGGCCAGCCCGGGCAAGGTTGACATCCACGTCTACGATGTCTCCGGCCGTATGGTCAGCAACGTCTTCAGCGGCACGCAGCCGGCCGGCACGAACAGTGTCGTCTGGGACGGTACGGACAACACTGGCGCCCGCGTGGGTGGCGGTGTCTACTGGATGCAGATGTCGACGCACGACGGCTTCGTCTCTGGCAAGAAAATGGTTGTCATGAGGTAGTGGCCTGACAGCGTTTTCGCTGCTACACTGCGATGCGGGGCTTGGGGTGATCCTCAAGCCCCGCTTTGCGTACTCTCGGTCGCATCGCCCTGGTGGGCGGTGCGCTCCCGGCCGCGCGCCTTTGGGCAGGTACTCTCGGCCGCATCGTCCTGGTGGGCGGTGCGCAGACATATCCCGCCGGATCACGATATGGCTGTTCACGGAAGACACGACCAGGATTGGGTTGCTAGGACGGTGCGTTTCGCGTCGTCCTTCAGGCGTAGGTTGCCTGCCAAGGGTGGGGCCCCGACTGAGTTGGCGGCTGGAGCGCCGGCTGGGGCGCCGACTGGGGCGCCGACTGGGGCGCCGGCTGGGCCGCC
>CAZZIF010000361.1:0-1079 GCA_964654025.1 uncultured bacterium
TGTCGCGCATGCCTCTTCCTGCCCGTTTGTCCCCGTTTGTCCCCGTTCGTGCCGGCGGCGTATCACCGGTTCATCCGCTCGGGCTGCGGAGTCAGCCAGCGGCAGCGTCATTTCGCTCTCCAAAGCGCAGAGCGATCCAGCGCAACGTTCGTAGCGTGCAGTTCAAGTCCTCGGGATCGAGGGCCTCAACGACCTCCCGGTGGACGGATCCCACTGCCTGCTCGATCTCCGGAAGAATGTCCCGCGCACGCTCGGTCACCTCGACGATCTTGACCCGCCGGTCGTCGGGATTCGGGCGGCGGACGACCAGCCCCTTTCGCTCGAGCTCGTCGATCTGGCGCAGCACGGAGGGGTGGGAATGCTGGACCTCGCGCGCGATCTCGACCAGATTCGTCCGGCCCAGCTTCGCCACATGGACGAGAATCCCCGCGGCCGGGGCCGTGAGATCCCAGGGAGCGAGGCGCGCTTCAACGCAAGCCTTCAGCACGAAGGCCGACCTGGCGCACCAGTGGCCGAGCAGATGATTGCGATCGAACTCCATTCTTCCTTCCCACACTGTCCCAGGAGGCGCCTAGGCCCGGTCATGCCCCGTGCGGAGCGCCCTGACCGAGTCCCGTCACGCGCGAAGCGTCTCCACCAAGCCTTGCCCCCAACAAGAAACATCGTCAAATACTTAGCATGCTACATAGTAGGATGTCACATATATGGATTCAATCCCCAGGCTAGCCCGGCCGTCCATCCCGCAGGCCGCTCGTCCCAGAGTCCGCTCGTCCCGCAGTCCGTCCATGCCGCAGGCCGCTCGTCCCGCAGGCCGTGCATCCCGCAGGCCGCTCGTCCGACAGGCCGTGCATCTCCGAAGTGGACAGGTTGTCTTGAGGGAAATACCGGCTATGCAGATCTAACTGTTTACTTCAAAAGCAATTGTGGGTCCGCTCTAGGTTTTTCATAAGATGCGGACCAACAAGCTATTCAACAGGGAGTTACAAAGGATCACGGGACTTCTCGTACCACAATCTCGCGACGAAGCAGCAACCTCGCACCAATATCGAGGCCCATTATCGAGCCTTCCGTTTCGAGGC
>CAZZIF010000361.1:1179-4245 GCA_964654025.1 uncultured bacterium
ATCGAGCCTTCCGTTTCGAGGCACCAGCATCGAGCCTTCCGTTTCGAGGCACCAATGCTAGGCCTTCCTGCGGGTGCTCCAGGCCCCCGAACGGCGGCGCCACTAGAATGGCCACAAGACCGGAATCAGAAGAACGGCCAGGCCCCAGAAGAGTAGATTCAGAGGCACGCCCACCCGCGCATAGTCGGAGAACCGGTATCCGCCGGGGGCATAGATCATCGTGTTCGTCTGGTACCCGATCGGGGTCGCGAAGCTGGTAGAGGCGGCAAAGGTGATCGCCACCAAGAACGGGCGGGGATCCACACCGAGCGCCGCCGCGATCGAGAGAGCGATGGGTGCCAGAAGGACCGCAGCAGCATTGTTTGACATCGTTTCGGTCAGCGATGCGGTGAGGATATAGAGTCCCGCCAGTACCGCGACCGGTCCCATCGCGATCACCGGCCCGAGCGCACTCTGCACAAGCCAGGTGGCCGCCCCGCTGCTCTGCAACGCAAGCCCCATGGGCAGAATCCCCGCCAGGAGCAAGATCACCTTCCAGTCCACCGCCTGATAGGCCTCTTCAGGCTCCAGGCAGCCGGTGAGGACCATTGCCAGCGCGCCCAGCAAGGCTGCGGCGAAGATGGGCAAGAGCCCCACGGCCGCCACCGCCACGACCGCAAGCAGAACGCCCACGGCGACCCAGCGACGCCCATGACGCACGTTCAGCTCGCTGAGCTCGCTGGTCACAATCATGTCTCGCGAGCGGAGTATGCTCTCCATGCCTTCTTCGTCGGCCTGGACCAGCAGCGTATCGCCGGGGGCCAGCTTGATCCGCTCGAGCCGGTCGCGCACGATGCGCCCTCGACGCTGAAGGGCCAGCACCACGCTACCGTACCGTCGCCCCAACCCCACAGAACCCAGAGTACGATCGATCAGCCGTGACGTGGGCGGCACAAGCACCTCCACGAGCCGCATCGGTCCCGACGCCACCTCCTCGTCCACGATCCCCTCTTCCGCACGGGTATCCAGGCCGAGATGATCTTTGAGCTTCATGAGCTGGTCGGCACCGCCGTGAAGCAACAAGACATCCCCTACTTCGAGACTGGCCCGGCGCGGACGCCAGATCGGGGTATCGTTTCGCAACAGCTTGATCACCTCGATCCGGCGGGACTCTTCGGGCGCGGCCGCGTTCCAGGTCTCCCCCACCAACGGCGAATCCTCGCGTACGGTGAATTCGGCGAGGTAGTCGGCGAGGCGGTATTTGTCCACCGCCTGCGCTTCGCCCTTTCGTTTCGGCAGAAGACGCGGCGCCACGACGACCAGATACACGATCCCCACACCAGACATGACGAGCCCGAGCGGCGCGAACTCGAAAAGGCTGAAGGCCTCGAGACCGTTGCTGACCGCGAGCGAGCTCACCAGGATGTTGGTCGATGTTCCGATGAGCGTGCACACGCCGCCGAACTGGCTAGCGAAGGAAATCGGAATCAGGACCTGCGAGGCGGGAATCTTGCGCGAGCGCGCCAGGGTAATGGCAATCGGGATGAAGATCGCAACCGTGGCCGTGTTGACAATGAACGCCGAAAGCACCGCGATGGCGCCGCACAGAACGATCAGGAGCTGACCGTGCGTCTTGCCCGCCATGCGATCGAGCTGGCGGCCCAACTGCTCGACGATCCCGGTGCGCACCAGGCCCGCGCTCAGAACGAACATGGCCGCCACGGTCACCGTGGCCGGATTCGAGAACCCGTAGAGGGCTTGTGTGTGGTCCACCAACCCTAGAAGCAGAAGCACACCCAATGAGCACAGGGCCACCAAGTCGACACGCAGTTTCTGCGAGATGAAAAGAGCCATCGTTGCGGCCACAACCGCAAGTACCAGCGTTCCAGATGTGGTCAGTGTGGCGACTGTTTCCATGAGGTTCCTCTACCTCGGTCCCCACTACGTTGGGGCTCCTTCTCTTCGGGGTTCTTCTTCCTCGGCGATCCTCAGCGCTGAGGATGAGTTTCCGAACTCACTGCCAAACCCACACCTTCGTCCAGGGGTCGCAGGATGGTCAGAGGCCGCGGGCATCCTGTTCCTGATCGTTGCAGTCGCGGCTGGTAAGGAAGTCGCGCACGACCTCGAGTGTCTCCAGCAGCGGTTGGGTCTTGCGCAGCTCCAGCACCCACCAGTCGCAGTTCGGCAGCCTGAGCAACATGCACAAACGGTCGCGCAGATCCTCCACTTCGCTCGGTGGGATGTGGCCGTGCTCGTTCTCCTCGTGGTAGATGTGCGCATTGAGAAACCGCTCGGCCTGCGGCGTCACGAAGTCAGCGATGCTGTATTCCTGACTCACCACCGACGGACTGACGCGCGCATGCCCTATGTCGAGGGTCGTCCAGGGATTGGCCTTGCGAACCATTTTCTCGAACAGCTCTGGCCGGCTACTCCAGCCCCACGCGAGATTCTCGAGGCATAGCTTCAGGCCAAGGCTGTGGGCATACTTCACCAGATGCGCGAGGCTGTCCAGGGTGCGTTCCCAGGAAAGCCCAAGGGTTGAGTTGTGCCCGAGACCGACATGCACGGTGACGATCTCGCCCTCCAGGTCCGCCACCACCCGGCAAACCTTACGGAAAGTGCGCATCGCCTCCTTGGCCTCGTCTGGATCGGCGTGGCCCAGGTCCGTCTTGTCGAACGCGATGTGATAGCGTATCAGTAATGGGTTCATGCTCTTGATCACGTCCTGGACGCGACGCTTCTGACTCGCGGTGTCCGGCAGGGTATGCCGGTGGAAACTCCAGTCGATTCCATCGAACCCGTGCTCGAGGGCGAAGCTGCGGAGTTCCGCCGGAACAGTGATGTAGTTGCAGCAGGCCAGCTTGGGACTCGTCACCGATTCGTCCTGGTTTGTTGGTTCGCGC
The DNA here is from genome assembly GCA_964654025.1 of uncultured bacterium. Classification (GTDB taxonomy): domain Bacteria; phylum Eisenbacteria; class RBG-16-71-46; order CAIMUX01; family WJJG01; genus CAYQJL01. The sequence continues at coordinate 4,062 of CAZZIF010000361.1, forward strand.
CTCATCCGTCTCCGGCTTCGTCGTTCTTTCGACTCGGAGCGACCGCACTGCATCCGCGTGTCTGCGGCGTTCGCGTAGGCCGAGCGCTTCAAGTGATCCGCACGCTTCACGTGCTCCGAGCGCTTCAAGTGCTCCACACGCTTCACGTGCTCCTAGCGCTTCGAGTGCTCCACACGCTTCACGT
>CAZZIF010000362.1:0-4220 GCA_964654025.1 uncultured bacterium
AGATTCCCGGGCCGGCGGTGACAGCCCGCGAGCCCGTAATCGGGTTGATTCCGTGGAATTCGGAAGCCGACAGTGAAAGTCTGGATGGGAGAGGGAGGCAGGTCATGGCGGGCCATTGGCGTGGCGGGTCCGTCGCGCGAGCCACTCTCTTCCGACGTGGGGGAGGGTGGCTTTTTTGGTGGGGTTCGAAGAAGCTGAGGCCGGACCGGGAGCGCGCCGGTGGATGCGTCTGGCGTTGCGGCTGGCTGCACTGGGCAGCGGACACACGCACCCGAACCCGCGGGTTGGCGCGGTCGCTGTGGACAAGGGCGGGCCGGTCGGCATGGGCGCCCATCTGTTTGTCGGAGGGAGCCACGCCGAACGCGTGATGTTGCTCGGGCGGGAGCCCGGCGCACTGCGCGGGACGGACCTGTTCTTGACACTGGAGCCCTGCGTGCATCAGGGGCGCACGCCACCGTGCGCGCCGCAGGTCGCCGCCGCCGGCTTCAGGCGGGCCTGGATCGCCTTGGCCGATCCGAATCCCCGCGTCGCCGGACGTGGCGTGACTGCCCTGCGGGAGGCCGGGCTGCAGCTTGTGCGGCCACCAGAGTGGTGGAGCTGGGAGGCGGCGCTCGTCAATGCGCCTTTCCTGGCCTACCACGCCTGGACGCGGGCCTGGGTGACGCTGAAGGCCGCGCTCTCGTTGGACGGGCGTGTGGCGGCCGATGATGGCTCGAGCCAGTGGATCAGCTCGCCGGTCTCGCGCCGACGGGTTCATCGCTGGCGAGGCTCGTGCGACGCGATCTTGGTAGGACGGGGGACGTTGGAGCGGGACCGGTGCGTGCTCACCAGCCGGACGGGCAGCAAGGCGGGTCTGCAGGGTGGCCGGGTGGTGACCCGCGGTGTGACCCGCGGTGTGACCCGCGGTGTGACCCGCGGTGTGGCCCGCGGTGTGGCCCGCGGTGTGGCCCGCCGATTGGCGGACGAACTCGACGGACGCGGGGAGCTGGCCGAGGAACGGGACTGGCTCCTCGAGAAGACCGGCCGCCACCAACCGGCGAGGATTGTCGTCGACTCGGAGGCTGCCTGCGCCCGGGACGACGCCTTGCTGGCCCACTTCAAGGCGACCGGTCCGGGAGGCGGCCCCTGGATCGTGGCCAGCACCCAGGCGGCGGCCCGCCAGGCGCGGGGGGCGCTGGAGGCCGCCGGGGTTCAGCTCTTGCCCCTGGAGGCCGAGTTGGCTACCCGGCGCGTGTCACTGCCGGCGCTGCTAGGGGCCTGTGCCGAGCGCGGGCTGATGGACATCCTGGTCGAGGGTGGTGGGGAACTGGCCAGCAGTTTGATCCAGCAGGGTCTGGTAGACCGTTTCCGGCTCTTCGTCGCGCCGCTCTTGCTGGGTGGCCGGAAGACATGGACGCGGGCGTTGGGCGTCAGGTCGATCGAGGAAGGGTGCCGGTTGGTGGGACTGCGAGCTCGCCCGAGCGGTGGCGATCTCTTGGTGGAGGCCTTCTCTGCCCAGGGAGATGCGCTCCTTCGGGAGCAGGTGGAACGTACGCGGAGGGCGCTGGACGATGTTCACGGGCATCATTGAGAGCGTGGCCCGGCTCGAGAGCGTGCAGCCTTACGCCGGAGGACGGCGGCTGGCCTTCTCGGCCGGGTGCGCCGACGAGATCGCGGCGGGGGACTCGGTCGCACTCGATGGCATCTGTCTCACGGCCGAATCCGGCGAGCGTCCCGCGGGCCAGTTCGTGGTCTCGGCGGTTGAGGAAACGCTGCGACGTTCCACCGCCACCGAGTGGCGACGGGGCACCCGCGTGCATCTAGAGCGCGCCCTGCCGGCCAACGGACGCTTTGACGGGCATATCGTCCAAGGACACGTGGATGGAGTCGGATCTGTCCTGCGCGCGGGCCGGGAGGGCTCCGATTGGGTCCTGACGCTTCATCTGGACGCCGCTCTCAGGCGGTATGTCGTGGAAAAGGGATCACTGGCGGTCAACGGCGTGAGCCTGACCGTCGGCTCGTTGCGAGGCGGGCAGAGCCGCCTCTATATCATTCCCGAGACCCTCTCCCGCACCTGTATCGGGGAGTACCAGCCCGGACGGCGGGTGAATCTGGAGGTGGATCTCGTGGCGAAGTACGTTGAGTCGCTTCTGGGCTCCCGGGGACCGCGGCGATGAGAGCCGCGGCTGGGGGCAGGGGAGATCCGCCGCGGACACCGGCGAATCCAGGAGGTATGCGGTGAGCAGCCGATCGAAGGACAACGGCGACGAGCGCCCGCGAGCGAAGGGTGCCGAGCGGGGTGGCGGCACGGCCAACGAGCCTGTGGCGGCCCAGGGCAGTGGGCTTGATCCGGTCCCGGCGGCCGTCGCCGCGATCGCCAATGGCGAGATGGTCATCGTCGTCGATGACGAGGCGCGTGAGAATGAAGGGGACCTGATCTGTGCCTCCGAACGCATTACGCCCGAGATGATCAACTTCATGGCCACCTACGGCCGGGGATTGATCTGTGTCTCCCTGCCCGAGGCCCGGCTCGTCGAACTGGACCTGCCGCCGATGGTGGCGCGGAACACGGCTCGTCTGCAGACGCACTTCACCATCTCGGTCGACGCCAAAGAGGGCACCAGCACGGGCATTTCCGCCTTCGACCGGGCTCGCACCGTCGGGGTGCTGATCGACCCGGACACGCGTCCGGAAGACCTGGCCCGTCCCGGACACGTCTTTCCCTTGCGTGCCGCCCCCGGCGGCGTGCTGCGCCGGGCGGGGCATACCGAGGCCAGCATGGACCTGGCGCGCATGGCCGGGCTCTACCCCTCCGGCGTGCTCTGCGAGATCATGAGCGCGGACGGATCGATGGCCCGAATGCCCGAGCTGCGGGAGATCGCCTCGCGTTTCGGCTTCAGGATGATCTCCGTGGCCGACCTGATCGCCTATCGCAACCGCACCGAGACGCTGGTGCGCAAGGTCGATGTGGCCGACTTCCCCTCCGAATACGGATTCTTTCGCGCGCACGCCTTCGAGAGCGCGATCGACGGGGCGCAGCATCTGGCGCTCGTGCGTGGGGATCTGGCCGGCGATACCCCGCCTCTGGTTCGCGTGCATTCGGAGTGCCTGACCGGCGATGCGCTCTTCAGCCTCCGGTGCGATTGCGGCTTCCAGCTGCGCATGGCCATGGAGCAGATCGGGCGTGAGGGCGGCATCCTGCTCTACATGCGGCAGGAAGGACGGGGGATCGGTCTCGCCAACAAGATCCGGGCCTATCATCTGCAGGACCAGGGCCTCGATACCGTGGAGGCCAATCTGAGGCTGGGCTTCGCCGCCGACGAGCGCGATTATGGCATCGGGGCGCAGATTCTGCGCGACCTGGGATGTCACCGGATCCGGCTGCTGACGAACAACCCCGCCAAGCGGGTGGGGCTCGAGGGCCACGGTCTCGAGATCGTCGAGCGCATTCCGGTGGTGACCGATCCCACGCCATTCAACCGCACCTACCTGGCCACCAAGCGGACGAAGATGGGCCACTGCTTCGAAGCCGACGCGAAACCCGGCGCACCGGCGACGGATCCTCCATCGGGCAGTCGGGAACGGTGTTGAACGGACTGGCCGAACGGGAGCGGTGTTGAACGGACTGGCCGAACGGGAGCGGTGTTGAACGGACTGGACGAATGGGCGTTGTACCTGGAAAGGAGAAACCTGTGCGCGAGTATCTGCCGCCGCTCGATGCGAGCGGTCTGAAGGTGTGCCTCGTGGCGAGCCGCTACGGGCGGGTCGTGACCGAGCGACTGGTCGAGGGGGCACTGGAGTGTCTGGTCCAGCATGGATGCAACGAGGATGACGTCGACCTCTTCTGGGTCCCGGGATCGTTCGAGGTGTCCTTGGTGGCCAAGCGTCGGGCGGAGACGAAGCAGTACGATCTGATCCTGGCGCTGGGCTGCATCATTCGGGGTGATACGACCCATTTCGACTACATTGCCAAGGAAGTCTCACGCGGGGTAGCCCAGGTCGGCTGGGACACCGGTGTCCCGACGATCTTCGGCGTGATCACGGCCGAGACCATGGAGCAGGCGATCGAGCGCAGCGGTATCAAGGGCGGCGGGCGCGGCTGGGAGGCTGCCCAGGCCGGTATCGAGATGGTGCACCTCCTGCGTACCGACCGGATCGAGGAGGACAGCGCCGGCGATGACGACTAGGGATTCCGAGGTCCGGCCGCCCGAGGAGCGCCGGGGCGGCCGGCCCAAGGCACG